>NZ_MSGP01000218.1 GCF_002078235.1 Streptomyces viridosporus
CGGCCACCGCCTCCGCGGCGGTCCAGGCCGACAGCTTCGCCGCCAGGTCGGCGCCGCCACGGCCGACGAACGCGGCCCGGTGCGCGAGGTGTGCTCGGCCGGTGGCCAGGGTGAGGCCGACGTCCGCCGGGTGCGCACCGGTGTCCAGCCGCAGTGCCAGCTGCTCCGCCTGTGCGCGCAACGCCGCCGGCGTGTGCCCGGACAGCACCCACGGCACGACTGCGTCGACCGGCGCTTCGGCACGCGGCTCGGCGGCCACGGTGGCGGGGGCCTGCTCCAGGATGGTGTGCGCGTTCGTGCCGGAGATCCCGAACGACGACACCGCCGCCCGCCGCGGCCGCTCCACCTCCGGCCACGGGCTCGCCTCCGCCGCGAGTGTCACCGCACCCGCCGACCAGTCCACATGGGACGACGGCGTGTCGGCGTGGAGCGACTTCGGCACGAGCCCGTGCCGCATCGCCATCACCATCTTGATCACGCCGGCGACACCTGCCGCCGCCTGTGTGTGCCCGATGTTCGACTTCACCGACCCGAGCAGGACCGGCGTCTCACGGTCACGGCCGTAGGTCGCCAGCAGCGCCTGCGCCTCGATCGGGTCGCCCAGCTCCGTGCCCGTGCCGTGCGCCTCGACGACGTCCACATCGGACGCTGCCAGCCCGGCGCTGTCCAGCGCCAGCTTGATGACCCGCTGCTGCGACGGGCCGTTCGGTGCGGTGAGTCCGTTCGACGCACCGTCCTGGTTCACCGCGGAACCCCTCACCACCGCGAGCACCGGGTGGCCGAGCCGCCGTGCGTCCGACAGACGCTCCAGCACGAGCATGCCCACGCCCTCGGCCCAGCCGGTGCCGTCGGCGGAGTCGGAGAACGCCTTGCAGCGGCCGTCCGCGGAAAGGGCGCGCTGGCGCGAGAACTCCACGAAGGTGCTGGGTGTGGACATCACCGTCACGCCGCCGGCCAGCGCCAGCGTGCAGTCGCCGTTGCGCAGCGCCTGCGCGGCCAGGTGTAGAGCCACCAGCGACGACGAACACGCCGTGTCGACCGTGACCGCCGGCCCCTCGAGTCCCAGCGTGTAGGCCACGCGGCCCGAGGCGACGCTGGGCAGGCTGCCGTTGGTGCGGTAGCCCTCGAAGCCGTCGTCGGCGAGCAGTTCCCGGTAGTCGCTGTACATCACGCCCGCGTACACGCCGGCGCGGCTGCCGCGCAGCGACACCGGATCGACGCCCGCCCGCTCCAGAGCCTCCCACGACGTCTCCAGCAACAGCCGCTGCTGCGCGTCCGTCGCCATGGCCTCCCGCGGGCTCATCCCGAAGAACTCGGCGTCGAACTCGCCCGCGTCGTGGAGGAAGCCGCCGGCCCGCGAGTAGGACGTGCCCACGTGCCCGGGGTCGGCGTCGTAGAGGGTGTCGAGGTCCCAGCCGCGGTTCGCCGGGAACTCGGTGACCGCGTCGATGCCGTCCACGACCAGTCGCCACAGGTCCTCCGGCGAGCGCACACCGCCCGGGTACCGGCACGCCATGCCGACGATCGCGATCGGCTCGCGTCCCTTCAGCTCCAGTTCCTCGATGCGCTGGCGGGCGGTGCGCAGGTCGACCGTGACACGCCTCAGATACTCGACGACCTTGTCCTGCTGGCCGTGGTCATCCATCGCAGGTCCTCTTCTCCATCAACGAACGGGGGGCGGTGGGCGGGTTCAGTCCTGGGAGATGCCCAGCTCGCCATCGATGATCGTGAACAGCTCGTCGACCGAGGCCGAGTTGATCTTGTCGGCGTCGATCTCGTCGACGTGTCCGGCCGCGTCCGTCTCCGCCTGCCGCAGCCGCCGGCCGAGCTGCTCGAGCCGGTCGGCCAGCGTCGCGTGGTCGGCCGTGGGACCGGCGGCCGCGAGGGCCGCCTCCAGCCGGTCCAACTCCTGAAGGGGCATGCCGGTCCCGGCCGCCTCGGCCCCGGCGGAGGGCGCCAGTTCGTCCCGCAGGTACTCCGCGAGTGCCGACGGAGTCGGGTAGTCAAACAGCAGCGTGGACGGCAGCCGACGGCCGGTGACCGTGTTGAGCCGGTTGCGCAGCTCGACGCCGGTGAGCGAGTCGAAGCCGAGCTGCCGGAACTCGCGGTACTGCTCGATCGCGGCCGACGAGCCGTGGCCGAGGACAGCGGCGGCCTCGGTCCGTACGGCGCCGAGCACCAGCCGGAGGCGTTCGTCGGGAGCCGCGCCGGCGAGGCGCGATGCCAAGGTGGCGACCTCCGCCGCCGCGGTGGAGGCGGCGGTACGGCGGCCGGTTCCGGCGAGACCGCGCAACACGGCCGGTGCGTCGCTCCTCGTGCGCAGCCCGGACAGCTCCAGCCGCATCGGCACCAGCGCCGGGGCGTCGACGGCCAGCGCCGCGTCGAACAACGCCATGCCCTGCTCCGTCGTCAGCGGGGCCATGCCGTCGCGGGCCATGCGCGCGAGGTCCACATCGGACAGCGTCGCGGTCATGCCGGCGCCCGGCGCCCACGCGCCCCAGGCCAGTGAGACGGCCGGAAGGCCCGCCGAACGGCGGTGTGCGGCCAGTGCGTCGAGGAAGGCGTTGGCGGCGGCGTAGTTGGCCTGGCCGGCGCCGCCGATGACGCCCATGACCGAGGAGAACGTCACGAAGTGGGCGAGTCGCCGGTCCTTGGTCGCCTCGTGCAGGTTCCAGGCCGCGTCGGCCTTCGCCCGCAGCACGGTCGCCAGCCGCTGCGGTGTGAGCGAGCCGACCACGCCGTCGTCGAGCACGCCCGCGGTGTGCACGACCGTCGTGAGATCGGGGATGCTCGCGACCAGTTCACGAGTGGCGTCACCGTCCGCGATGTCGCAGGCGACCACCCGCACCTGGACACCCAGGCCCGCCAGTTCCTCGCGCAGCTCCGTCGCGCCGTCCGCCGCCGGGCCGCGGCGTGAGGCAAGCACCATCCGGGCCACGCCCTGTCCGGCCAGATGCAGGGCGAGCCTGCTGCCGAGGCCGCCCGTGCCGCCGGTGACGAGGACCGTGCCGTCGGTGGCGGTCCCGGCCGGCATTGTGAGGGTGATCTTGCCGGTGTGCCTGGCCTGGCTCATGTACCGGAACGCGTCGCCCGCACGCCGCACGTCCCACGATCGCACCGGGAGCGGCGCCAGCACCCCGGCCTCGAACAGCTCACTCAGTTCGGCGAGCATGCCGGCGATGCGGTCCGGGTCCACCACCATCAGGTCGAACGGCAGGTAGCGCACGTCGGGCAGGTCGGCGGGGTCACGCAGGTCCGTCTTGCCCATCTCCACGAAACGGCCGCCGTCGGCGAGCAGGTCCAGGGACGCGTCGGTGAACTCCCCGGCCAGCGAGTTGAGCACGACGTCGATCCGCTGCTCGCCCAGCACCCTGCCGAACGTCCCGGCGAAGTCGAGCGTCCGGGAGGAGGCGATGTGGTCGTCCGCGACGCCGAGGGCGCGCAGCGTGTCCCACTTGCCCTCGCTCGCCGTGGCGAACACCTCGGCGCCCAGGTGCCGCGCCAGCTGGATCGCGGCCATGCCCACACCTCCGGCACCGGCGTGGACGAGTACGCGTTCGCCGCCGCGCAGCCCCGCCAGGTCGACGAGACCGTGGTAGGCGGTGAGGAACACCAGCGGGACGGCCGCGGCCACCTCGTCCGGCCAAGCCGCCGGCACGGGCGTGAGCAACCGCTCGTCCACGACCGCCAGCGGGCCGAAGCCACCCGTGATCATGCCCATGACGCGATCGCCGACGCGCACGCCCGTCACCTCGGGGCCGACCTCGACGACCTCGCCCATGCCCTCGGCGCCGGGCGCGCCCGGGTCGCCGGGGTACATGCCCAGGACGTTGAGTACGTCCCGGAAGTTCACGCCCGCCGCGCGCACCCGTACGCGCACGTGCCGGCCGGCCAGCTCGCGCTCGGCCTCGGGATACGGGACGAGTGCGATGTCGTCGATGCTGCCCCGCTTCGGGATGTCCAGCCGCCATCCGCTGCCGCCGGGCGGCAGCAGGCCCGCGTCCGCGCCGAGGCGCGCCAGCCGGGCGGCGTGCACGACGCCGTCCCGCACCCAGCCCTGCGGTTCACCGGACGTCACCAGCGCGCCGTACGCCGCCGGGAGGTCCCCGCCCTCCGGCAGGTCCAGCAGCAGGAAGCGGCCGGGGTTCTCGGTCTGAGCGGTCCGTACCAGGCCCCACACGGCGGCCGAGGCCGGATCGTCGCCCGACACCGCGCCGTGTGTCACGAACAGCAGCGGTTCCTCGCTGTCGCGGGACAGCCGCTCCTGCACGGCTTCGAGCGCCCTGGCCGCCGCCGCGTGTGCCGCCGCCGCCATGTCGCCGGTGGCCGGCGCGAACTCCAGCACCGCGGCGGGCTCGGCCGCCCCGGCCTCCGGCAGCGGCGTCCAGTCCAGTGCGAACAGCGAGTCGTACGCGAGAGCCGCGGCGGGCGTGGCGGCCGCCCGCAACGTCAGCGACTCGGCGGCCGCGACCGGTTCACCGAGCACGTCCGCGGCCGTGATGGACACGCCCGGGCCGTTCGGGGCCAGGCGGACCCGCAGCGCCGCCGCGCCGGCGGCCGGCAGGGACACTCCCTCCCAGGCGAAGGGCAGGGCACCGGGCGGCACGCCCATGTCGCCGAGGAACGCAACCTGCACGGCGGCGTCGAGCAGCGCCGGGTGCAGGCCGAAGGCGCCCGCCCGGTCGGCTACCGCGTCGGGCAGCGCCACCTCCGCGAACACCTCGGCGTCCCGCCGCCACACCGCGCGCACGCCCCGGAACGCCGGGCCGTAGTCGAGGTTCATCGCGGCCAGCCGCTCGTAGCAGTCGTCCAGCGGCAGGGCCTGCGCGCCGGCCGGCGGCCACTGGTCCCGTGCGAACGCCGTGTCCGCCGCGGGAGCGTCCGCCGCGAGGTGTCCGGTGGCGTGCAGCGTCCAGGTGCCGTCGGCCCACGAGGACACCTTCACCGGGCGGCGGCCGTCCTCGGCCGCACCGACCGCGACCTGCACGGGGACCGAGCCGCGCGCGGGCAGCACCAGCGGTACGGCCAGCGTGAGCTCGTCCAGCCGTCCGCAGCCGGCCTCGTCGCCGGCGCGCAGCGCCAGCTCCACGAAGCCCGTGCCCGGGAACAGGATCCGGCCGCCGACCACGTGGTCCGCGAGCCAGGGTTGCGCGGTGGCGGACAGCCGGCCGGTGAGCAGCACGCCGTCGCGGTCCGCCAGTTGGACGACCGCACCGAGCAACGGGTGGCCCGCCTGTTCGAGACCCGCGCCGACGACGTCACCGGTCTCGCCGTCGTCCGGCCAGAAGCGCTGATGGCGGAACGCATAGGTGGGAAGGGCCACGGTGTGCGCCCCCGTGTCCGCGAGGAAGGCCGCCCAGTCCACCTCCGTGCCGCGCACGTGCAGCTCCGTCAGCGCGGTGACGGCCCGGTCTTCCTCGGGCCGGTCACGGCGCAGCAGCGGGATCGCCCGGACGTCGGCGTCGCCGGCGGCGTCGGGCACCAGGGCGCTGAGCGTGCCGTCCGGTCCGAGTTCGAGCACGGTGCGGACACCTGCGTCGGCCATCGCCCGGACGGCGTCCGTGAACAGCACCGGTTGCCGTACGTGCTGCACCCAGTAGACGCCGCTGTCCGGCACGTCGATCCGTCCGGTGAGCGCCGACACGAACGG
Organism: Streptomyces viridosporus; assembly: GCF_002078235.1. GTDB lineage: Bacteria > Actinomycetota > Actinomycetes > Streptomycetales > Streptomycetaceae > Streptomyces > Streptomyces viridosporus. The sequence goes on from NZ_MSGP01000218.1 coordinate 5,651, forward strand.
GATGCGCGGCTCATGGAACGCCAGGTCCTCCAGCGCCTCGCCGAACCCGGCCAGCATCGGGTCCATCAGCGGCGAGTGGTAGGCGTGGGAGACCAGCAGCAGCTTCGTGCGGCGGCCCTGCTCGGTGAAGGTGTCGCGGATCTTCGCGACCACCTCGCCGACACCGGCCACCACGACGGACGCCGGCCCGTTCACGGCCGCGACGGACACTCCTTCCACCAGCAGCGGGCAGACCTCGCCCAGGGTCGCCTCGACGGCGAGCATCGCCCCGCCCTCGGGCAGGGCCTGCATCAGGCCGGCCCGGGTGAGCACGAGCGTCGCCGCGTCGGCCAGCGACAGCACGCCCGCGACGTGCGCGGCGGCGATCTCGCCGACCGAGTGGCCGCCGACCATGTCCGGCTCGACGCCCCACGACTCCACGAGCCGGTACAGGGCGACCTCCAGCGCGAACAGCGCGGGCTGTGCCCAACGGGTCCGGTCGAGTTCCGCCGCGTCCTCGCCCCACATGACGTCCCGCACCTCGGTGCCCAGTGCCGCGATCACCTCGTCGTACGCCGTGGCGAACGCGGGAAACCGCTCGTACAGGCCGCGGCCCATGCCGAGGCGCTGCGAGCCCTGGCCGGTGAACAGCACGCCCAGCTTGCCCTGGACGACCGAGCCCTGGACCGCGTCGGTCGGGCCGGCCAGCGTGGCCCGCAGGGTGTCCCCGTCCCGGCCGGTCACGGCGAGACGATGGGCGAAGCGCGTGCGGGTGCCGGCCAGGGACAGCGCCACGTCGGCCGCACCGCCGGACGCGGTCGCGACCCGCGCCGCCTGCGCGCGCAGCGCCTCCGGCGTGGGCGCCGACACCACCCAGGGAACCAGGACACCGTTCGTCTCGGGCGCGGGCTCCGGCTGGGCGGCCTGCTCCAGGATGACGTGGGCGTTCGTGCCGGAGATGCCGAATGACGAGACCGCCGCGCGTCTCGGCCGGTCCGTGTCGGGCCACGGTGTGGCCTCGGTGAGCAGGTCCACCGCACCCGCCGACCAGTCCACGTGCGACGACGGCTGTTCGACGTGCAGGGTCTGCGGCAGCATGCCGTGCTGCATGGCCTGCACCATCTTGATGACGCCCGCGATACCCGCGGCGGCCTGCGTGTGGCCGATGTTGGACTTCAGGGAGCCGAGCAGCAGCGGCGTCTCCCGGTCCCGGCCGTAGGCCGCCAGCAGGGCCTGGGCTTCGATCGGGTCGCCGAGCCTCGTGCCGGTGCCGTGCGCCTCGACCGCGTCCACGTCGGACGGACGCAGGCCCGCGTTGGCCAGCGCGGCACGGATCACCCGCTGCTGCGAGGGCCCGTTCGGTGCGGTGAGGCCGTTGGAGGCGCCGTCCTGGTTGACGGCCGAGCCACGTACGACAGCGAGTACCCGGTGTCCGTTCGCGCGGGCGGCGGACAGCCGCTCCAGTACCAGCACGCCGACGCCCTCGGACCAGCCGGTACCGTCGGCGGCGTCGGAGAACGACTTGCACCGGCCGTCGGCGGCCAGGCCGCCCTGCCGCGTGAACTCCACGAAGTTGTCGGGCGTGGACATGATGGTCACGCCGCCCGCCAGCGCGAGCCCGCACTCCCCGGCCCGCAGTGCCTGGGCGGCCAGATGCAGCGCCACCAGCGACGACGAACACGCGGTGTCGACGGTCAGTGCCGGGCCCTCCAGGCCGAGCACGTACGCCGTCCGGCCCGACATGACACTCGGCGTCGTACCGGTCATGACGAAGCCGCGGGCGTCGTCCCGCCGGCCGAGCAACGATTCGTAGCTGCCGCCGAAGGTGCCGACGAACACGCCGGTCCGGGTACCGCGCAGGGAGGCCGGGTCGAGGCCGGCGCGCTCCAGCGCCTCCCAGGTGGTCTCCAGCAGCTGGCGCTGCTGGGGATCCATCGCCTTGGCCTCACGCGGCGAGATGCCGAAGAACTCGGCGTCGAAGCCCGCCGCGTCGGGGAGGAAGCCGCCCGAGCGGGTGGCGACGGCGGGTGTGCCGTCGGAGCCGGGGGCGAACAGCGCATCCAGGTCCCAGCCACGGTCGGTCGGGAAGTCGCCGACCACGCACCGTCCCTCGGCGGCGACCCGCCACAGGTCCTCGGGGCCGGCGATGCCGCCCGGGAACCGGCACGCCATGCCGACGATCGCGATCGGCTCGTCGGCGGCGGCCGGGGTGAGGGTGGCTTCCTCGGTCTCGCCGGTGACGGAGGCGAGCAGGAAGTCGGCGAGCCGGTCGGGCGTCGGGTGGTCGTAGACGACGGACGCGGGCAGCGCGATGCCGAGTGCGGCGACGAGCCGCTCCCGGAGGTCGACGGCGGTGATCGAGTCGAAGCCGAGGGCGCGGAACCCACGGGAGGTGTCGATCGCGGCCGCGTCCGTGTGCCCCAGCACGGTGGCGGCCTGCGCCCGGACGGTGTCGAGGAGCGCCGTGCGATCGAGCGCCGGGACCTCGGCGACGGCGGCGGGCTCCGGTTCGCGCACGGGCGCGGCCGTGGTACCGGGACCGGCCGTCCAGTACCGGCGGCGGTCGAACGCGTACGTGGGCAGGTCGATCCGGCGGCCGCCCTCGTAAAGACCGGCCCAGTCCACCGGCACACCCCGCACGAACGCCTCGGCGAACGACGCGTACACGCGGTCCAGGCCGTCCTCGCCACGGCGCAGCGTGCCCGTCACGACGGCCCGCACGCCGGCCGCTTCGATCGCCTCGGTGATGCCGACGCGCAGCACGGGATGCGGGCTGCACTCGATGAACGCGCGGTGCCCCTCGTCGAGCAGCGTGGCGATCGCGGGCCCGAAGTTCACCGTGCTGCGCAGGTTCCGGTACCAGTAGCCGCCGTCCATAGTCTCGGTGTCCAGCCACTCGCCGGTCACCGTCGAATGGAACGGCACCTCCGCGGTGCGGGGCCGGACCGGTGCGAGCAGGTCGAGCAGTTCCTCCTGGATCTTCTCGACCTGCGCCGTGTGCGAGGCGTAGTCGACGTCGATACGCCGCACTCGCACCCCGTCGGCGGTCAAGGTGTCGAACAGCGTCTCCAGCGCGGCGGGCGCACCGGCGACGACGACCGAGGCCGGCCCGTTGACGACCGCGATCTGCACGGACCCGTCCGCGGGCAGCAACGACTCAACGCGCTCCACCGGCAACGGCACCGACATCATGGCGCCCTCGCCCGCGATCCGGCGGGCGATGGCCCGGCTGCGCAGCGCGACCACCCGCGCACCGTCCTCGAGGGACAGCGCTCCGGCGACGACGGCGGCGGCGATCTCACCCTGCGAATGACCGACGACCGCGTCCGGACGCACGCCCCGCGCACGCCACAGGGCCGCCAGCGACACCATCACCGCGAAGGACACCGGCTGCACCACGTCCACGCGATCGAGGTCCGGCGCACCCTCGGCCTGACGCAGCACGTCCACCAGCGACCAGTCGGTGAACTCCGACAGCGCCGCCGCGCACGCGCCGATCCGCTCGGCGAACACCGGCGACTCGTCCAGCAGCCGTGCGCCCATGCCGGCCCACTGGGCGCCCTGGCCGGGGAACACGAAAACGGTCCGGCCCTCGACGTCCGCCACACCATGGACGGCGGCGGGTGTCGCCTCGCCCCGGGCGAACGCCTCCAGCCCGTCACGGTCGACGACCACCGCCCGGTGCTCGAACAGCGAACGCGTCGTCACCAGCGAATGTCCGAGATCCCGTGGATCGGCCTCCAGCCTGACCAGGCCGGCGGCCTGACCGCGCAACGCCGCGGCGGAGCGCGCCGACAGCACCAGCGGCAACGCGGCCGGCTCGGTCTCCCGTTCCGCCGGGGCGGGCGCGGGCGGGGCCTCCTCCAGCAGGACATGGGCGTTGGAGCCGCTGAACCCGAAGGACGACACGCCGCACCGCCGCGGGGCGTCACCGCTCGTCCAGTCGCGCTGCCGCGTCAGCAGCTCGACCGCACCGGACGACCAGTCCACGTGCGACGTCGGCGGTTCGGCGCGCAGGGTGGCGGGCAGGACGCCGTGCCGTAGGGCCTCGACCATCTTCACCACGCCGAGCACGCCGGCCGCGGCCTGGGTGTGACCCAGGTTGGACTTGAGCGACCCCGTCCACAACGGCCGGTCGCGGTCCTGTCCGTAGGTGGCGATGAGCGCACGGGCCTCGATCGGGTCGCCGAGCGGGGTGCCGGTGCCGTGCGCCTCCACGGCGTCCACCTCGGACGGACGCAGGCCCGCGTCAGCGAGTGCCGCGGCGACGACCTCGCGCTGCGCCTCTTCGCTCGGAGCGGTGAGCCCCGCCGAGGCGCCGTCGGAATTGATCGCCGAGCCCCGCACCACGGCCAGCACCTGATGTCCCTCGGCGCGTGCCGTCGACAGGCGCTCCACGAACAGCACGCCGGCGCCCTCGCTCCACGCGGTGCCGTTCGCGTCCGCGCCGAAGGGCTTCGGCCGCGCGTCGGGCGACAGTGCACGCTGCCGGCTGAACGCGACGAAGGCGGCCGGGGTCGGCATGACCGTGACGCCGCCGACGATGGCCTGCGCGCATTCCCCGCCGCGCACCGACCGCACCGCGAGGTGCAGGGCGACCAGCGAGCTGGACGACGCCGTGTCCACGGTGAGCACGGGTCCGCGAAGGCCCAGTTCGTAAGCGATACGGCCGGAGGCGACGCTGCCCGCGGTGCCCGTGTGCAGATGGCCCTCGGCGCCGTGCGCGTTGGTCAGCCCCGGCCCGTACTCATGCGCTTCCGCGCCGACGAACACGCCGGTGGCGGTGTTGCGCAGCGTCACCGGATCCACGCCCGCGCGCTCCAGCGCCTCCCACACGACCTCCAGCAGCACCCTTTGCTGCGGGTGCATCGCCTCGGCCTCACGGGGTGAGATCCCGAAGAACGGGGCGTCGAACTCGGCGGCGCCGGCGAGGAATCCGCCCTCGCGCACGTAACTCCGGCCCGGCGCCGTCGGGTCGGGGTCGTACAGCGCGTCGAGGTCCCAGCCGCGGTCCGTCGGGAACGGGCCGAGGACGTCCTCACCGTCGCACAGCAGGCGCCACAGCCCCTCCGGCGAGTCGATACCGCCGGGAAGGCGGCACGCGGTACCGACGATGACCACCGGGTCGATCACTTCCGGGTTCTCGTTGCCGGCTTCGCTCATGACGCGGGACCACCTCAGACCGGTAGGTACGACAGGGACTCAGCGGTGGAGCGTATGGGCGGCCCAACCCGTTTTTCCCTACAGGTGCGGCACCGGCGCAGGTGGCCTGCGCAGCCGTCGCCGATCTAGGGAATTCCGGCCGTCGGCGATGGGATAAACGGGATCTCGGGGGCGCACACCGGTCCCGTCCGTGGATAAGCCCGCCCGAAAGGTGTTGCTCATGTCATCCAGCTCGCGGCCGATCCTGTTCGTCAGCCTCCCCGAGAGCGGTCTGTTCAACCCGGTCCAGACGATCGCGGGCGAGTTCGCCCGGCGCGGTGTCCCGGACCTGTGGTTCGCCACCGACGAGGAACGCCGGGGCGACATCGAGGCGCTGGCCGACGCGTCGACGGTACGGTTCGCCTCACTCGGCGACGTGGTACCGGAGTTGTCGGCCCTGACGTGGGACGAGGACGTCTACGCCGAGGTGACGGGCCCGAAGCGGTTCGCCGCGCACGCCGCCGTGATCCGCCACACCTACGACCCCGCGCTGCACGTCGGCAAGTACCGGCGGCTCCTCGGGATCGTCGAGGAACTGAAGCCCGCGCTGATGGTCATCGAGAGCCTCACCGCGTACGCCATCGACATCGCGATCACCCGCAGGATCCCGTACGTGCTCGTCTCCCCCTTCCTGCCGAGCAACTACGTGACCGCGTACACCCCCTTCACCAAGGCGTACACCGGCCCCGACTTCCCCGTACCGCACTCGGGCCTGTCCGTGCACATGACGCTGCGGCAACGGATCGAGAACCGGCTCTTCCGTGTGCGCACCATGGCGATCTTCCTGCGTCCGTCCATGGCCCGGATCCTCAGGCAGGACAAGCGAACCCGCCGGGAGCTGGGCATCGATCCGGAGGCGCGGCGTTTCCTGGCCAAGATCGAACGCGCCGAGATGGTGGTGAACGGGTCGCTGGCCGAGCTGGACTACCCGTTCCGGGCGCCGGACAACATGAGGATGGTGGGCGCGCTGATCCCGCCGCTGCCCCAGGCACCCGAGGACGAGGACGTCAGCAGGTGGCTGGCCGCGCGCGACTCCGTGATCTTCGTCGGCCTGGGCACCACCACCCGCCTGACCTCCGGCCAGGTACGCGACATGCTGACGGTGGCACGGCGGCTCGGCAAGGACCACCACATCCTGTGGAAACTGCCCGAGGAGCAGCAGGGCCTGCTGCCCGACGAGCCGCTGCCCGAGAACGTGCGCATCGAGAGCTGGGTGCCCTCCCAGCTCGACGTGCTCGCCCACCCGAACGTGAAGGTGTTCCTGACCCACGGCGGCGGCAACGGCTTCCACGAGGGCCTGTACTTCGGCAAGCCGATGGTCATCCGCCCGCTGTGGGTGGACTGCCACGACCAGGCGGTGCGCGGTGAGGACTTCGGCGTGAGCCTGACCGTCGACGCGCACCGCGGCTCCGGCGACGACATCTTCCGTGCGCTGAAGCGGGTGCTGGAGGAGCCGTCGTTCGGCGAGCGCGCCCAGCACTTCGGCAAGCTGCTGCGCGCCGCCGGCGGCGCGGACGCCGCCACCGATCTGGTGCTCGATCTGCCCGCCCTGGCTCCGGAGCCCTTGCGGAGCGCTACGCCCGAATGATCCCCTTCGGCCGCAACATGGCCGGAGGCAGCCGAGCTCGCTCACGCGCCGGCACCCATCGACGAACGAGGACCTCATGGGATTCAAGTACCCGGTCTCCAGGCCCAGCATGAAGGGGCGCGAACTGGAGTACGTCACCGACGCGGTCACCAGCGGATGGATCTCCGCGCAGGGACCCTACATCCCGCGATTCGAGCAGGAGTTCGCCCGGTACAACGGGGTCGAGCACGCCGTCGCGTGCTCGTCGGGCACCACGGCACTGACCCTGGCACTGCGGGCGCTGGGCATCGGGCCGGGCGACGAGGTGCTGGTGCCGGAGTTCACCATGGTCGCGACGGCGTGGGCGGTGACCTACACCGGTGCCACGCCCGTGTTCGTGGACTGCGGCGACGACCTCAACATCGATGTCACGCTGATCGAGGACAAGATCACTCCGCGGACCAAGGCCATCCTGCCGGTGCACGTCTACGGCAGGCGCTGCGACATGGACGCGATCATGAAGATCGCCTACGAGTACAACCTGCGGGTGGTCGAGGACTCCGCCGAGGCGCACGGCATCCGCCCGGTCGGGGACATCGCGTGCTTCTCGCTGTTCGCGAACAAGATCATTTCCTCGGGCGAGGGCGGGGCGTGCGTCACCGACGACCCCCGTCTCGCCGCCCAGATGGAGCACCTACGGGGCATGGCGTTCAGCAGGGAGCACGACTTCCTGCACAAGAAGCTCGCCTACAACTTCCGGATGACCAACATGCAGGCCGCCGTCGCCCTGGCACAGGTCGAGCGGATCGACGAGATCCTCGCGGCGCGGGCGCGCATCGAGGAGCATTACGACCGCGAGCTCTCCGGCATCGACGGCCTCACGCTGATGCCCTCGCGTCAGGTGCTGTGGATGTACGACGTGCTGGCCCGGGACCGCGACGCGCTCATGGAGTTCCTCGGGGAGAACGGCGTCGAGACCCGGTACTTCTTCCAGCCGATGAGCAGGCAGCCGATGTACCGCGACCCGGTGTGGCCCTCGCTCAAGGCCGCCCGGTTCGCCCAGGAGGGCCTCTACCTGCCGACCTACACCGACATGAGCCCCGAGGACCAGGACTTCGTCGTCGGCCGGATCCGCAAGTTCTACGGCGCCGGCTGACCGCGCCCCGACCCCGATTGGACGTGTGCACATGACGTTATCCAAACCCGAAGTGACGCAGTTCCCGGTACGGCTGCCCGGCGAGCCCTTCCCCCCGCGCCAGTACGCCGACTTCCGCAAGCGGCCCGGTCTGATCCGCTCGACGCTGCCGACGGGCAGCCTTGTGTGGCTGGTGTCGCGGCACGAGGACGTGCGCACCGCGCTGACCGACCACCGGATCAGCTCCGATCCCGCGCGCGAGGGCTTCCCCAGCGTCGCGAGGACGGGCGGCGTGCCGACGCAGGAGCAGATCCCCGGCTGGTTCGTCGGCATCGACCCGCCGGAGCACGGCAGGTTCCGCAAGGCACTGATCCCCGAGTTCAGCGTGCGGCGTGTCAGGGAGTGGCGGCCGCTCATCCAGGAGACCGTGGACCGCTGCGTCGACCACCTGCTGTCCTTCGGCAACTCCGCCGACCTGGTCGCCGAGTTCGCGCTGCCGGTGCCGTCACTGGTGATCTCGACGATGCTGGGCGTGCCGTTCGTGGACCGGGAGTTCTTCGAGTCACGCACCAAGACGCTGGTGAACCTGAAGACCACCACCGAGGACGAGCGGAGTGCGGCCGTCCAGGAACTGCTGCGCTACATCGGCAGGCTCATCAAGGTCAAGCAGAAGCGGCCGGGCGACGACCTGATCTCCCGGCTGCTGGAGTCCGCGGTACTGACCCCGGAGGAGCTGACCGGCGTCATCATGCTGCTGCTGATCGCCGGGCACGAGACCACGGCGAACAACATCGCGCTCGGTGTGGTGACCCTGCTGTCGAACCCGCAGTGGATCGGCGACGACCGCGCGGTGGACGAGTTGCTGCGCTACCACTCGGTCGCGGACCTGGTCGCGCTGCGCGTGGCGGTCGAGGACGTGGAGATCGGCGGCCAGCTCATCAGGGCCGGGGAGGGCATCATCCCGCTCATCGCCGGCGCCAACCACGACCTGGACAGCTTCGAGCGGCCCGACGAGTTCGACCCGGGCCGGGCCGCGCGCCACCACGTCGCGTTCGGCTACGGCGTGCACCAGTGCCTCGGGCAGAACCTGGTGCGTGCCGAGATGGAGATCGTCTACCAGACGCTGTTCCGCCGGGTGCCGACGCTCGCGATCGGCGCGGACGTCGCGGCCCTGCCGTTCAAGTACGACGGCACCCTGTTCGGCCTGCACGAGCTGCCCGTCCGTTGGTGAGTCCGGGAGGAACGAAGACATGAAGATCAATGTGGACAGGAGCCGGTGCGTCGGCGCGGGCCAGTGCGTACTGACGGCGCCGGCGCTGTTCGACCAGGGCGAGGAGGACGGCCTGGTGGAGGTGCTAGACGCCGAACCGGACGACACGCAGGCCGCCGCCGCGAAGATGGCGGCGCAGGTCTGCCCGTCCGGCACGATCACTCTGATCCGCTAGGAGTTCTCCCCCTCCCACGGCCGCACAGGGCCGGGGACCAGCGCGGCGGCTTGTGCTCCGCTTCCGGTCCCCGGCCCTCCTCGGTTCCCTGCCGCACAGCGTGCGCCCGCTTCCTGTTCGCGGGCGCACGCTGTGTCGTTCGTGCGCGGCTGCCTGTCGTGCGTCGTGTGCGTCCGAGCCGTGGCGGAGTCCTCGACGCCCTCGACGTCCTCGACGACCGACCGCGGTCACGGAGTCACAACGTGGCCAGCCACTCCTTCATGACGGTCGCCGTGACGTGGGAGTCCCGCTGCGCCAGCGAAAAGTGGTCGGCGTCGATGGTGCGGACCGTCTCCGCGGGGACGAGCAGCTCCTGCTGCCCATGCTCTACGCTCGCGTCGGGGTCACCGAGCAGGGGCACGCTGCAGCGCACCAGCAACGTCGGCGCGGTGGTCGGCGGAACCTCCAGGGCGGACATGCGGTTGAGGTAGTGCGCCATGGCCGACAGCCGGTTGCTGTCCACCGTCACGGTGGCCGAGTCCGTCTCGCCCATGAACCTCCTGGCCAGCTGCCGGTAGTCCACGCTGTCCCCGTGTTCGTGCCGCAGGCTGAGCGTGTCCAGCATGATCACACCGTCGGCGCGCACACCCCACATGCTCTCCAGCAGCCCGGCCACCGCCAGGGCCAGCGCACCGCCCGACGAGTGGCCGACCAGCACGAACGGGTCCCCGTCGCCGGCGTGCAGCACACTTTCCGCGACGGCCCGTGTGATGGCCTGCGCCGAGCCGGGCAGGCTCTCCCCCGCCGCGAACCCGACCAGTGGCAACGCCTGCACACCACGGTCGCCGCGGAAGTGGGCGGCGATACGGGCGTACTGGTGCGCACCGCCGACGGACACGGGTGAGCTGATGCAGATCAGCCGCGGCCCGGCTGGCCCGTCCGCGAGGGTAACGGGCTCGGGAAGTTCCTCCAGTTCGGCGGGCGCCTCGAACAGCGGCCGGGTGAGGGCGATGGCCTTGAGCAGCTCCCAGCCCTCGTCGACCTTGCCCGCCCGGACCGCGTCGAAGTACACCTTGCCGACGGTGTCGCCGGACTGCCCGGACGTGGTCGCCGGGGCCGGGCCGACGTGTTCGGCGAGCTGGCCACGCAGCCACCGGGCCAGCTCGGCGGGCGTCTTGTGGTCGAGTACGACCGTGCCGGGCAGCCGGAGACCGACCGTGTCGGCGAGCCGGTTGCGCAGCTCCACCGACATCAGCGAGTCGAAGCCGGCCTCCAGGAAGTCACGCTCCGGGTCCATGTCGCTCGCGTCGGCGTGGCCGAGCACGGCCGCCGCGTAGTCGACGATCAACTCACACAGCACCGTGTCCTGGTGGGCGGCGGGGAGCCCGCTCAGCCGGTCGCGCAGCGCCGCCGTGGACACCGCGGACGCGTCCGCGGCGGCGCGGCGGCGCGGTGCCCTCAGCAGGCCGCGCAGGATCGGGTGCGTGGCCGGTCCCCCCTTCGCACCGGGCTTCACCGCGAACGGCACGAGCAGCGCCTCGTCGGTGGCGGACGCGGCGTCGAACAGGGCCATGCCCTGCTCCACGGTGAGCGGCATCGAACCCGAGTTCGCCATCCGCCGCATCTCGGCCTGCGACAGCGCTTCCGTCATGCCGGCGTCCTGCGTCCAGGCGCCCCATGCCAGCGACAGCGCGGGACGTCCGGCGGCGCGGCGCCGGGCCGCGATGGCGTCCAGGGCGGCGTTGGCGGCCGCGTAGTTACCCTGGCCGGCGCCGCCCATCACACCCGAGAGCGAGGAGTACAGCACGAACACGTCCACGTCGCCGACGAGTTCGTCGAGGTGCTGCGCCGCGTCCACCTTCGGCCGCAGCACGGCCGCGAGCCGCTCCGGCGTCAGCGTGTCGAGCACGCCGTCGTCCAGCACGCCCGCCGTGTGCACGACCGCCCGGACCGGGTGCCCGGCCAGGAGGGCGGCCACCGCGTCACGGTCGGCCACGTCGCACGCCGCCAGCGTGACGTCGGCGCCCTGCTCGATCAGCTCGGCCGCCAGCTCCCGCGCACCCGGCGCCTCCGGGCCGCGTCGGCTGACCAGCAGCAGCTTGCGCACGCCCCGTTCCACGACGAGGTGCCGGGCCAGCGCGCTGCCGAGGCCACCGGTGCCGCCGGTGATGAGGACCGTGCCGTCCGGGTCCCACGCCCGGGGCTCCGGCGCGGTGCCGAACCTCGCCAGTCGTGCGACGGCGGCCGCCCCGTCGGTGAGGACGGCCTGTGTCTCACCGTCGTCCAGCAGGCCGGGCGCCGCGGCGACGAGCAGCCGTGACGCTTCCGTGTCGTCGACGTCGAGCAGCAGGAACCGGCCCGGGTTCTCGGCCTGGGCCGCCCGCACGAGGCCCCACACGCCCGCCGCGGGAACGTCCGCGCCGGCCACCGCACCGGAGGTGACCAGCACGAGCGGCACGTCGTCGGCACGCTCGTCGGCCAGCCAGGACGTGAGCAGGCCGAGCGCCGCCGCGGTGGCCTCCTGCACCGAGTCGCCCGTGACGGGCGCGAGCACGAGGTCGGGCCGTGTGGCCAGTACCGTGTCAAGGGTGTCGCCGTAGCCGACGACGTCGCAGCCCGCGCCCGCCAGCGCGGCACCGAGGCCGAGGGTGTCGGCGCCGAGCACCGCCCATCGCCCGCCCGTCACCGGGGCGACGTCGACCGGCGTCCAGTCGAGGCGGAACAGCCAGGCGGACTCCGGCCGCACCGGCCCGGCGGCGACGGGCTCACGCAGTGCCAGCGACGCCACGGACACCGCGGGGCGGCCGGTCGCGTCGACCGCCGTGACGGAGACGGCGTCGCCGCCGAGTGACGTGATCGCCACGCGCAGCAGCGCCGGCCCGGAGGCGTGCAGCGTGGCACCTTCCCATGAGAACGGCGCCAGCACACGGCCGGCGGCCTCCGGCAGGAACGCGACCGCCTGCACCACCGAGTCGAGCAGTGCCGGGTGCACGCCGAAGTCCGCGGCGTCCCCGATCGAGTTCGGCAGCGCCACCTCGGCGTACACGGTGTCGCCGGCCCGCCGGACCTCGCGCAGGCACTGGAAGGCCGGGCCGTAGCCGGAGCCGTCGTAGTGCGCGCCGATGTCGACGGGTTCGGCGTCGCGCGGCGGCCACGCCACGGTCGCGCCGGTCACGCCGCCGGAGGTGAGGGTGCCGGTGGCGTGGGGCAGCCACTCGCCGCCGATCGCGTCCTGGCGGGAGAACACGCCTATGCGGCGGCGTCCCCGCTCGTCGGCCGCGGCGACCCGTACCTGCACCGCGACCGCGCCGGTCTCGGACAGAGCGAGCGGGGCCGCGATGGTGAGTTCCTCGACGGTGTCGCAGCCGACCTCGTCGGCCGCGCGGAACGCCAGCTCCGCGAAGGCGGTGGCCGGGAGCACGACGGCGCCGGCCGCGACGTGATCCGCCAGCCACGGATGGGTGCGCAGGGACAGCCGTCCGGTCAGCAGGGTGTCGCCGTCGGCGAGTTCGACGGCCGCGCCGAGCAGTGGGTGGGCCACCGAGTCGAGACCGGCGCCCGTGACGTCGGCCGCGCCGGAGCGGGCCTGTGGCCAGTAGCGAACGTACTGGAAGGGGTAGGTCGGCAGGTCCACCGGCCGCGCCGGCGGCAGCACCGCGCGCAGATCGACGGCGACGCCGCGGGTGTGCAGGGTGGCGAGCGCGGTGACGGCCGACTCCTCCTCCGGACGGTCCCGCCGCAGCATCGGCACCGTGGCGCCGGCGTCGACCGTCGCCGCGATCATCGCGGAGAGTGTGCCGTCGGGCCCCAGCTCCAGGAAGGTGGTCACGCCCTCCTCGGCCATGGCGGTCACGGTGTCCATGAACCGGACCGGCTCGCGGACGTGCCGCACCCAGTAGCCGGGGTCGGTCGGGGCGCCGGAGACGAGGCCGGTCGTCGGCCGCGCGAACGTGACGCCGGCGAGGGCGGCGGCGAAGCCGTCGAGCATCGGGTCCATCAGCGCCGAGTGGAACGCGTGCGACACCGGCAGCCGCTTGTGCTTCCAGCCCTTCTCGGCCGCCACGGCGGCGACCCGCGCCACCGCTTCCGTCTCGCCCGCTACGACGGTCGCCGCCGGCCCGTTCACCGCCGCGACGGTCGCCCCCTCGCCGAGCACGGCGACCACGTCGGCCTCCGCCGCCGACACGGCGAGCATCGCGCCGTCCTCCGGCAGCGCGTCCATCAGCTCGGCCCGCGCCCGCACCAACCGGCACGCATCACCCAGCGACAGCACCCCCGCCACATGCGCCGCGACGATCTCACCCAGCGAATGCCCGGCCACCACCTCCGGCCGCACACCCCACGACTCCACCAGCCGATACAACGCCACCTCCAGCGCGAACAACGCCGGCTGCGACCACCCGGTCCGGTCCAACGCGTCGGGATCCTCGCCCCACATCACCTCCCGGACGTCCGCACCCAGCTCCCCGACCACCGCGTCGAACGCCTCCGCGAAGACCGGGAAGCGCTCGTACAGCTCGCGGCCCATGCCCAGGCGCTGCGAGCCCTGTCCGGTGAAGACGATCCCCAGCCGCCCGCGCGCCACCGTGCCGGCCACGACGCCCTGCGCCGCGCCGCCGGCGGCCCACTCCGAGAGCGCCTCGGCCAGGTCGCGGCGCGTGCGGCCGGTCGCCACCACGCGGTGCTCGAACCGGGTGCGTGCGGTGAGCGCCGCCGCGACGTCCGCGGCCCTCCAGTCCGGCTCCCGCCCGACGCGCTCCACCAGCGCGGTCGCCTGATCACGGAGTGCCGCGGCGGTCTTCGCCGACAGCGCCCACGGGATCACCGACGTCTCCGGCGCGCTCTCCGAGGTGTCCTGCGTGGTCGCGTCCTCCGTGGGCGCCTGCTCCAGGATCGTGTGCGCGTTGGTGCCGCTCACGCCGAACGACGACACACCGGCCCGGCGCGGACGTCCGGTCTCCGGCCACGGCGTGGCGGCCGTCGCCAGCTCGACCGCGCCCCCCGTCCAGTCCACGTGGGACGAGGGCGCGTCCACGTGCAGCGTCTGCGGGACGACGCAATGCCGCATCGCCATGACCATCTTCATGACGCCGGCCGCGCCGGCCGCGGCCTGCGTGTGCCCGATGTTGGACTTCACGGAGCCGAGCAGCACCGGCCGCTCGCGGTCCTGGCCGTAGGTGGCGAGCAGGCTCTGCGCCTCGATCGGGTCGCCGAGCCGGGTGCCGGTGCCGTGCGCCTCGACCACGTCGACATCACCGGCGGACAGGCCGGCGCTGGCCAGCGCCTGCTCGATGACCCGTCGCTGGGACGGCCCGTTGGGAGCGGTGAAGCCGTTGGACGCACCGTCCTGGTTGACGGCGGAGCCGCGCACCACGGCCCAGACCGGGTGGCCCAGCCGCTGTGCGTCGGACAGCTTCTCCACCACGAACATGCCGACGCCCTCGGACCAGCCGGTGCCATCAGCGGCGTCCGCGAACGCCTTGCAGCGCCCGTCCGAGGCGAGCGCGCCCTGGCGGGTGAAGCCGGCGAACCGGAGCGCGGTCGACATCACGGTGACGCCGCCGGCCAGCGCGAGGTCGCACTCCCCCGCCCGCAGCGCCTGCGCCGCCAGGTGCAGCGCCACCAGCGACGATGAGCAGGCGGTGTCCACGGTGACCGCGGGGCCCTCGAGGCCGAACGTGTAGGACAGGCGGCCGGCGATCGCGCTCGCCGCGATGCCCGTGCCGGCGTGCCCCTCCGCGTCCTCGACGGAGTCGAGCACCAGCGAGGCGTAGTCCTGTCCGTCGGTGCCGGCGAACACCGCGGTGCGGCTGCCGCGCAGCGACGCCGGATCGATGCCGGCCCGCTCGAACGCCTCCCACGACGTCTGCAGCAGCAGCCGCTGCTGCGGGTCGAGCACCACGGCCTCACGCGGCGAGACACCGAAGAAGCCCGCGTCGAATCCGGCGACGTCGTGCAGGAAGCCGCCACGGAGCGTGGCGCTGTGGCCGGGGCCCTCACCGGAGAGCAGGTCCAGGTCCCAGCCGCGGTCGGCCGGGAAGGGAACGATCCCCTCACGGCCGTCGGCGACCAGCTCCCAGAGCTGCTCGGGGGTGGTGACGCCGCCGGGGAACCGGCAGGCCATGCCCACGATGGCGACGGGCTCGCAGTGGCCGGACTCGGCCTCCTCCAGTCGGCGCCGGGTCCGGTGCAGATCGGCCGTCACCCATTTCAGGTACTCGACCAGTTTCGTGTCGTCCGCCATCGCGATGGCTGCCTTTCGGTGCGGAGTGAGGGGAGTTCAGCGGTCGTTGATCCGGCCGAGCTCGTTGTCGATGAAGGCGAAGATCTCGTCGGTGCTGGCCGAGGAGATCTGTTCCGTGACGGCTTCGCCGTCGGGTGCCGCGTCGACGGTGGCCCACTGCGCTGCGAGGCCCCGCAGCCGGGCCGTGATGCCGGCGCGGGTGATCGGGTCGGGATCGGCGCCCGCGAGCGCGGACTCCAGCCGGTCCAGCTCCGCGAGCAGGTTCGGGGCCTGCGCCTCGGCGGTGGCCGTGCCGCCGAGCCGGGACAGCAGGTGGTCGGCGAGCGCGGCGGGGGTCGGGTAGTCGAACACCAGGGTCGCGGACATCCGCAGCCCGGTGGCCGTCGCGAGCCGGTTGCGCAGCTCCACGGCGGTCAGCGAGTCCATGCCCAGGTCGCGGAACTCACGGTCGTCGGCGATGCCGTCCGTGGAGTCGTGCGCCAGCACCGCCGCCACCTCGGCACGCACCAGGTCCAGGACGAACCGCGTACGCGCCTGCTCGTCCAGCCCTGCGAGCCGGTCCGTGACCGGCACCGGCGGTGTCGCGTCGGCCGACGGGCGCCGGCGTCGCGTGCGCACGAGGTCACGCAGCAGCGGATGCGGCGCGCCGCCGTGGGCGCCGAGGCGTACCGCCAGCGGCACGAGCACCGGCTCGTCGGTGGTGACGGCCGCGTCGAAGAGGGCGAGACCCTGCGGCACGGTGAGCGGCGCGGAGCCGGAATCCGCCATGCGCTTGATGTCGGCCTCGGTCAGCGCACCGGTCATACCGGCGTCCTGCGACCACGGGCCCCACGCCAGCGACAGCGCCTTCAGACCGTCCGCGTGCCGCTCGCGGGCGAGCGCGTCGAGGGCGGCGTTCGCTGCGGAGTAGTTGCCCTGGCCGGGGCTGCCAAGCGTGCCCGCGACGGAGGAGAACAGCACGAATGCGTCCAGGTCGGCCGTCAGCTCGTGCAGGTGCCGGGCGGCGTCCACCTTGGGCCGCAGCACGCCGTCGAGCCGCTCCGGGGTGAGCGCGGTGACGACGCCGTCGTCCAGCAGACCCGCGGTGTGCACGACGGCGGTGACCGTGCGCCCCTGGAGGACGGCGGCCAGGGCGTCGCGGTCCGCGACGTCGCAGGCGACGATGTCGACGTCCGCGCCGTGCCCGGTGAGCTCGGCCGCCAGCTCGCTCGCACCCGGCGCCTCCGGGCCGCGCCTGCTGAGCAGCAGCAGCTTCCGCACACCGTGCTCCGCGACGAGGTGCCGGGCCAGCTGCGCGCCGAGACCGCCGGTGCCCCCGGTGACGAGCACCGTGCCGTCCGGGTTCCACTCGGACGGCCGCTCCTCGCCGGCGAACCGGGCCAGCCGGCCGGTCTTCACGGTGCCGTCCTCGATGACGGCCTGGGTCTCCCCCGCCGCCACCAGTTCCGGTGCCACCGCGAGCAGCGGCCACTCCTCGGCGGCGGCGTCGAGCAGCACGAAGCGACCCGGGTTCTCGGCCTGTGCGGTCCGCACCAGGCCCCACACCCCGGCGGCCGGGACGTCCGCCCCGGACACGGCGCCGTCGGTGACGAACACCAGCGGCACGTCCTCGGCGCGCCGGTCGGCGAGCCATTCCCGGACCAGGCCGAGCGCCCGCGTCGTCGCGTCGAGCACGGAAGCACCCGTGAGCGGTGCGAACACCACGTCCGGTCCGGCGGCGAGCGCGGCGTCGACGGTGTCGTGCCGCACCGCGCCGGCGAGTCCACCCGGCTCGGCGCCGAGCACCACGAAGGTCCCGGTCACCGGCCGGGCGGCAAGCGGTGTCCAGTCGACGCGGAACAGCCAGTCGGGACGGCGCGCCGTGTCCTCCTCCGACGGCGCACGCAGCACCAGCCTGCCCACGGTCACCACGGGCCGGCCCGCGCCGTCCACCGCCTCGATGCCGACGGCCTCGTGGCCGCCGCGGGTGAGCCGCACGCGCAGCGTGGTCGCGCCCGTGCGGTGCAGGGTCACGTCCTCCCACGAGAACGGCAGCACGCCGCGGCCGCCGTCCGCGGACTCGACCCAGCCGACGGCGTGCAGCACGGCGTCCAGCAGCGCCGGGTGTATGCCCATGCGGTCCGCACCACGGGCCGTGGTGGGCAGCGCCACCTCCGCGAACGCCTCGCCGTCCTGCCGCCACACCGCGCGCAGTCCCTGGAAGGCGGGCCCGTAGTCACCGCCGTCGTAGAAGCCGGCCAGGTCGACCTGGCCGGTGCCGGGCGGCGGCCACGCCGCCGCGAAGTCCGTGCCGGTGTCAGGGCTTGTGGCGCCGAGCGTGCCCGCGGCGTGCTGGAGCCACTCGCCGGCGCGCTCGGCGTCGCGGGACCAGACGCCTACCGACCGCCGGCCGTCCTCGCCGGCCGCGCCCACCCGCACCTGGACGGCGACGGCGCCGTGCCGGGGCAGCTCCAACGGCACCGACAGGGTCAGCTCCTCCACGACGCCCGCGCCGACCTCGTCGGCGGCGCGCAGCGCCAGCTCCGCGAACCCTGTGCCGGGGAACAGGATCCGGCCCAGGATGACGTGGTCCGCCAGCCACGGCTGGGTGGCCAGGGAGAGCCGGCCGGTGAGCACCACGCCGCCGTCGCCGGCCAGTTCCACGGACGAGCCGAGCAGCGCGTGGCCGAGCGCCGACTGCCCGACCGACGCGGCGTCGCCGCCCACACCGCCGTCCGGCCAGAACCGGGAGCGCTGGAACGCGGAGGTGGGCAGGTCCACCGGGCGCGTCCCGAGCGGCGCGAAGAACGCGTCCCACGCGACGTGCTCGCCGCGTGCGAACAGCCGCGCGAGCGCGCCCACCACGGTGGTCTCCTCGTCGCGGCCCGCACGCAGCACGGGTATGGCGGTGACGGGATCCGGCGCGGTGTCCTCGACCATCGCGCACAGCGTGGCGTCGGGGCCCAGTTCCAGGAAGGTCGTCGCCCCGGCGGCGAGCAGCGCGCGCACGCCGTCGGCGAACCGGACCGGTCGCCGCACGTGCGCCACCCAGTGGGCGGCGTCGCGGATCCGCGCCGCCTCGGCGACCGTCCCGGTCACCGACGACACCAGCGGGATCCGTGCGTCGTCGAACTCGATGCCCGCGATGGCGTCGGCGAAGTCGCTCAGTATCGGGTCCATGTGCGCCGAGTGGAAGGCGTGCGACACCGTGAGCCGCTTGTGCTTCCACCCTCGCTCGCCGGCCGCGGCGGCGACGCGCTCGACCGCGTCCTCGTCGCCGGCGACGATCACCGCCGTCGGGCCGTTGACCGCCGCCACCGACACCGCGGCGTCCAGCAGCGGCGCGACCTCCTCCTCGGTCGCCGCCACGGCGAGCATCGCGCCGCCGTCCGGCAGCGCACCCATCAGCACGGCGCGGGTGGCGACCAGCCGGCAGGCGTCGGCCAGGTTCAGCACCCCGGACACGTGTGCGGCGGTGATCTCACCGAGCGAGTGGCCGGCGACGAGGTCGGCCCGCACGCCCCAGGACTCGACGAGCCGGTAGAGCGCCACTTCGACGGCGAACAGGGCGGGCTGCGACCAGTTCGTGCTGTTCAGGGTGTCGGCGTCGGCGCCCCAGAGGACGTCACGGACCGAGCCGGGCAGGTGCCGGTCCAGCTCGGCGGCGACCTCGTCGAAGGCCTCGGCGAACACCGGGAACCGGGCGTGCAGGCCGCGGCCCATGCCGAGCCGCTGCGCGCCCTGGCCGGTGAACAGCACGGCCAGCTTCCCGGTCCGCGCGGCGGTGTCCGGCACCACGCCCGGCGCGGGGTCGCCCGACGCCCACGCCGACAGCGCCGCCGCGAGGTCCGCGGTGTCACGGCCGACGGCGGCGACACGGTGTTCGTGGGCGGTGCGGCCGGTGGCCAGTACGGCGGCCACGTCGGCGGCGCTCGTCGTCGCCCCGACGTGCGCGACCAGCCGCGCGACCTGGTCCCGCAGTGCGGACAGCGTCCGGCCGGACACGATCCACGGCACCACCGCGTCGCGCGCGGGGCTCCGCTCGGCCGGCGGCGGCTCGGGCGCCTGCTCCAGGACGGTGTGCGCGTTGGTGCCGGAGATGCCGAACGACGACACGGCGGCACGGCGCGGCCGGCCCGTCTCCGGCCAGGGCGTCTCCTCGGTCAGCAGCTCGACCGAGCCCGCCGACCAGTCCACGTGCGAGGACGGATTGCGGGCGTGCAGGGTGCGCGGGAGCACGCCGTGCCGCATCGCCTGCACCATCTTGATCACGCCTGCGACGCCCGCGGCGGCCTGGGTGTGCCCGAGGTTCGACTTCACGGAGCCCAGCAGCAGCGGGCGTTCCCGGTCACGGCCGTAGGTCGCCAGCAGCGCCTGCGCCTCGATCGGGTCGCCGAGCGCGGTGCCCGTGCCGTGCGCCTCCACGGCGTCGACGTCGTTCCCGATGAGCCGGGCGTTGGCCAGCGCCGCGCGGATCACCCGCTGCTGCGACGGCCCGCTCGGCGCGGTGAAGCCGTTGGACGCGCCGTCCTGGTTGACGGCCGAGCCGCGCACCACCGCGAGCACCGGGTGGTCGTTGCGGCGGGCGTCGGACAGCCGCTCCAGCAGGAGCATGCCGACGCCCTCGGCCCAGCCGGTGCCGTCGGCCCCGTCGGCGAACGCCTTGCAGCGCCCGTCCGGGGCGAGGCCGCCCTGCTTGGAGAACTCCACCAGCGCGCCCGGCGTGCTCATCACGTTCACGCCACCGGCCAGCGCCAGCGTGCACTCGCCGGCGCGCAGGGCCTGTGCCGCCCAGTGCAGCGCCACCAGCGACGACGAACACGCCGTGTCCACCGTGATCGACGGTCCCTCGAGGCCCAGCGTGTAGGAGAGCCGGCCGGACATGGCGCTGGCCGCGATGCCGGTGCCCACCTCACCCGTACTCTCCGCGGGTGAGCGCACCATCAGGTACGCGTAGTCCTGGCCGTTGGTGCCGACGAACACGCCGGTCCGGCTGCCACGCAGTGACGCCGGGTCGACGCCGGCCCGCTCGAACGCCTCCCACGAGGTCTCCAGCAGCAGCCGCTGCTGCGGGTCCATCGCCAGCGCCTCGCGCGGCGAGATGCCGAAGAACGCCGGGTCGAAGTCGGCGGCGTCCGGCAGAAAGCCGCCGAACAGCGTGGTGTCGCCGCCCGCCAGTTCTCCGATGTCCCAGCCGCGGTCGGCGGGGACCGGCGTGATGGCGTCGTCGCCGACGGCGACGAGCCGCCACAGGTCCTCGGGCGACGCGACGCCGCCCGGGAACCGGCACGCCATGCCGACGATCGCGATCGGCTCGGTGGCGGCCGAGACCAGCCGCTGGTTCTGCGTACGCAGCCGCTCGGTCTCCTTCACGGCCGCCCGCAACGCCTCGACGACCTTGTCGGTGCTGTCCTTGGGTGTGGTCACCGAAAATCTCCCTCCCTCAGTCGAGCGTCAGGTCGGACGAGCCGTTCAGCGCGGCTCGGACCAGGTCGTCCACGGTCATCTCGTCGACATCCACCTTTTCGGCGACGTCGTCCGGCTCGCTGCCGTCCGCCGGTCCGGTGCTGCGGCCAGCCAGTTGCAGCAGGGGTTCCAGCACGCCGATCTCGCGGAGCCGGCCGAGCGACACGGAGGCGAGCAGCGCGCGGACGGCCGCCTCGTCGCCGTCGGCCACCGCGCCGTCGGTCTCCTCGTCGAGCCCGAGCTCGTCGAGCAGGTACGCGGTCATCGCCGAGGGCGTCGGCCGGTCGAACACCAGCGTGGACGGCAACGTCAGCCCGGTCGCGGCGGTGAGCCGGTTGCGCAGTTCGACGCCGCTCAGCGAGTCGAAGCCCAGGTCCCGGAACGACCTGTCGGGTCCGAGCAGTTCGGCGTCGGCGTGGCCGAGCACCGCCGACGCGCTGTCCTGCACCAGCTGCAGCATCTCCTCCCAGCGCTGTACCGACGTCAGGCCGGCGAGCCGCGTCAGCAGCCGCGGCGCCTCCTCCTGCCGCGGCGCCGGGGCGTCGAGGGCCTCGCTGCCGGGCAGTTCCTGGAGCAACGTCCGCAGGCGGGACCCCGTGGCGCCGCGCAGGAACGCCGCGGCGGTCACCCGGGCCACCACCGCGGTCGCCACCGGCTCCGCGACGAGCTGCCGCAGCGCCAGCACGGCCGGCTCCGGGTCCATCGCGCCGACGCCGGTGCGCCGCGCGCCCTCATCGGCGCGTGCGGTGGCGGCCATACCGTCGCCGCCCCAGGCGCCCCACGCGATCGACGTGGCCGGGAGGTTCTTCGCCCGGCGCTGGTCGGCCAGCGCGTCGAGCACGGCGTTCGCGGCGGCGTAGTTGGCCTGGCCGGGGTTGCCCACCGTGCCCGATGCCGACGAGAACAGGACGAAGCCGGTCAGGTCGAGATCACGCGTCAGCTCGTCGAGCAGCAGCGCCGAGGTCACCTTGGCACGGAACACGTCCTGGAAGCGGTCCGGCGTCAGGGCGTCGACCACGCCGTCGTCCAGCACGCCCGCCGTGTGCACGACCGCGGTCAGCGGGTGCTCGGCCGGGATTCCGTCCAGCAGCGCGGTCAGGCTGTCGCGGTCGGCCACGTCGCACGCCGCGAGGGTGACCCGTGTGCCGAGCCCCTCCAGTTCCGCCCGCAGTTCGGCGGCGCCGGGCGCGGCCTCGCCGCGGCGGCTGGCGAGCAGCACGTGCGGCACGCCCTCCGCGGCGAGCGACCTGGCGACGTGCGCGGCCAGTGCGCCGGTGCCGCCGGTCACCAGGACCGTGCCGTCCGGCGTCCACAGGCGGTCCGGGTCGGCCGCCGGCGCCGGGACGAGCCGGCGGCCGAACACCGCGCCCGGCCGCACCGCGACCTGGTCCTCACCGCCCTCGCCGGACAGCGCTCCCGGGAGCCGGGCGGCCGCGGCCCCGTCCAGCAGGGAAGGCAGGTCCACGAGACCGCCCCAGCGGTCGGGGTGTTCGAGGGCCACGATGCGCCCGAGGCCCCACACCGCCGCCTGCACCGGGTGCACCGGCGGCTCGCCCGCGTCCACAGACACCGCGCCACGGGTGGCGCACCACAGCGGTGCGGTGATGCCGGCGTCGCCGAGCGCCTGCACGAGCGCGGTGGTCAGCAGCACGCCGTTCGGTACGGCGCCGACCATCGTCTCGTCCAGCGCCAGCAGCGAGAGGACGCCCGCGATGTGCGTACCGCCCACGACCTCGCGCAGCCGTGCGGCCACCCGCTCACGGTCGGTGTCGCCGATCTCGACCCGGATGGTGTCGGTGCCGAGCGTGCCGGCCACGGTGTCCGCCCAGGCGTCGCCGGCCGGGTCGGCCGGCAGCACCGCGAGCCAGGTACCCGTGACGGCGGTACGGCGCCCGGCGACGGGGCGCCACGCGATCCGGTGCCGCCAGCTGTCCACCGTGGCCTGCTCGTCCTTCGCGCGCCGCCAGTCGAGCAGCTTCGGCATGACCTTCGCCAGTGCCTCGCCGTCGACGTCGAGCAGGGACTGAAGCGATGTGGGATCGGTGTCCCGGACGGCCGCCCAGAACCGGTCGTCGTCGCGCCGGCCGGCGGGCACGACCGTGGTCGCCGTGGTCTGCGGCCAGAACCTCTCGTGCTGGAAGGGGTACGTGGGCAGCCCGATCCGGCCGGCGCCGGCGTACACGCCGGCCCAGTCGATGCGGACACCGCGCGTGAACAGCGTGCCGAGGGCCGCGGCCAGTGCCGTGTCCTCGTCCCGGTCGCGGTGCAGCGAGGCCACCGCGACCGGTCCCGCGCCGTTCATCGCGATGGTGTCCTGCGCCATCGCGGTGAGCACGCCGTCGGGGCCGATCTCCAGGAACGTCGTGACGCCACGGGCCAGCAGGGTCCGCACGCCGTCGGCGAACCGGACCGCGTCGCGGACGTGCCGGACCCAGTACGCCGGGTCGGTGACGAGGTCACCCGGCTCGACGACCACGCCGGTGAGCGTGGAGACCAGCCGTGTCGTGGGAACGTGGTAGGTCACCCGGTGGGCGACGCGCTCGAAGTCGGCGAGCATCGCGTCCATGTGCGGGGAGTGGAACGCGTGACTGACGTTGAGCCGCCTGGTCCTGCGTCCCTGCCGCGCGAAGTGCGCGGCGAGCGCCTCGGCCGCGTCGGCGTCACCGGCGATCACCACCGCCTCGGGGCCGTTCACCGCCGCGATGGACACGGCATCGGTGAGCAGCGGGATCACCTCGTCCTCGGACGCCTGTACGGAGACCATCGCGCCGCCGGTCGGCAGCGCCTGCATCAGCCGCCCGCGGGCAGCGACCAGTGCCGCCGCGTCGGCCAGCGAGAACACGCCGGCCACGTGGGCCGCGGCCAGCTCGCCGACGGAGTGCCCGGCCAGGAAGTCGGGCCTGACACCCCAGGACTCCACCAGCCGGTACAGGGCCACTTCCAGCGCGAACAGCGCGGGCTGGGTGAACTCCGTCCGGTCGAGCGCGCCGTCCGTGCCGTCCCACATCACCTCGCGCAGCGGCCGCGCCAGATGCGGATCCAGCTCCGCGACAACCGCATCGAACGCCTCCGCGAACACCGGGTACAGCGCGTACAGGCGACGGCCCATGCCCACGCGCTGCGCGCCCTGCCCGGTGAACAGGAACGCCACGTGGCCGCTGCCGGCGCGGTCCGTGAGCACGGCCGCCGACCGCGTGCCCTCGGCGAGGGCGGTGAGCCCGGCCCGCAGGGCATCGACGTCGGCCGCGAGCACGGCGGCGCGCTGGTCGAACACGCTGCGGGTGGTGCCGAGGGAGAGACCCAGGTCCGGCAGCGAGGTGATGTCCGTGTCGAGCAGCCGGCGGGCCTGGTCGCGCAGCGCCGCACCGGTCACCGCGGAGAGCGGCAGCGCCAGCATGCCGTGCGGACGCTCGGGCACCGTCTCGGTCACGACCGGCGGCGCCTGTTCCAGGATCAGGTGCGCGTTGGTGCCGCTGGCGCCGAAGGACGACACCGCCGCGCGGCGGGCCCGGCCGGCCGCCGGCCAGGCCGTCGCCTCGGTGACGAGCCGTACCGCGCCGGACGACCAGTCCACGTGCGAGGAGGGCGTGTCGGCGTGCAGGGTCCGCGGCAGCGTGCCGTGCCGCATGGCCATCACCATCTTGATGACACCGGCGACACCGGACGCGGCCTGGGTGTGGCCGATGTTCGACTTCACGGAACCCAGCAGCAGCGGGGTCTCCCGGTCACGGCCGTAGGTCGCCAGCAGCGCCTGCGCCTCGATCGGGTCGCCCAGCCTGGTGCCGGTGCCGTGCGCCTCCACGGCGTCCACGTCGGACGGTGCCAGGCCGGCGGCGGCCAGCGCCCGGCGGATGACCCGCTGCTGCGCGGGGCTGCTCGGCGCGGTCAGGCCGTTGGAGGCGCCGTCCTGGTTGATCGCCGAGCCGCGCAGGACCGCCAGCACCTCGTGGCCGTTGCGCCGTGCGTCGGACAACCGCTCCAGGACGATCATGCCCACGCCCTCGGCCCAGCCGGTGCCGTCCGCGGCGTCGGAGAACGCCTTGCAGCGGCCGTCCGGCGACAGCGCGCCGAGGTCGGTGAACTCCACGAAGTTGACCGGCGTGGACATCACCGTCACACCGCCGGCCAGCGCCAGGTCGGTCTCGCCGGACCGCAGCGCCTGAGCCGCCAGGTGCATCGCGACCAGCGACGACGAGCACGCCGTGTCCACCGAGACGGTCGGTCCCTCGAGGCCGAAGGTGTAGGCGAGGCGGCCGGACAGCAGGCTCGCCGACTGCGCGGTCTGCCAGTCGCGCCCGTCGGCGACGGGCCGGTAGTCGCCGCTGATGCCGCCGACGTACACGCCCGTGTCCGAGCCGCGCAGCCCGGCCGGATCGACGCCGGCCCGCTCCAGCGCCTCCCACGCCGACTCCAGCACCAACCGCTGCTGCGGGTCCATGATGAGCGCCTCGCGCGGCGAGATACCGAAGACCGCCGGGTCGAAGTCGGCCGCTCCGGGCAGGAAGCCGCCGCCGCGCGCCACCGTGCGCGGCCGGCCGTCCGGTCCCGGCTCGAACAGTCCTGCCAGGTCCCAGCCGCGGTCCGTGGGCATGGGGCCGATGGCGTCGGCGCCCGCGACGATCAGGTCCCACAGCTCTTCCGGCGAGCCGACACCGCCCGGGTAGCGGCAGGCCATGCCGACGATGACCACCGGGTCGTCGTCGGCGACGACGGCGCGCACCGGCGCAAGGTCCTCGGTCCGCTCCCCGAGCAGCTCGGCGAGCAGGTGGTCGGCCAGCGCGGCAGGCGTCGGATGGTCGAAGGCCAGAGTGGCCGGCAGCGGCAGCCCGCTCAGCTCGGTGAGCTGGTTGCGCAGGTCCACCGCGGTCAGCGAGTCGATGCCGAGGTCCTTGAACGGCAGGCCCGGCTCGATCGCCGTGCCGCCCGCGTGGCCGAGCACCGCGGCCACCCGGTCGCGGACCAGGGTGCGCACCTCGGGGGCGCGGTCCTGCTCGGGCAGGGCGAGCAGGCGGTCGCGCAGACCACCCGCCGGTTGTGCGACGGCGGCCTCTGGCAGCTCGCTGAACAGCCCGCTGCGCCGGGTGCGCAAGAAGGCGGGGGCAAAGGTCTCCCACGCCACGTCGGCGACCGTCACATCGACGGTGCCGCCGAGCACGCCGTCCAGGGCGGCGAGCGCCCGGCTGGATTCCATGGCAGGCAGGCCGTTGAGCTCCAGGTGCCGGGCCATCCCGTCGCGCTCGCTGCCGGCCCAGGCACCGAACGCCACGGCGACACCGGCCAGGCCGCGGGCCCGCCGCTCTGCGGCGACGGCCTCGCGCCGCGCGTCGGCGGCGGCCTGCCCGGCCCGGTCGCGCACGCCCCAGGTGCCGGCGACCGACCCGAACAGCACGAACGCGTCGAGCGGGGTGTCGTGCAGCAGTGCGGCCAGGTGGTCGGCTCCGGCGTCGCCCGTGACGAACACCGTCGAGACGGCGTGCTCGGCGAGCAGCGCGGCCAGCGCGGCCCGGTCCTCGGGGTCCGCGTCGGACGCCGTGACCGGCACGCCCAGGTCGCCGGGGTCGCCACCGAGCAGCAGCAGGCCGGGCACACGACGGTCGGCCAGCCAGCGCGCCACGCGGGCTCCCTCGGGGGTGTCCGCGCCGGTGACGAGCACCGTGCCGGTGGCGGTCCACTCCGCGGTGAGACCCGCGGCACGGACCAGTCTGCGGGCCAGCACGCCGGGCTCGCGCACGGCGACGTTGTCCTCCGCGCCGCCGAGCGCGGACCTCAGGTGCTCGGCGGTGGTGGTCGTCACCGGGCCGGCCAGGTCGAGCAGGCCGCCCCAGCGGTCGGCGTGGTCGAGGGCCACGACCCGGCCGGCGCCCCAGAGCGCGGCGCGGGCGGGCACCGGTCGCTCACCGTCGTCGACGGCGACGGCCCCGCGCGTCACGAGCCAGACCGGCAGGCCGGTCCCCTCGGACGCGGCCAGCAGCGCCTCGGGCCACGCCTCGTCGGGCACGTCGTCGCCGTCGGTGGCGGCGAGCAAGGACACCATCCCGGCGAAGCCGTGGGTGTCGGGCAGGTCCGCGCCCGGCACCACGGGCACCGCGTCCAGCGCCGCCACTGCGGAGGCCACGGTCCCGTCCGCTTCCCAGCCGGCCGGCACGAGTGCCAGCCACCGCCCGTCGCCGGGTTCCTGCCGGACGGGACGCCATGTGATGCGGTAGCGCAGGCCGGCCGTGGCCGCGCGGTCGCGCCGGCGGCGGCGCCACTGCGACAGCGCCGGCACCACCGCGGACAGTTCCGTGCCTTCGAGCTCCAGGGTCGACGCCAGCGTGTCGAGGTCGGCACGCTCGACCGCCGCCCAGAACTCCGCTTCCACGGGAACGGTGGCGGTGACGGGCGCCGCGGTCGGCCAGAACCGCTCGCGCTGGAACGGGTAGGTGGGCAGGTCGACGGTGCGTGCGCCGCTGCCGGCGAGGAACGCCGTCCAGTCGATGTCGACGCCCTGCGTGTAGAGGCGGGCCAGCGCCGTGACGACAGCGCGTTCCTCGCCCCGGTCGCGGCGCAGCGCCGCCACGACGGTGGCCTCGGCGCCCCGCTCCAGCACGGTCTCGGCCGCCATCGCGGACAGCACCCCGTCCGGGCCGAGTTCGAGCAGGGTCGACACGCCCGCGTCGAGCAGCGTCGCCACGCCGTCGCCGAACCGCACCGCCTCGCGGACGTGCCGGACCCAGTACTCCGGCGTGGACAGCTCGTCGCCGGCGATGCCGCCGGTCACGTTGGACACCACCGGGATCTGCGCCGGGCCGAAGGACAGCCCCTCGACCACGGAGCGGAACCCGTCCAGCATCGGGTCCATCAGCGGTGAGTGGAACGCGTGCGACACCCGCAGTTCCCGGGACCTTGCGAACCGCGCCGCCACCGTGGCGACCGCCTCGCTCTCACCGGCGACGACGACGGCCCGCGGGCCGTTGACCGCCGCGATCGCCGTACCGTCGACGAGTTCGGCGCGGACCTCGTCCTCGCCGGCCTCGACCGCCGTCATACCGCCGCCGGCCGGCAGCGCGGCCATCAGCCGCGCCCGTGCCGACACCAGCGCCGCCGCGTCGGCCAGTGACAGCACACCGGCGACGTGGGCCGCCGCGATCTCGCCGACGGAGTGACCGGCGACGAAGCCGGGGGTGATGCCCCACGACTCGATCAGACGGTACAGCGCCACTTCCACCGCGAACAGCGCCGGCTGCGTCCACCCGGTGTCGTTCAGGGCGTCGGCGTCCGAGCCCCACATCACGTCACGGGCATCGGCCTCCAGCTCCGCGACCACCGCGTCGAACGCCGCCCGGAACACCGGGAACCGTGCGTACAGCTCACGTCCCATGCCCAGCCGCTGCGAGCCCTGGCCGGAGAACATGACTGCCAGTGAGCCGCCGCCCGCCATGCCGGTGACCGTCTCCGCGACACCGTCCGGAGTGGACAGCAGCACCGCGCGGTGGGCGAGGTGGGCGCGGGTGCTGACCAGCGACCACGCCACGTCGACCCGCTCGTGCCCGGTGGCGAAGGCCGCCAGCCGCTCCCGCTGCGCGTCCAGCGCCTCACGGCTGCGCCCCGACACCGGCCACGGCAGGACCTCGGGGCTGACGGAGTCGGCAGCCGGCTCCGCCTCCGGGGCCTGCTCCTCCTCCGGCGCCTGCTCGATGACCACGTGCGCATTGGTGCCGGAGATGCCGAACGCCGACACTCCGGCCCGGCGCGGACGGCCGGTCTCCGGCCACGCGACCGGGCCGGTGACCAGCTCGACCGCGCCGGCCGACCAGTCGACGTGTGAGGACGGCGTGTCCGCGTGCAGGGTCGGCGGCACGGTGCCGTGCCGCATCGCCAGCACCATCTTGATGACGGCGGCGGCACCCGCGGCGGCCTGGGTGTGACCGAGGTTCGACTTCACGGAGCCGAGCAGCAGCGGCGTCTCGCGGCCCTGGCCGTAGGTGGCCAGCAGCGCGTGCGCCTCGATCGGGTCGCCGAGCGAGGTGCCGGTGCCGTGCGCCTCGACCGCGTCCACGTCCTGTGCGGTCAGACCGGCGTCGGCGAGCGCGGCGCGGATCACCCGCTGCTGCGACGGGCCGCTGGGCGCGGTCAGACCGTTGGACGCGCCGTCCTGGTTGACGGCGGTGCCACGCACCAGGCCCAGCACGTGGTGGCCGTTGGCCCGCGCGTCGGACAGCCGCTCCAGCACCAGGACGCCGACCCCCTCGGCCCAGGCGGTGCCGTCCGCGTCGTCGGCGAACGACCGGCACCGGCCGGTCGGCGACAGCCCGCCCTGGGTGGTGAACTCCATGATCGAGTCCGGTGTGGACATCACGGACACGCCACCCGCCAGCACGAGCGAGCATTCGCCGGAGCGCAGCGCGCGCGTGCCCCAGTGCAGCGACACCAGCGACGAGGAGCACGCAGTGTCGACGGTGACGGCCGGGCCCTCCAGACCCAGCGTGTACGACAGGCGGCCGGACAGGATGCTCGCCGTGTTGCCGGTGGCGGCGTGGCCGCGCACGTCCTCGGTGGCGGTGCGCAGGACGGTCAGGTAGTCCTGTCCGTTGGTGCCGACGAACACGCCGGTCTGCGAGCCGCGCAGCGCTGTCGGGTCGATGCCCGCGCGCTCCACCGCCTCCCACGCCGTCTCCAGCAGCAGCCGCTGCTGCGGGTCCATCGCCAGGGCCTCGCGCGGCGAGACGCCGAAGAACGCCGCGTCGAAGTCGGCGACGCCCTCGAGGAAGCCGCCCTCCATGGTGGCCGACGCGCCCGCCGCGAGGGCGGCCAAGTCCCAGCCGCGGTCCGTGGGGAACGCTCCGATGCCGTCCCTGCCGCCGGCGACGAGCTCCCACAGTTCCTCGGGCGAGTCGACGCCCCCCGGGAAGCGGCAGGCCATGCCGACGATGGCGATCGGTTCGTCGTCCACGGGCCGCGTGGCGACCACGGCCGCCGGCACCTCCGCGTTGCCGAGGATCTCGGCGAGCAGGAAGTCCACCAGCTCCGTCGGTGTCGGGTGGTCGTAGACGAGCGACGCAGGCAACGTGGTGCCGGTCGCCGCGGCCAGGCCGTTGCGCAGCTCCAGCGTCGTCACCGAGTCGAAGCCCAGGTCCCGGAACGCGCGGTCGTGCTCGATCCGGCCTGCGTCGGAGTGCCCGAGCACGGCGGCGATCTGCGCCCGTACCAGCTCCAGCAGCACCTTCTTGCGGTCGCCCTCCTTGCGGCTCAGCAGGTCCGCGCGCAAGCCGGACTCGGACGGCCGCTCGACGGCCGGGCCCGTGCGCAGCGCCCTGACCGCCGGCAGATCCTCGACCAGCCGGGTGGGCCGCATGAGCGCGAAGGCGGGCACGAACGTCGCCCAGTCGACATCGGCGACGGCCACCGCCACGTCGTCCAGCTCGATGGCCCGGCGCAGCGCGCCGACACCCGTCCGCGGGGGCAGCGGCTCGAACCCACCGCGCCGCACCCGGGCGGCCAGCTCGCCGTCGGCGACCATGCCCGCATCGGCCCACGGGCCCCAGGCGATCGAGGTCGCCACCCGGCCCTGCGCTCGCCGCCACTCGGCGAAGGCGTCCAGCCAGGCGTTCGCGGCGGCGTAGTTCGCCTGCCCCGGCGCGCCGATGGTGCCGGCGGTAGACGAGAACAGCACGAACGCGTCGAGTTCCAGCCTCGCGGTGAGCTCGTCCAGGTTCCGGGCCGCCGTCGCCTTGGCGTGCAGCACGGTCGCGAACGACTCCGGCGTGAGCGCGTCCAGCACGCCGTCGGCCAGCACGCCCGCGGTGTGGAAGACCGCGGTCGGCGTGACGTCGGCGAGCAGCGCGGCCAGCGCCTCGCGGTCGCCGGCATCGCACGCGGCGACGGTGACCCGCGCGCCGAGCTCCTGCAGTTCCCCGGCGAGTTCCACGGCACCGGGTGCGTCCGGACCGCGTCGGCTCATCAGTACGAGGTGCTCGGCGCCGGCCCCGGCCAGCCAGCGGGCGACGTGCCCGGCGATGCCGCCGGTACCGCCCGTGATGAGCACGGTGCCACGCGGGCTGTACAGCTGCCCCGCGCCGGTGGTGGCGTGGGCGAGCCGGCGGACGAACGCACCCGCCGCGCGCACGGCGACCTGGTCCTCGCCGTCCCCGGCGAGCACGCCGCCCAGCCTCTGTGCGGTGACGGCTTCGAGACGTGCCGGCAGGTCGATCAGACCGCCCCAGGTGGCGGGCCGTTCCAGCGCCGCCACCCGGCCGAGGCCCCACACCGCGGCCTGGTCGGAGTCGGGGATCTCCGTGCTGTCGACGGCGACGGCGGCACGCGTGACGCACCACAGGGGCGCGGTGATCCCGGCGTCGCCGAGCGCCTGCACGGCGACGGTGGTCAGCGCCAGGCCCGCAGGCACCTCGCCGTCGCCGGGCGCGGCGGCCGACAGCAGCGATACCACGCCCGCGAAGCCGCCCCCGGCGGCCTGGTCGCGCAGCGCGTCGGCGAGCGCAGCCCGGTCGGGTTCCGTGACGTCGAGCCGGACGGTGTGCGCCCCGGCGGCTGCGAGCCCGCCGATGGCCGCGGTCACCCACTCCGAGTCGCCGGGCGCGAGCACCAGCCAGGTGCCGCCGGGCGTTGTGGAGCCGCCGGGCATCGGGGCCCAGACGACGCGGTAGCGCAGGGAGTCCGCGGCGGACTCCTCGTCGCGGCGGCGACGCCAGGCCGACAGCGCGGGCACCATCGCCGAGACGGTGCCGGCGGGCAGGCCGAGGTCGGTGGCGAGGGAGTCGACGTCCGCCTCCGCGACGGCCGCCCAGAACGCGGCGTCGACGGTGTCGCCGGGCCGCGGCGCCGGGTCGGCGTCCTGCTCGGGCCAGAAGCGCTCGTGCTGGAACGCGTAGGTCGGCACGTCGATCCGGCGGGCGCCGCTGTCCGCGAAGAACGCCGTCCAGTCGACGGGGACGCCGTGGACGTGCAGGGCCGAGACCGCCGCGCCGACGGCGGCGGTCTCGGAGCGGTCGCGCCGCTGTGACGCCACCACCGCGACGCCGTCCTCGGGCAGGCTCTCCTGCGCCATGCCGGTCAGCACCGCGTCCGGGCCGAGCTCCAGGAAGGCGCGTACGCCCTGTCCGGCCAGCCAGGTGACGCCGTCGGCGAACCGCACCGCGGCGCGCACGTGCCGCACCCAGTACTCGGGGTCGCAGACCTGCTCGGCGGTGACCGGCTCGCCGGTCACGTTGGACAGGATCGGAATGCGCGGCGGCCGGTACGTCAGGGTCGCCGCGACCCGGCGGAAGTCGTCGAGCACCGCGTCCATGCGCGGCGAGTGGAAGGCATGGCTCACCCGCAGCCGCCGCGTACGGTACCCGTCGGCCTCGAGGCCTTCGGCCAGCGCCAGCACCACGTCCTCGTCACCAGCGATCACCACGGACTCCGGACCGTTGATCGCGGCGATGGACACGCGCCGCTCGTCGAGGCGCGGCGCGACGACCGCCTCGGACGCCCGTACGGAGACCATCGCGCCGCCCTCGGGCAACGCCTGCATCAGCCGTCCGCGCGCGGCGACGAGCTTCGTGGCGTCAGCCAGCGACAGCACGCCGGCGACGTGCGCGGCGGCGAGCTCGCCGACCGAGTGGCCGGCGAGGTGGTCCGGCCGTACGCCCCAGGACTCCACGAGCCGGTAGAGGGCCACCTCCACGGCGAACAGCGCCGGCTGGGTGTAGCCGGTGCGGTCCAGCTCCGTGGTGTCGCCCGCCCACATCACGTCCCGCAGCGGGCGGTCCAGCTCACCGTCGAGGTGCAGCAGCACCTCGTCGAGGGCGTCGGCGAACACCGGGAAGCGTTCGTACAGTTCGCGGCCCATGCCGCTGCGCTGCGCGCCCTGGCCGGTGAACAGCACGGCCAGGGCGCCGCGCTCCGCCGGGCCGCGCACCACACCCGCGCCCGGCACCCCGTCCCGCACGGCCGTCAGACCGCTGCCCAGCTCGGCCAGGTCCGTCGCGACGACGGCGGCGCGCCGTTCGAACGCCGAGCGGCCGGTCGCCAGCGAGTACGCGAGGTCGGCCGGGTGCGTGTCGGGCCGCATGCGCAGGAGGTCGAGCAGCCGCCCGGCCTGCGCCCGCAGCGCGGCGTCGGTCCGTGCGGACAGGACGAACGGCACCGCGCCGTCGATGCGCGGCGCGGCCGGCTCCTCCATGACCGGCGCCTGTTCCAGGATCGCGTGCACGTTCGTGCCGCTGAGCCCGAACGACGACACGGCGGCGCGGCGCGGCCGGCCCGTCTCCGGCCACGGCACCTGCTCGGTCAGCAGGCTGATGGCACCGCTGGACCAGTCGACGTGCGTGGACGGCGTCTCCGTGTGCAGGGTCCGCGGCAGCACGCCCTGCCGCATGGCCAGCACGAGCTTGATCACGCTGGCCACGCCGGAGGCCATCTGGGTGTGGCCGATGTTGGACTTCACGGAGCCGAGCAGCAGCGGCCGCTCCGGGTCGCGATCCCGGCCGTAGGTCCCGAACAGCGCCTGCGCCTCGATCGGGTCGCCGAGCGCGGTGCCGGTGCCGTGGCCCTCGATCACGTCGACGTCGGACGCCGTCAGCCGGGCGTTGGCCAGCGCCGCGCGGATCACCCGCTGCTGCGAGGGCCCGTTCGGCGCGGTCAGGCCGTTGGACGCGCCGTCCTGGTTCACCGCCGAGCCCTTGAGCACGGCGAGCACCTCGTGACCGTTGGCCTGCGCGTCGGACAGCTTCTCCAGCAGCACCACGCCGACGCCCTCGGCGAGGGTCATCCCGTCGGCGTCGTCGGAGTACGCCTTGCACCGCCCGTCCACGGCGAGCGCCCGCTGCCGGGAGAAGCCGATGAACGCGCCCGGGTTGGACATGATGCTCACGCCGCCGGCCAGCGCCATCGTGCTCTCCCCGTTGCGCAGCGACTGCGCGGCGAGGTGGATCGCCACCAGCGACGACGAGCAGGCGGTGTCCAGTGTGACGGCGGGGCCCTCCAGCCCGAGCAGGTACGCCAGGCGGCCGGACAGGATGCTGCCCAGCGAGCCGGTGACCATGTGGCCCTCGGAGCTGTCCGCGGTGCGCGACACCGACGCCGTGTAGTCCTGGTAGCTGGCGCCGATGAACGTGCCGGTGAGGCTGCCGTGCAGAGCGTGCGGGTCGAGGCCGGCCCGCTCGAAGGCCTCCCACGCCGTCTCCAGCAGCAGCCGCTGCTGCGGGTCCATGGCCAGCGCCTCACGCGGCGAGATGCCGAAGAAGTCCGCGTCGAACTCCGCGGCGTCCCGCAGGAAGCCGCCCTGCACCGAGTACGTCTTTCCGGCGCGGTCGGGGTCCGGGTCGTACAGCTCGTCCGCGTGCCAGCCGCGGTCCGCGGGGAAGCCGCTGATCGCGTCGACGCCCTCGGTGACCAGCCGCCACAGGTCCTCGGGCGAGTTGGCCCCGCCCGGGTAGCGGCAGCTCATGCCGATGATGGCGATGGGCTCGTCGAGCGCGGCCGCCGCGGCGGCGGTGCCCGTGGCCGCCGACGCGTCGCCGGCGATCTCCGACAGCAGGAACTCGGTCAGCGCGACCGGGTTCGGGTGGTCGAAGACGAGGGTGCTGGGCAGCGTGAGACCGGTCGCGTCGGCGATCCGGGTGCGCAGGTCGATCGCCGTCACGGAGTCGAAGCCGGCGTCGCGGAACGCCCGCTGCTCGCCGAGCGCGTCGCCGGAGGTGTAGCCGAGCACGGTGGCGGCCAGGCCGCGTACCAGGTCCAGCAGTGTGCGCTGCCGCTCCGCGGCGGGCAGCGCCCGCAGCCCGGCGGCGAACTCCCCGGCGGCGCCACCGGTCGCGGTCTCCTGTTCCCGGACCTCGGTGAGCGCCTCGACCTCGGGGATCTCGTCGAACAGCGTCGTCGGCCGGGTGGCGGTGAACACCTCGTGGTAGCGGTCCCAGTCGATGTCGGCGATCGCGAGTGCGGTGTCGTCCCCGGCGAGGGCGTTCCGCAGGGCCGCCAGCGCGAGCGGCGGCTCCATGAACACGAGGCCGCTGCGCAGGATCTGCTCCGGGTCGACCCGGCCGAGCTTCATGTCGTCCGCCCAGATGCCCCACGACAGGGACTTCGCCGGCAGTCCGCGGGCGCGGCGGCGCGCGGCCAGCGCGTGCAGGTACGCGTTGCCCGCGACGTACGCGGCGTGCGCGCCGGAGCCCCACATGCCCGCAGTGGACGAGTAGAGCACGAAGTCGTCCAGCTCGTCCTCGGCGAGCAGCTCGTCGAGGATCCGGGCACCGGTCACCTTCGCGTCCAGCACCCGCTCGAACTGGTCGAGGGTGGTGTCGGCGATGGTGTGGAGCTCGATCACGGCGGCCGTGTGCACCACGGTCCGCAGCGGCGGCCCGTCCGCACGCAGCCGGTCCAGCAGGGCGGCCACGGCGTCGCGGTCGGTGATGTCGCAGGCCACGACCTCGGCGACGGCACCGCGCTCGGTCAGCTCCGCGACCAGGTCGGCCGCGCCGGGCGCGGCCGGGCCGCGGCGGCTCGTGAGCACGATGCGCTCCGCGCCCCGGTCGGCGAGCCAGCGGGCGAGGTGCGGGGCCAGGGTGCCGGTGCCGCCGGTGACCAGGACGGTGCCGCGGGCGGTCCAGCCCGGGCCGTCGGCGGTCCTCGGCGCACGGACGATCCGCCGCGCCAGCGTGCCGGCGGAACGCACGGCGAGCTGGTCCTCTCCCGTCGCGCCGGACAGCACGGCGGCGAGCCGGCCCGCCGCGCGGGCGTCCAGTTCGACCGGCAGGTCCACGGTGCCGCCGATCCGCTGCGCGTGCTCGAGCGCGGCGGTCCAGCCGACGCCGAGCACCTGTGCCTGGCCGGGGTTGAGCACCTCGTCGACACGGCCCGTCGACACGGCGGCACGGGTGAGGAACCACAGCCGGGCGTCGATGCCGGCGTCACCGAGGGCCTGCACGAGCGCCACGGTCAGCGCGAGGCCCTCATTCAACGCGGAGCGGCCCTCGAGCGGGCGCTCGGCACCCGCCACCAGCGACACCACTCCCGTGACCTCGTCGAAGCCGTCGAGGCGCCCGGCGAGCACGGCCCTGTCGGCACATGCGGCGTCGAGGACGAGCCGCTCCGGCGTGGCACCGTGTGCGGCCAGCGCGGAGACCACGTCCTCGTCGGCGACACCGTCGGCGGTGACCACGAGCCAGCGTCCGGTCAGCCTCGCGGTGCCCGTACTCACCGGCGTCCACGACACGCGGTACCGCCAGGCGTCCACGGCGGACTCCTCGCGGCGGCGGCCGCGCCATGCCGACAGCCCGGGCAGCACCGCCGCGAGAGCCTCCTCGTCCACGGCGAGGTCGGTAGTGAGCGAGGCCAGGTCCCCGCTCTCGACGGCTTGCCAGAAGTCCGCCTCGACCGGGTCCGTGCCACCGGCCACCGCGGGTGACGGCACCGGGATCCACAGGCGTTCGTGCTGGAACGCGTAGGTGGGCAGGTCGACCCGGCGGCCACCCTCGTACAGCGCGGCCCAGTCCACGCCGACGCCCCGCACGAACGCCTCGGCGAACGACGTGAGGACGCGGTCCAGGCCGCCCTTGTCACGGCGCAGCGTGCCGGTCACCACGGCCCGCACGCCGGCCGCGTCGATCCCCTCGGTGATCCCCACCCGCAGCACCGGGTGCGGGCTGCACTCGATGAACGCGCGGTGGCCCTCGCCGAGCAGGGTGGTGACGGCCGGGCCGAAGTTCACGGTGCCGCGCAGGTTGCGGTACCAGTAGCCGGCGTCCATGACCGTGGTGTCGAGCCACTCGCTCGTCACGGTCGAGTAGAACGGCACCTCGGCGGTCCGCGGCCGGATCGGGGAGAGGAGTTCGAGCAGCTCGTCCCGGATGTCCTCGACCTGAGCGGAGTGCGAGGCGTAGTCCACGGCGATCTTCCGCACGCGGACGCCGTCCGCGGTCAGCGTGTCGGACATCGTCTCCAGCGCGGCGGGAACACCGGCCACGACGACCGATCCCGGCCCGTTGACGGCCGCGATCTGCACCGAACCGTCCAGGGGCAGCAGCGGCTCGACGCGGTCCGCGGGCAGTGGCACCGACAT
Source organism: Streptomyces viridosporus (assembly GCF_002078235.1). Classification (GTDB taxonomy): domain Bacteria; phylum Actinomycetota; class Actinomycetes; order Streptomycetales; family Streptomycetaceae; genus Streptomyces; species Streptomyces viridosporus. The sequence continues at coordinate 42,689 of NZ_MSGP01000218.1, forward strand.
CATGCCGCCCTTGCCCGCCAGCCGCCGCGCGATCACCTGACTGCGCAGGGCGACCACACGGGCACCGTCCCTGAGGGAGAGCGCACCGGCGACCACCGACGCGGCGATCTCACCTTGGGAATGGCCCACCACGGCGTCCGGGTGCACGCCCTGCGACCGCCACAGTGCCGCCAGCGCCACCATCACCGCGAACGACGCGGGCTGCACGACGTCGACGCGCTCGAGGCCCGGCGCACCCTCGGCCTGCCGGAGTACGTCCAGCAGGGACCAGTCCGTGAACTCCGACAGCGCGACGGCGCATTCGCTGATGTGCTCCGCGAACACCGGCGATTCGTCGAGCAGCTGCGCTCCCATGCCGACCCACTGCGAGCCCTGGCCGGGGAATACGAACACGGTCCGGCCCTCGACGTCCGCCACGCCCTCGACCACCTCGCGCGACGCCTCGCCACGGGCGTAGCCGTCCAGGGCGTCTCGGTCGATGACCACGGCCCGGTGCTCGAACAGCGAGCGCGAGGCCACCAGCGAGTAGCCGAGGTCGACCGGGTCCGCGTCCAGGCCGGCCAGGCGGGCGGCCTGGTCACGCAGCGCGGGCGCGGACCGCGCCGACAGCACGAGCGGCAGTACGGCCGGGACGAGCACGGCCGCGCGCTCGGCCGGTGCGGGCGCGGCCGGCGGTTCCTCCAGCACGACGTGGACGTTGGTGCCGCTGATGCCGAACGACGACACGGCGGCGCGGCGGACCCGCTCCCCCGGCTCCCACGGCCGGGCCTCCTGCAGCAGCTGGACGGTGCCGGTGCTCCAGTCGATGTGCGAGGACGGCGTCCCGGCGTGCAGCGTGGGCGGCAGCACGCGATTCTGCAGGGCCAGCACCATCTTCATGACACCGGCGACGCCCGCGGCGGACTGCGTGTGGCCGATGTTGGACTTCACGGAGCCGAGCAGCAGCGGCCGCTCCGGGTCCCGGTCCACGCCGTAGGTGGCCTGCAGCGCCTGGGTCTCGATCGGGTCGCCCAGCGCGGTGCCGGTGCCGTGCGCCTCCACGACGTCCACGTCGGACGGTGCCAGCCGCGCGTTGGCCAGCGCCTGCCGGATGACCCGTTGCTGCGAGGGCCCGTTCGGCGCGCTGAGGCCGTTGGACGCACCGTCCTGGTTGACGGCGGAGCCGCGGATCACCGCGAGCACCGGATGGCCGTTGGCCTGCGCGTCGGACAGCTTCTCCAGCAGCACCACGCCGACGCCCTCGCCGAGCGCCATGCCGTCCGCGCCCTCCGCGAACGCCTTGGACCGGCCGTCGTGGGCGAGCGCCCGCTGCCGGCTGAACGCCGTGAACGGCCCCGGGTTCGGCATCACGGTCGCGCCGCCGGCGAGCGCCAGCGTGGTCTCGCCGTTGCGCAGTGACTGGCAGGCCAGGTGCATGGCCACCAGCGAGGAGGAGCAGGCGGTGTCCACGGTGACCGCTGGCCCCTCCAGCCCGAACACGTAGGCGAGGCGGCCGGACAGTACGCTCGGGATGGTGCTGGTGACGACGTGCGCCTCCAGGTCCTCGGCGTGCTGGGCGCCGTACTCCTGGAAGCTGGAGCCGACGAAGGTGCCGGTCATGGTTCCGCGCAGCGTGGCCGGGTCGATGCCGGCCCGCTCCAGCGCCTCCCACGAGGTCTCCAGCAGCAGGCGCTGCTGCGGGTCCATGGACAGGGCCTCACGCGGCGAGATGCCGAAGAACGCCGGGTCGAAGTCGCCGGCGTCGTGCAGGAAGCCGCCGCGCGTGGTGTAGGTGGTGTGGGGTTTGTCCGGGTCCGCGTCGTACAGCGCGGCCGCGTCCCAGCCGCGGTCCACGGGCCATTCGCTGCTGGCGTCGACGCCGTCCTCGACGAGGGCCCAGAACTGCTCGGGCGTGGCGGCACCGCCCGGGAACCGGCATGCCATGCCGACGATCGCGATGGGCTCGTCGAGGGCGCCGGTCGCGGCGGTCACCTGCGCGGCGGCGCCACCGGCGTCGAGCAGCTCCTCGGCCAGGAAGCGAGCCAGTGCCGACGGCGTCGGGTAGTCGAACACCATGGTGCTGGGCAGCGCGTGGCCGGTGACGCGGCTGAGGCGCTTGCGCAGTTCGACGGCGGTCAGCGAGTCGAATCCATCGTCGCGGAAGGCCCGCTGCTCCGGCACGCCGTCCACGGAGTCGTGGCCGAGCACGGCGGCGGCCTCGGTACGGACGAGGTCGACGAGCTGCCGCTCCCGCTGCTCGGCGGGCAGTGCGGCCAGGCGGGCGGCGAACTGCGGGCGGCCGCTCGCGTCCTCGGCCTGTGCCGCCGCCTCCGGCAGCGCCGCGAGCAGCGGACTGCGGCGGGAGGCGGTGAAGACCGGCGCGTAGCGCGTCCAGTCCACGTCGGCGACGGTGACGGTGGTGTCGCCGCGCACGACGGCGTCACGGAGCTCGGCGATGCCGGCGGCCGGCGCGATGAACCGCAGGCCCTGCCGCAGCAGGTTCGCGGTCATGGCGTCGTCGGTCGCCATGCCGGCCTCGGCCCACGGTCCCCACGCCACGGACGTGGCGGCCAGGCCGCGTGCGGCACGGGTCTCAGCGATGGCGTCCAGGTAGGTGTTGGCTGCGCTGTAGGACGCCTGGCCGCCGCTGCCGATCGTGCCGGCGACGGAGCCGAACAGCACGAAGAAATCCACGTCCCCGACGAGGGCGTCGAGGTTGAGGGCGCCGGCCACCTTCGCCGACAGCACGGACTCGAACGCGGCGAGGCCGGTGTCCGCGAGCGCCTTCATGTCGCTGACACCCGCGGTGTGCACCACACCGGTCACCGGGTGCTCGGCGAGCACCGCGGCCAGCGCGGCCCGGTCGGCCACGTCGCAGGCGATGATCTCGACGCGTGTGCCCAGTTCCTCCAGCTCGGCGCGGAGCTCGTCGGCTCCGGGCGCGTCGGGGCCGCGCCTGCTGGTCAGTACGAGCTCGGCGGCACCGGAACGGGCGAGCCAGCGCGCGACCTCGCCGCCGAGGCCACCGGTGCCCCCGGTGACGAGCACGGTCCCGCGCGCGGTGAACTCGCCGGCGGGCACGGGAGCGGTGTACCGGACGAGACGCCGGCCGCTGCGCCCGGCCGGCCGGATCGCGACCTGGTCCTCACCGTCGGTCCCGGCCAGGGTGGCGGCGAGGTGGTGTGCGGCCCGGTCGTGCGACGCCGCGGGCAGATCGATCAGGCCGCCCCAGCGGTCGGGGTGCTCCAGCGCGATGCTGCGGCCGAGGCCCCAGATGGCGGCCTGCGACGGGCGGGTCACCGGGTCGCCGGGGCCGGTCGACACCGCTCGGCGCGTGAGGACCCACAGGGGGGCGGTGATGCCGGCGTCGCCGAGCGCCTGTGCGAGCGTGACGGTCAGGGCCAGCCCGAGCGGGAACGTCTCCGGCTCCTCCTCGGACGGCGGCACCCACACCACGCCCGTGGGGTCACCGGCCTCGGCGAGCCGGACGGCGAGCGTGGCACGGTCGGTGTCGGCCACCACCAGGGTGCGGACCTCGGCGCCGTGCGCACGCAGCGCCTCGGCGACCTCGGTGTGCTCGGTCGTGCCGATGAGCAGCCAGGTGCCCGTCAGCGTCGCCGCGTGCTCCGCCAAGGGGGCCCACTCGACGCGGTAGCGCCAGGTGTCGAGCCTGGTCCGCTCGCGCCGCTCCCGGTGCCACGACGACAGTGCGGGCAGCAGCGCGTCCAGCGAGCCGCGCTGGTCGTCGCCGAGGCCGAGGAGTTCGGCGAGCCCGGCGGCGTCGCCCTCGTCGACGGCCGCCCACAGCCGGTCGTCCGCGGAGTCGCCGGGCCGCTCCGTGCGGGCCTCGGGCCAGTAGAACTCGTGGGAGAACGCATAGGTCGGCAGGTCGACGCGACCGGCGCCGGTGCCGGCGAAGAACGCGGCCCAGTCGACGTCCGGACAGAACGTGTCGATCCGCGCCAGCGCGGTGACGGCGGCGCGCTCCTCGTCCCGGTCGCCCCGCAGCACGGCGACGGCGGCGGCATCGGCGGCGTTGTCCTCGACCATCGCGGAGAGGGTGCCGTCCGGTCCCAGTTCGACGAACGCGCGTACGCCACGGTCCACGAGGGCCCGCACGCCGTCGGCGAACCGCACCGCCTCCCGGACGTGCCCGACCCAGTACTCCGGCGTGGCCAGCTCGTCGCCGGCGACGGCGCCGGTCACGGTGGACACCACCGGAATCCGCGCCTCGCCGAAGGACAGGCCCTCGACCACGGTCCGGAACTCGTCCAGCATCGGATCCATCAGCGGCGAGTGGAACGCGTGCGACACCCGCAACGCCTTCGTGCGGCAGCCCCGCTCGCGGAACACCGTCTCGATCCGGGCGAGCGCGTCGAGCTCACCGGCCACGACGACCGACCGCGGACCGTTCACCGCCGCGATGGACACGCCCTCGACCAGCTCGGCGGCGACATCGTCCGCACCGGCCTCGATCGCCGTCATGCCGCCGCCGGCCGGCAGTGCCTGCATGAGCCGGCCGCGCGCCGAGACCAGCGCCGCCGCGTCGCTCAACGACAGCACGCCGGCGACGTGCGCCGCCGCGATCTCACCGACCGAGTGCCCGGCGAGGAAGTCGGGCCGTACGCCCCAGGACTCGACCAACCGGTACAGCGCCACTTCCAGCGCGAACAGCGCCGGCTGCGCCGAGCCGGTCTCGCTCAGCGCCTCCGCGTCCTCGCCCCACATCACCTCGCGGACGCCCTCGCCCAGCTCCCCCGTCACCGCGTCGAACGCCTCGGCGAAGACCGGGAACCTGGCGTACAGCTCACGGCCCATGCCCAGCCGCTGGGCGCCCTGACCGGCGAACACGAAGGCCGTACGGCCGTGGACCGTCTCGCCCTCGAACAGCGCCGGGTCGGGCCGGCCGGCTGCCAGCGCGGCCAGCGCCCGTCGCAGTGTCCCGGCATCCGGCGCGATCACCGCCGCCCGCTGCTCGAACCGCGATCGGGTGGTCGCCAGCGAGAAGGCGAGGTCCAGTGGAGGGGCCGAGTCGACGTGCCCCAGCAGCCGCTCCGCCTGCGCCCGCAGCGCGTCCCGGCCGCGCCCGGACACCAGCAACGGCACGACACCCGGAGCGGTCACCGGCTCCGGAGCGGACTCCACCACCGCGGGCGGGGCCTCCAGGACGGTGTGCACGTTGGTGCCGCTGAAGCCGAACGACGACACCGCCGCGCGCCGCGGCCGGCCGGTGACCGGCCACGGGGTCTCCTCGGTGAGCAGCCGCACCTCACCGGCTGCCCAGTCGACCTGCGTCGACGGCTCGTCCACATGCAGGGTGCGCGGCACGACTCCGTGCCGCATCGCCAGCACCATTTTGATGATCCCGGCGACACCCGCCGCCGCCTGGGTGTGGCCGATGTTGGACTTCACCGACCCCAGCAGCAGCGGCGTCTCGCGCTCGCGGCCGTAGGTCGCCAGCAACGCCTGCGCTTCGATGGGATCGCCCAGCGCCGTGCCGGTGCCGTGCCCCTCGACGACGTCCACCTCGGACGCCGACAGGCCGGCGTTCGCCAGCGCGGCCCGGATCACCCGCTGCTGGGACGGACCGTTCGGCGCGGTCAGGCCGTTCGACGCGCCGTCCTGGTTCACCGCGGAGCCGCGGACCACGGCGAGGATCTCGTGCTCGTTGCGGCGGGCGTCGGACATGCGCTCCAGCACGAGGATGCCGACGCCCTCGGACCAGGCCACGCCGTCGGCGGCGTCCGCGAAGGCCTTGCACCGACCGTCGGCGGCGAGGCCGCGCTGCCGGGAGAACTCGAGGAACGACGTTGGGGTCGACATGACCGTCACGCCGCCGGCGAGGGCGAGGGAGCATTCCCCCGCCCGCAGCGACTGTGCGGCCAGGTGCAGCGCCACCAGCGAGGACGAGCAGGCCGTGTCGACACTGACCGCCGGGCCCTCCAGACCGAGCGTGTACGACACCCGGCCAGAGGCCACGCTCGGGGACGTGCCGGTGCCCTGGTACCCCTCGAACTCGCCGCCGCCGAGCGCGTGGACGTAGTCGCTGTACATGACGCCGGTGAACACGCCCGTGCGGCTGCCGCGCAGCGAGACGGGAGGGATGCCGGCCCGCTCGACGGCCTCCCACGACGCCTCCAGGAGCAGGCGCTGCTGCGCGTCGGTGGCGAGCGCCTCGCGGGGGCTCATGCCGAAGAAGGCGGGGTCGAACTCGCCCGCGTCGTGCAGGAAGCCGCCGGAGCGCGCGTACGACGTGCCGATGTGGTCGGGATCCGGGTCGAACAGGGTGTCCAGGTCCCAGCCGCGGTTGGTCGGGAAGCCCGATATCGCGTCGACGCCCTCGCTGACCAGCCGCCAGAGGTCCTCCGGCGAGGAGACCCCGCCCGGGTAGCGGCAGGACATACCGACGATAACGATCGGGTCGTCGGTGACGGCCGCCGGAGCGGTGACCGCGTCGGCGGGCTCCTCGGTGCCGAGCAGTTCGTCCAGCACGTACGCGGACAGCGCGCCGACGGTCGGGTGGTCGAAGACGAGCGTGGCCGGCAGCCGCAGCCCGGTGGCGGCCGTGAGCTGACCGCGCAGCTCGACGGCCGTCAGGGAGTCGAAGCCGAGGTCGGCGAAGGTCCGGTCGGCGTCGACGCGATCGGTGCCGGTGTGGCCGAGTACGGACGCCACCTGTGCCCGTACCAGCTCCAGCACGGTGTCGGCACGCTCGACGGCGCTCAGTCGCGCGAGCCGCTGCGCCAGGCCGCTCGCGGCGACGCTCACCGCGGTGCCGCGCCGGGCCCGGGGCCGGACCAGGCCGCGCAGCACGGGCGGCACCTCGTCGCGGGCGCGCAGCGCGGGCAGGTCGAGCCGCACCGGGACGGCCACGGCGTCGGGGCCGGCGACCGCCGTGTCGAACAGCGCCAGACCATCGTCGACGGACAGCGGCAACGTGCCGGTACGGGCCAGGCGGCGCAGGCCGGACGCGCCGAGCGAGCGGGTCATACCCGTCTCCTGCGTCCACGGCCCCCAGGCCAGCGACACTCCCGGCAGGCCCTCCGAGCGCCGCTTCGCGACCAGTGCGTCGAGGAAGGCGTTGCCGGCCGCGTAGGCCGTCTGCGCCGCCGCGCCCATCACGCCCGCGACCGAGGAGAACACCACGAACGCCGAGACGTCGCCGGCCAGTTCGTGCAGGTTCCAGGCCGCGTCGGCCTTCGGCCGCAGCACCCCGTCGATCCGGTCGGCCGTCAGGGAGGGCAGGACGCCGTCGTCGAGGACGCCGGCGGCGTGCACGATGCCCGTGACGGGCGCCTCGACGGCGAGCGCGGCGGCCAGCGCTTCCCGGTCGGCCGCGTCCACGGCGGCGAACGTCACCCGCGCACCCAGTTCGGTGATCCGGGCTGCCACCTCGGCCGCGCCCTCCGCGGCACCACCGCGACGGCTGGCCAGGATCAGGCGGCGCACGCCGTGGTGCTCGGCGAGGTGCCGCGCCACCAGGGCACCGAGACCGCTCGTACCGCCGGTGACCAGGACAGCACCGTCGCCCCAGTCGACGGCACCGTTGTCGGCGGCCCGCACGCGGGCGAGGCGGGCGGCGAACACCTCGCCGTCCCGCACCGCCGTCTGCGGCTCGCCCGTACCGAGGGCCGGGCCCGGGACGCCGTCGATCGCGCCGAACAGTCCGGGGTTCTCCGCCTCGGCCGCCCGCGTGAAGCCCCACACGGCCGCCTGGGCCGGGTCGGCCGTGTCCCCGGGCCGCACGGCCACGCCGTTGCGCGTGAGGAACAGCAGACGGGAGCCGCCGCAGCGCTCGTCCGCGAGCCAGTCCTGTGCGATGCCCATGGCCCAGGCCGCGTTCGCGTGCGCGTCGGCGACCGGGTCGCCCGTGCCCGCCGGCACCGGCGCCAGCACGATCGGCGGCACCGCGCCGGGCAGGTCGGCGACACCGGCGGCGACCAGCATCTCCACGCCGGGCAGCACGGGGGCGTCCGGCCCCAGGACCGCGACGGTCGCGGGCACCGTTCCCCCGGACACCGGGACCCAGTCCAGACGGAACAGCGCGTCCCCGCCTGGCTCGGCGGCCAGGCGTTCGTCCCCGAGACGCCGTAGCGCCAGGGACGCCACCGACATGAGCGGCGCGCCGGCGGCGTCCGTGACCTCGATCGACACGGCGGAATCGCCGAGCGGTGTGAGCAGCACGCGGGCCGCCGTCGCGCCGGTGGCGTGCAGGCGCACGCCCTCCCACGAGAACGGCAGCATGGCGGTGCCGTCGCCGAGACCGGTGAAGGCGACCGCGTGCAGGGCGGCGTCCAGCAGCGCCGGATGCATGCCGAAGGACGACGCCTCGGCCGCGACGCCCTCGGACAGCTCGACCTCGGCGGCGACCGTGCCGTCCGAGCCGACCCGCCAGGCGGCGGCGAGGCCGCGGAACGCCGGTCCGTACTCCAGCCCGGCCTCGGCCGCGCGCTCGTAGAACCCGTCCAGGCCGACCGCCTCCGCCCCGGCCGGCGGCCACACGGGGAAGTCGGACGAGGCGGCCTGCTCGCCGGGCGCCAGCACGCCGTCGGCGTGCCGGGTCCACGGGCGGTCCTCGCCCGGGTCGGAGGCGTCGCCCGCGTCGAGCCGCGAGTACATCGTGAGGGGGCGGTGACCGCGGGCGTCCGGACCACCGATCCACAGCTGCACCTGAACGCCGCCCTGGTCAGGCAGCACCAGCGGTGCGGCGAGCGTCAGCTCCTCAATCCGGCCGCAGCCGACCTCGTCCCCGGCGCGCACCGCGAGTTCGAGCAGCGCGGTGCCGGGCAGCACGGCCGTGCCGCGGACGGCATGGTCGGCGAGCCATGCGTGCGACGCCACCGAGAGCCGACCGGTGAGCAGCACGCCGTCCGAGTCCGCCAGGGACGCGGCAGCGGCCAGGAGGGGGTGGTTGGCCGAGCCGAGGCCGGCGGCGCGCAGGTCGCCCAGGGAGGCGTAGGCGTCACGCGGCCAGTAGCGGCGGCGCTGGAAGGCGTACGTCGGCAGGTCGACGCGGCGGGCGCCGGTGTCGGCGAAGTAGTCGGCCCAGCGCAGCGGGACACCGAGCGCGTGCAAGCCCGCGGCCGCGGACGCGAGGGCGGCGTCCTCGGGCTGCGCCCCGCGCAGCGTCGCGAGCGCGTCGGCGTCCGGGAAGTCCTCCTGCACCATCGCGGTGAGCACTCCGTCCGGGCCCAGCTCCAGGAACGCGCCGACTCCGTGCTCGCGCAGCCAGCCGACGGTGTCGTGGAACCGCACCGGACGGCGCACGTGGTCGGTCCAGTAGTCCGCGTCGGTGAGCTGCTCGACGGTCGCCTGCTCGCCGATCACGGTCGACACGACCGGCAGCAGCGGCTCGCGGAACTCCAGGTCCCCGGCAACCGCGCGGAAGTCGTCCAGCATCGGGGTCATCAGCGGTGAGTGGAACGCGTGCGACACGCGCAGCCGCTTCGGCCTGTGCCCGCGCTCGACCAGTGCCGCCTCGATCCCGGCGACCGCGTCGGCCTCGCCCGCGACGACCACCGACCGCGCGCCGTTCACGGCCGCGATCGACACGGTGCCGGCATGTTCCGACACCAGCGGCGCGACCTCGGCCTCGGACGCCCGCACGGACGTCATCACGCCGCCGGCGGGCAGCGCCTGCATCAGCCGCCCGCGTGCCGCCACGAGAGCCGCTGCCGCGGTCAGGTCGAGGACACCGGCCACATGCGCGGCGGCCAGCTCGCCGATGGAGTGACCGGTGAGGTAGTCCGGCTTGACGCCCCACGACTCCACCAGCCGGTAGAGCGCGACCTCGACGGCGAACAGCGCCGGCTGGGCGTATTCGGTGCGGTTGAGGGTGCGTGCCGTTCCGGCCCACATGACCTCGCGCAGCGGGCGGTCGAGGTGGACGTCCAGCGCCGCGCACGCCTTGTCCAGTGCGGCCGCGAACACCGGGAAGCGGTCGTACAGCTCGCGGCCCATGCCGACGCGCTGCGCGCCCTGGCCGGTGAACACCACTGCCAGCTTGGGCCTGCCCCGTGTGACACCCGAGACGAGCCCGGCCGGCGTCTCGCCGGCGGCCAGCGCCGCCAGCGCGGCCCGGGCCTGCTCGCGATCACTCGCCACGACGGCGGCACGGTGCTCGAACGCGGCCCGGGTGGTCGCGAGCGAGAAGGCGGTGTCGGCCAGGGCGCCGGAGTCCACCGTGGACAGCAGGCGCGCGGCCTGTTCCGTGAGAGCCTCACGGGTGCGCGCGGACACCACCAGCGGCACGGCGCCGGGCGCGATGTCACCGGCGGGCGCCTCGTCCGCGTCGGCGGGCGCCTGCTCGATGATGGCGTGCGCGTTCGTGCCGCTCAGGCCGAACGAGGAGACGGCGGCGCGCCGCGGACGGTCCGCCTCCGCGGGCCACGGCGTGTTCTCGGTCGCGAGCGCCAGCGCCCCGCTGGACCAGTCGACATGGGACGTCGGCGCGTCCACGTGCAGTGTCCTGGGCAGCATCCCGTGCCGCATCGCCAGCACCAGCTTGATGACGCCGGCCACACCGGCGGCGGCCTGCGTGTGGCTGATGTTGGACTTCACCGAGCCGAGCAGCAGCGGACGGCCGGCGGGGCGGTTGCGGCCGTAGGTGGCGAGCAGTGCCTCCGCCTCGACCGGGTCCCCGAGCGTGGTGCCGGTGCCGTGCGCCTCCACCACGTCGACCTGGTCGGCGGAGAGCCGCGCGTTGAGCAGGGCCTGCTCGATGACACGGACCTGTGAGGGCCCGTTGGGGGCGGTCAGGCCGTTGGACGCGCCGTCCTGGTTGACGGCCGAGCCGCGTACGACGGCGAGGATCCGGTGTCCGTTGCGCCGTGCGTCGGACAGCTTCTCCAGCACGAGCACGCCGACGCCCTCGGCCCAGCCGGTGCCGGACGCGGACTCGGCGAAGGAACGGCAGTGCCCGTCGGCGGCGAGACCGCCCTGCTTGGAGAACTCGACGAAGGTGAGCGGGCTCGACATGACGGTGACACCGCCGGCCAGCGCGAGGTCGCACTCCCCCGCCCGGAGCGACTGGGCCGCGAGGTGCAGCGCCACCAGCGAGGAGGAGCACGCGGTGTCCACGGTGACGGCCGGACCGACCAGGCCGAAGCAGTACGACAGACGGCCCGATATCACACTGGACGTGTTGCCGGTCAGCCGGAAACCGTCGATGTTGTCGGCCGGGCCGACCCGGTACTCCTGCGGCATGGCGCCCACGAACACGCCGGTCTGACTGCCCTTCAGGCCCGTCGGGTCGATGCCCGCGCGCTCCAGCGCGTCCCAGGTCGTCTCCAGCAGCACCCGCTGTTGCGGGTCCATGGACAGCGCCTCGCGCGGTGAGATCCCGAAGAAGTCCGCGTCGAACGTGGTGGCGTCGTGCAGGAATCCACCGGACAGCGTCGAGGACGTGCCCAGTGCCTCCGGGTCCCAGCCCCGGTCGGCCGGGAAGTCGGTCACGCCGTGGCCACCGCGCTCCAGCATCGCCCACAGGTCCTCGGGGCCGCGCACGTCACCGGGGTAACGGCAGCCCATGCCGACGATGGCAATGGGCTCGGACGCCGCCTCCTCCAGTTCCTGCACCTTCTGCCGGGTGCGCCGAAGGTCGACGGTCGCCCGCTTCAGGTAGTCCCGAAGGCGCTGCTCGTTGCCCATCGCACGATCCATGTCGGTTCCATTCACTCGCGGACACCCTCGTGCAGTGTCGATCTCGGGGCAGCCGGAATTTCCTAGTGTCGGGACGGAAAAATGTTCGGGGCACTAGGGAATTACCGATCCGGGCCGGGCGACGCTGCCCGCGCCGGACGCACGCGCCCGGCGGTCAACCGCCCTCGACTCCCGGAGTACCGCGTGCTCTTGCGACTGCTCAGGACGTGCCTTCTCCCTTACCGGACCTGGGTCGCGCTGACCGTCGCCCTGCAGGTCGTGCAGACGCTCGCGCTCCTCATGCTCCCCACGCTGAGCGCACAGGTCATCGACCGGGGGCTGCTGGTGGGGTCGCTGCGGGGAATCGTCTGGCTGGGCGCGGCGATGCTGCTGGTCGTCGTGGTCCAACTCGCCGCGCGGCTCGGAGCCGAGTACTTCGCCGCGCGTGCCGCCACCGCGGTCGGCCGCGACCTGAGGTCGGCGATGTTCCGCCACGTGCAGCGGTTCTCCGCGCACGACGTGGGCCGCTTCGGTACGTCCTCGCTGGCCACCAGGACGCTCAACGACGTGCAGCAGGTCCAGACCCTCACGGCCGACGGACTGAGCAGCATCATCACCGCGCCGATCATGTGTGTGGTGAGTGTGGTGCTCGCGCTGCGCCAGGACGTGCCGCTGGCGCTGGTCGTGATCGTGCTCGTTCCGGTGACGACGGTCGTGGTGGCGGTGATCCTGGTCCGGATGAGCCGGTTGTACGACCGCGTCCAGGTCGGCATGGACCACATGAGCCGGTTGTTCCGCGAGCAGATCACCGGCGTGCGCGTGGTACGCGCGTTCGTGCGGGACGCGCACGAACAGGAGCGGTTCGGCGCGGTGAACACCGAGATGTTCCTGCTGACCCGCAGGGTGCGCCGGCTCGCGGCCGGTATGTTCCCGCTGGTGTGGCTGCTGGGCAACGGGTTCACCGTGCTGGTGGCGTGGATCGGCGCGAAGCGGATCGCGTCGGGCGCTCTCCAGGTCGGAGCGCTGAGCGCGTTCCTCGGCTACATCGTGCTGGTGCTGACCTCGATGGTCATCGCCATGTACGTCATGCTCACGGTCCCGAGGGCGGCGTCCGCCGCGCGGCGCATCCGTGACGTGCTCGACACCGCACCGGAGACGACCACGTCCTCCCGACCGGTCGTGTCCCGGCCGCGGCCGGGACACCTGGAACTGCGCGGCGTCGGGTTCCGTTACCCCGGCGCGGAGGAGCCGTTCCTGCACGGCATCGACCTGATCGCCGGGCCCGGCCAGACCGTTGCGGTGATCGGCGGCACCGGGAGCGGCAAGACCACCCTGCTGAACCTGGTACTGCGGCTGTTCGACGCCACGACCGGAACGGTACTCGTGGACGGGGTCGACGTGCGTGATCTGGACGACGACGCCCGGAGTCTCGCGGTGGGCCTGGTCGCGCAGCAGCCTTACCTGTTCGCCGGAACAGTCGCGTCCAACCTGCGCTGGGGCAACGAGAACGCCACCGACGCCGATCTCTGGCGCACCCTCGAGATCACCCAGGCCCGCGAGTTCGTGGCGGCGATGCCGGGTGGCCTGCAGGCGGAGATCACCCAGGGCGGCACGAACGTCTCGGGCGGGCAGCGACAGCGGCTCGCCCTCGCCCGGACCCTGTTGCGACGGCCCGGGATCTACCTCTTCGACGACTGCTTCTCCGGCCTGGACGCCGCGACGGACCTGGCGGTGCGCAGCGCTCTGGCGCCGGAACTCGCCGACGCGACGGTGGTGATCGTCGCGCAACGGGTGGGCACCGTCCAAAACGCCGACCTGATCCTCGTGCTGGAGGACGGCCGCGTGGTGGGCCGGGGCACACACGAGCAACTGCTGACGGAGAACGGGACGTACCAGGAGATCGTGCGCTCCCAGCTCGACAACGCGGAGGAAGCGGCATGACCGAGAAGCAGCAGGCCGCCGACCCGAGGGGGACGCTGCGGGCGATCACGCGGCTGATGCGCCCGCACCGGACGGTCCTCGTCGTCACCCTCCTGGTGAGCCTCGCCGGTGTCGTGGTGAACATCATCGCCCCGCTCCGCCTCGGCCACGCCACGAACCTGATCGTCGCCGGCGTGGCCGGCGAGTCACTGCCGGCCGGGCTGACGAAGGAGCAGGCACTGGCCCGGCTTCGCGCGGAGGGCCACGGCACCCTCGCATCCGTGTACGACACGGTCGACTTCGTACCCGGTCACGGCATCGACTTCGCGGCGGTGGCGTCGGTCCTGTTGCTGGTGCTGGCCCTGTACGCGGCCGGGTCGGCCGCCAACTTCATGCAGGAGCGCATCGCGGCGAACGTCGTGCAGGCGGTCGCCCGGGACGTACGGACACGGGCGGAGGCGAAACTGGCCCGGCTGCCGCTCGGCTACTTCGACGGTCAGCCGCGCGGCGAGCTCCTGGGCCGCGTCACCAACGACGTCGACAATCTGCAGCAGGTGCTCCAGCAGACGTTCAGCCAGCTGGGCACCGCCGTACTGTACGCGACCGGCCTCACCGCCGTGATGTTCGTGATCTCGCCGCTGCTGGCGGCTCTGCTGCTGCTGAGCCTTCCGGTGTGCGCCGTGATCGCGGTGAAGCTGAGTGCCCGGGCACGGCCGCGGTTCGCCGAGCAATGGGCCGCCACCGGAGCCCTGGCCGCACACGTCGAGGACATGTACACCGGACACACCCTTGTCCGGGTGTTCGGACGACAGGCCCACAGCGAGGCGGAGTTCGACAGGCACAACGAGAAGGCGTACCGGGCGGGCTCGGCCGCGCAGTTCTTCGCGGCGACCGTCGAACCCGCGCTGAGCTTCGTGTCGAACCTGAACTACGTCGCCGTGGCCGTCATCGGCATGTTGCGGGTCGCCTCGGGCGCGCTGTCCATCGGTGAGGTGCAGGCCTTCCTGCAGTACACTAACCAGTTCAGCAACCAGGCCGGCCAGATCGGAGCGGTGGTCGGCAAGTTCCAGTCCGGCCTGGCCTCGGCCGAACGCGTCTTCGCCCTCCTCGACGCCGACGAGCAGTCGGCCGACTTGGCCGACCCGGCCACGCTCGCCACCGTGTCCGGCCACGTGGAGTTCCGGGACGTCAGCTTCCGCTACCGGCCGGACCGCCCGCTGATCGAGGACTTCTCCCTGTCGGTGCCGCCGGGGACGACGGTCGCGGTCGTGGGACCGACCGGCGCGGGCAAGACGACACTCGGCAACCTCCTGATGCGCTTCTACGAGCCCGACTCCGGGCGGATCCTGCTCGACGGCGTGGACATCGCGACGATGAGCCGCGAGGACCTCCGCTCACGCACGGGCCTGGTGCTCCAGGACACGTGGCTGTTCGAGGGGACGGTGGCGGAGAACATCGCGTACGGGCGCCCGGGCGCGACGCGCGAGGAGATCGTGGCCGCGGCCAGGGCGATGCGGGTGGACCACTTCGTGAGGACGCTGCCGAACGGCTACGACACGGTGCTCGACGAGGCGGCGGGCATCAGCGCCGGCGAGAAACAGCTCATCACGGTGGCGCGGGCGTTCCTCGCTGCTCCGTCCGTGCTGATCCTCGACGAGGCGACCAGTTCGGTCGACACCCGCAGCGAACTGTTGGTGCAGAAGGCCATGGCGGAGCTGCGCCGGGGCCGCACCAGTTTCGTGATCGCGCACCGGCTGTCCACCATCCGCGACGCGGACCTGATCCTCCTCATGCACCGGGGCCGGATCGTCGAGCAGGGCACGCACGACGAGCTCCTCGCCGTCGACGGCGCCTACGCTGATCTGTACACGTCCCAGTTCATCACCACGCCCTGACGAGGGAGCACCGCCGCGGTTGCGCCAGGTGATCCCGAGGTCACGCAGGGCCGGAAACGGCCGTGCGGACGGCAGGCAGCTCCGTCCGGTCGGGGCGGAACAGTGCTCATGGCCTGTGAGAGCGGTGTGTCGGGAAGGCACACGAAGGCGTGCCTTCCCGGCAGTCCGACGCCGGTCGTCGAGCAGACCGACGTCGGCACGTCGCACGGGAAGGCACGCTCGTGCTCACCGCAGGGAACGACGACCCCTGCACACGTCACGGCTTGACCGGCGATTACCGTCGAGGGCGCGCGCCGGGGCAGTGCCTCCGTCCCGGGCCCCGGACACGGCTCAGTCCGTCGGCCACGCCCTGACGGCGGGTCGCCGCAGCGGCCTCACCAGGTGATCTTGAGCTCGGGCATGGTCGAGAACAAGCGGTCGGCCTCGCGGTTGAGCTCGTCGAGCGGCACCGCGAGCCGGATGGAGGGTGCCCGCTCGAACAGCGTCGTGTAGACGGTCCGCAGCTCCATCCGGGCCAGGGGCGCACCGAGGCAATGCCAGATTCCGTGCGCGAATGCCAGATGCTGGTTCGGGTTGCGCGTGATGTCCACGACCTCCGGGTCCTCGAAGGCCCGTGCGTCGAAGTTGGCCAGCGCGAAGTCCGGCAGCACAAGGTCCCCGGCCCGAATGGTCACCCCTGCGATCTCGATGTCCGCATTGGCGTAATGGGGTTGCGCCCCGCCACCGTGACTCGCGGTGCGCAGCATCTCCTCGACTGTCGGCTCGATCAGCGCGGGGTCCTGGAGCAACGCCTCCCGCAGCGCGTCATCGGTGGCCAGCCGAGCCACGCCGAACCCGATGTGCGTAGCGACGCTCTCGCCCCCGGCGAACAGCAGCATCGCGACCAGCGTCGCCACCCGCTCATCGGTCTGTCCCGCGGCGACCAGTCCGGAGATCATGTCGTCGCGCGGTTCGACCCGCCGTTGCGCCGCGATCCCGGCCAGATACGTGTCGAGGGTGGCGTCGCCGTCGCCCGTGCCAAGGCCGGCCATCCGATGCAGAAGGTCACTGACCAGTTTCTGGTTAGCCACGGGGATGCCGACGAACTCGCACAGCACACGCATGGCCAACGGCCGCGCTAGCACCTTCTGCAGTTCCGCCGGGCGTTCGCCCGCCAGCATCTTGTCGACCAGTTCCGCCACGGTCGCTTCGACCTTCGGCTGAATCGCCCGCACGGAAGCGCGCGAGAAGTACGGCGTGAGCAGCGCCCGGAGCTCGGCATGGCGTTCGAACTCGGTCATGATCTGTTCAAACACCGGGCTCGGCGCATATTTCGGTGCGCTGCTCGGGTCGGGATGCGAGCGGCCCAGCCTCCGGTCGACAAGCAGCCGCTTGATCTCCGGAGCTCCCATGACCAACCAGGCCTCGTCGCCGGTGTAGGTCCGGACCTTCCAGATCGGCCGTTCCGCCTGCATCGCCCGCAGTTCCTCGTTGATGCCGAGCAGTGGCGCGGTCAGGGACGCCATCGAGGGAATGTTGTCTTCGGCCATGGTCATGGCTCGCGTCCTCTCCGCGTGAAGGCCGGTAGCACCGGACAGTCTCACGGCGTTGTCGGCCGGAAATCCCTAGACAGCCGGCTCGCGTGACGAGTCGGTGCAGCTGCCCACGCTGCAGCAGAAGAAGCCCCGCTCGAGACGGAATTCGTGACACTAGTCACGTCGAGTTGCGTCATAGATAAATGTGCAACTAGCCTTCAATGCAAGAGGCGACTGGGTGGATGTGTGGGGGGATATCTTGTTTCTGGCCTGATTCATGCGGTGCGAGGCATGAGCGTCTCCGACGCTGACGCTCCGGCTGTCACGTCGCGCACGGGGCACCAGGTAATGTTAACCAGCGCAGAGATATGCCGTCTCAACGGTGTTAAAGCACAGGAAACGCCGCAGGGGTTTCGTTAGGACTGGCGTGATCGCCATAGGGTCCATGACACCACACTCGGCCCTTGCTGTTCGCTCATATTGCTCATGACCGTCGCATCGCAGGATTTCCCGGTCCGACGACGACGTCCGGATTCAGGGTGGCAACCAACAAGACCGAAGAGCGGCGAGCGGCACCAGTCAACGTTGACAAGCCTCCAGCGCAGTCGCCTGAAACCTTCCGACGAGGGACATCATGCAAGATGCAATAGATCGTCTGACGGAACGCTCCCACACTGATATGCATCGCTCTGTGTCGCACCAAGGCGCACCGTCCCGGTCGGCGGCCATGTTCCATTCCCTGTTCGAGCGTTCCGGAGTCGGGATGGCGGCCCTGGACTCGTACAGCCGCATCCGGCAGGCCAACGATGCCATGCTCGCCCTGCTCGACCGCAGTACCTCCGAGGTCCGGGACATTGAGTTCGCCGACCTTGTACACCCTGACAGCCGCTCCCAGTTACAGGTCAGCTTCGATCAGCTCCGCCTCGGCCGTGCCGGCCGCTTCACCGAGTACGTCAAGGTCCCGCGCCCGGACCATGCGGTGGGTGGCAGTCTGACGGCACTGAGGATGCGCGCCGACGCCCGCGCCAACAGCCCGCTTCTCGTGCTGCTCCAGGCCGACCCTCCGCCCGCCGAACGCCCGCCGGGCGGTGCCCGATCCACACTGCTGAGCGAGATGGAGGCCAAGATCCTCGAGAGGGTCGCCGCCGGTGCCTCCACCGTGCAGTTGGCCGGCCAGCTGCACCTCAGCTGCAAAGGCATCGAGTACCACATCAGCGCCATGCTCCGAAAGCTGGGTGTTCCTAACCGGCCGGCCCTGGTCTCCCGCGCCTACACGATAGGCATCCTCAGCAGCGGCACTTGGCCACCCCGAGTCCAGCAAGAGCACGTCAAATGCCGTTGATCCGACGTTCGTCGGGTCGAGTCACCGCTGGTGAGGCATGCCTCCGGTCCCGGGGGCAGTGACGGGAAGTCGCGCCTGTCCTTGATCGGTGGAGGCAGCCGGACGCTCCGCGTCCAGGATCGAAGGCACGGGAGGCTCTCCGCCGGCGCGGTCCGCTGCCCGCTCGGAAATCCGGTCGTCGGCCGGTGAGCGGACACCGGGATGCACAGTCCGGCCGACCCGGATCCGCAGGGACGGAACCGCCCGGCAGAAGACCGTCACGGGCGGATTCCGGTCCCTGCCGACCCCTCAGGTCTGCACATACGTCGACTGCACGGTGGGTGGCCAGCTCTCCGTGTTCAACACGCCCATGGAGTAGGCCTTGGAGGCCAGCTCGGTTCGGTTAATGGCTTTGAACCTGCGCAGCAGAGCCGTTATCCGGTACTCCACCCCGCCTCGGCTCATGTGCAGAACGGTCGCCAGCTTGCCCGTGGACATCCCGGCGGCGACGCCCTCCAGAATTCTGGCATCCATCGGGGTGAGCAGCACTCCACGCTGAACGATCGCCTGTGCCTTGCCGACCCGGGAAGTCTGGCTCACCAGCACCAGAATGGCATCGACTTCACCGCCCGACCTGACCACCGAGACGGCGGTCAGCTCACCGAACAGCAGCGCGCCGTCCTGTCTGACCGCGATGATCTTTCCACCGACACGGTCACGCTCACCGGCGCCGAGCAGGGCCAGATCACGGCCTATGGATCTCCGTACCGTCGGATGCAGCAACGCCAGGAACGGACGACCGTAACTGTCCTGGGGATTCCGGTCGAACTGCGCAAGGAAATCAATGTTGGCCTCACACAGACACAGCGCACGATCCAGCGTCGCCATGCACAGTCCGGACTGCTCGAACATCAGCCGGAATATCTCACCGTACTCCGATCTCTGTTTCGTCGCGATGTACGGGGCATGGGCCGCTGTCGTGCCACACGAGTCATCGATCACGGTATCGCCACTCCCGTCGAAGGCATAACAGCGCCGCCCGATGGCGCTCATCATCTGGTGCAGTCAACTGAGAGATCACTTGATGTCGCGGGTTCGAGTGCCATGACGCCGTTGCTGCTGTGCAACTCGTTGCACAGCAGCAACGGCGTGCCCCGATGTGACGTGGCTGCACGCGTAGCACGTCGACGCTGCCGGGCGTGGATGGGGAGACGGGGAAGGGGGAGCCGGTGGAACCGCCCGCGTGGGGCAGGCGGACCAGCCGGACACGGGCATCGGGGCGTGGGGGAGCCTGCGGGTCCACAGGCCATTGTCGCTGAGGGCGGAGTTCACGGGATGTCTTCTTCTCGGTTCTGGTTCGTCCGCCCACCATGGCGGGGCGTTCGTCGGATGAATCGGATTAAGAGGGAGGCGGGGCACGGAGTGGCCTCGCCCGCCGCTTGTCAGGAACCCGTGACGTCCTCTTTGATGATGCGCTCGACGTTCCGCTCCGCCAGCGCCGTGATGGTCACGAACGGGTTGACGCCGATGCTGCCGGGGATGAGCGAGCCGTCGGTCACGTAGAGGTTCTTGTATCCGGTGACGCGGCCGTAGTTGTCGGTGGCCTTGCCGAGGACGCAGCCGCCGAGCGGGTGGTAGCAGAAGTCGTCGGCGAAGGCCTTGATCCGCGGGCCGAAGAGGTCGTACCGGTAGATGGTGCTGTTCGCGTCGTTGATGCGGTCGAACAGCGATTTCGCGGCCGCGACCGCGGGCGCGTTCTGCTCCCGGGTCCAGCGCAGGTCCGCCCGGTCCTTGGCCGCGTCGTAGACGAAGGTGCCGCGCTCCGGGTTCTTGGTGATGGCCAGGTAGAGGCTGACCCAGGTCTCGAGGCCGGCCGGCATGGGGGCGATCTCGGCGAAGACGGGGCTGTCCGGGTTGTCCCAGCCGTCGATGCCGAGGGCGGGGATCGACGACTGGTTGCTGCCCGTGGGGTTCCACACGTGGTTGGCACGGGCGGTCATGATGTTGCCGTTGGGGCCCCAGCCACCGCCGATCTCCGAGCTGAGATTCGCGAGCGTGCCGGTCTCCCGGGCGCGCAGCAGCAGTTCGGTCGAGCCGAGGCTGCCGGCGCCGAGGAAGAGGTGGCGGCAGGAGATCTCCTTGGTCGCGATCAGCCCGCCTCGGATGCTCTTCTGCTCGACGGTCAGCAGGTAAGTGCCATCGCTCCGCTGACGAATCGTCTTGACCTGGTGCAGGGTCTCGATGGCGACCTTGCCGGTGCCCAGTGCGTCCGCCAGGTAGCTCTTGTCGAGTGAGACCTTGCCGTGGTTGTTGCCGTAGATGACCTCGGCGGCCAGCGCGGACTTGGGCACCGAGCCGTCCGCCTCACGGCGCATGTAGTCCCAGTCGTAGACGTTAGGCACGAAGGTGGTGCTCAGACCCGCGTTCACGGCCTGCTCGCGCCCGACACGCGCGTACTGGTACCACTCGGTCTGCTCGAACCATGCCTCATCGATGTTCTTCACCCGGAGGCCGGAGTTCGCGCGCGGGAAGTACGTGCTGTACATCTCGTCGGCGTCGACCTGGGGCAGCACCTCCTCGAAGTACGAGCGCCGGGGTGTGACCGCCATGCCGCCGTTGACGAGCGAACCGCCGCCGACACCGCGTCCCACGTATACGGACATTTGGTCGAAGTTGACCCGGTCCAGCACACCCGCGTAGGGCTCGATGTCCCGGTTGACGAGGTCGAGCCACAGGAAGGAGCCGAGCGGGGCCTCGGTGCGGGTCTTGAACCAGCTGGAACGCTTGTCGGGCGCGAGTGTTCCGCAGAATATGTTGCCGTCAGGACCAGGCTGGCTCCACAACTGACCCATCTCCAGCATCAGGGTGGGGATTCCCGCCTCGCCGAGCCGCAGGGCGGAGACGGCCGCGCCGTATCCGGTGCCGACCACGACAGCGGGGACGAACGTGCCGTCGGAGACACCGGTCGCGGTGGCAGCGGCCGCCCGGGGGACCGCGGTGATCGTGGTCTGCCCTGCGAGTGCGGCGGCTCCCAAGGCCGCAAGGCCGAGCATGCGGCGGCGCGACAGAGGCTGATGTGCATTCATGCTGTGCTGTACTCCTGAGCGTTGAAAGGGAGGAAAGGAAAGACGAATCGGAGAGCCGGCCGGAGCGGCGCGGCCCGGGGACCGTGAGAAGTTCGTGCGGAGGCAGTCGCCGACATCCGCATCGGGCACGCTGACCTCGAGGGGCCGGGCCGTGGGGCTCGGTCACCCAGTGTTGGAAGAGGGCGTGAGGTACGGCTTACTCGCGGGCGCGCGCAGCGCTCACGGGTGTCTCAGGACGTGTGCCGGGCCAAGCGACAGTCGGTGGAACGTGGCCGGTACGGGCCGCCCGGTGCCCCGGAGAGCGCGGCAGGCACTGGTGAGGCGCTTCGCCACGGCGCGCGAACTCGCTCGAGCCGTCCCGCCCGGTGCCTGCGCCGGCGGATGACCGGCACGGAACGGTCGGGAAACAGCAGCTTCCGCAGCAGGTAGGCCACATGACACTCGACACCCTGCCGACTGAGGTAGTCGGCGGCGACGCCCTCGATGATGCGCGCGTCCATCGCGGAGGGTCTTCTTGCGCTCGGGCACCACACGTGCCCCTCGCCGTCCCCGGCCATGGGCATCATGACCGGTGTCGCGGTCCTGTCGGGCAGGCCACCGCGTGCCGCCGCCCGCGGTGAGAAAGACGGTGAAAGCGGACTTCTCACCGGGCCCCATGGCAATGGCAGGCACGACGAATTGCTGGTGCCTGCCGTCCAGTAGTGCGGGGAATCGATGCACCAACGGCTGCTGCACGCTCGTGTGTAGCACGTCGCGGAAATCGCGGCCGCATATGTTCTCGGACGAACCGTTGAACTGCCGGAGAAATTTCTGGTTTCCCTGCTGGACGGTCAGTGCAGTATCGCGGCTTGTCATGCACATAACCGGAACTGAAAGTGCTGGACTCAGCAAGAAAGGGCTCCCTGTCGGAATCGTGAGCGCGAGATCGATCCGAAGGCTGGTGAGCGGCCGTCAAGACCGTCAGCAGGGGCGTCATCGGCCCTAGACCAGCAGTGTCTCCAGACGCCAGAACATCGTGCGTCACTGCCCTTGCGGGGTCCTGGTCGAGTCGCTGGCGGCCCCTTGCCGTCGCCCGCCGGTGTTTCACGGCCCCTCGCCGATAACCTTGCCCGACACCTGCCGTCTGCCTGCCAATCGAGGGATCACCTGCTTGAGAGGCACTTTCCCCGTGGCCCGATCGGTAGGGGACGGCGTGCGGCCGATCGGCCGGAAACCGTCCGCCGGTTTTCGCCTTGCCCGAAAGGACGTGCCTCCGGCTCCTCGACCGAAGAGTCCCCGACGTCCCGCCGCGATATCGGCTGATTAGCGCCCATACATGCGTAACGACCACCTGTTACGAACGGTGGGAACACCATTACGTTGCAATCATGATCAGTTCCATGCCGCACCCGCTCTTACGCAACGTAGTCGGACCTCCTCTCCCCTCCCGAGACACACCGCAACAGCCACCCGAGGGCCTTGGCAGTCCGGCACGAACGGCGGTCCCTGCCGAAAAGGACCTGGGGGCGAAGTGCACTGGAGGGCCCGCCCCTCTTCGACCGGGCAACTGGACGTCCTTCCGCGTGAATCGATGGTAAGACCATCGACCGGGACCGAATGGACAGCCGTCACCCGTGACAGGAGCTTCCATGCCGGATCAACCCGCGATACAGCCTGACGAAGAAGCACCTCACCGCTCTCGACCGCTGGCTACAGCTCCGACCAAAGCTGATCACCGCCCGGCAGCGCTCGCCCCCTCCCAGCGGCAGAGCTGGGCCCACCTGAAAGGACCGATGGGAACCGTCATGTCCGTACCCCCGACCACGAACGGGTCACCCACAACCACTGGCCAGGCCGGGCTCTTCCTGAGCGTTCTGGGGCCCATGTCGGCGCAACTCAACGGGCACGACCTCCCGCTCGGCCCACCGCGCCGACGGACGCTGCTCGCCCTGCTGCTCATCCGTCTCGGCCGCGTGGTGCCCACCGAACTGCTCGTCGAGGAAATGTGGGGTGACGAAGCACCCCGCCACGCCGTCGCCACCCTTCAGAGCCATGTCTCCCATCTGCGCCGGGCCCTGCACACGGCGGCGGCAACGGGCCACCTCTCGGTGCTGCGTCACAGGACACCCGGTTACGTCCTCGATCTCGATCCCGAGCACGTCGACGCCTGCCGCTTCGAGCGTCTGGTCACCGACGGACGGCGGCTGCTGGAGCAGAGCGATCCGCGTACCGCGCAGGCCCGGCTCACCGAGGCCCTCAGACTGTGGCGCGGCTCTCCGTACGCGGAGTTTGACAGCCATTCGCCGCTCAGCGACGAGTGCGCCCGACTCGAACAGATCCGGCTCACCGCCGTGGAGTCCTGCGCGGGGGCGCGGCTGGCTCTCGGCGCGGCCGAGGAGGTCGCCGCCGATCTGGATGGGGAAGCACGCCGTCATCCCACACGAGAGCGAATGGTCGGCCACCTCATGACAGCACTGTCCCGACTCGGCCGACAGGCCGAGGCACTGGAGGTGTACGAGCGGACGCGCAGCCATCTGGTCGAGGAGTTCGGTGTGGACACCGCGGCCGAACTGCGCCAGGTCAGAGACATGATCCTGCGCCAGGAGCCGGGAGCGGGCACCCTTTCCGAGAACCTGTCTCCCATACCACTTGCGTCCATCAGCACATCACCTGTGTCGCCCGTGATCAACGAGACCGCTGACGGCACGCCATCGGACTCCGCAGGCTCGGACGGCTCGGACGGATCCAGGGACGGCGGAACGGTCGATACGGCTCGCGGACACGGCACGGCGTCGACAACCGACGGCGCCCACGCAACAGCCGACTCGGTCGCGACCGTCGGCCGCGACGGAATCACGGGGAACGGCGCGCGTCCGAAGACGCGAGCCGATGTGCCGCCGGAGGCGCGGGCGGACGCCTTCGGCGCGCAAGACGGGACAGCCCGGTGGCGGGCATTACCCCGGCCGGCGCACGAGCCGGCAACCGCTCCAAGAGCCGACAGGTCCCCGGAGGCCGAGCCGGGCTGGACGACCACCCCTTCGCCGTTCACCGGCCGCAGCCGGGAACTTGACCGTCTGACGGCCGTCGCCGCGGGCGCGGCCGTGGGACACAGCCATGTGGCCGGCGTTCTCGGCCCCTCAGGAATCGGAAAGACTCGCCTGCTGCTCGAACTCGCCGCACGTCTGGAGAGCATGGCGGCGCAGGAGAAGGACGCCGGGCCGGAGGTCGTCTGGAGCCACTGCTTCCCCGGTGAGGGCGTCCCCGCCTACTGGCTGTGGACCCAGGTCCTGCGGCGACTGTCCACCACCCGGCCGGAGGCCTTCCGCGAGGCGACGCAGCCATACGACGCCCTGCTCGCCCCGTTCATGCCCGAACGGTCGGCGACCCGGACCGGTGGCCCGGGCTTGTCCTCCCACGGGCCCCAGGCCCGCTTCCTCGCCCAGGACGCAGTCTGTGAGGTGCTGCTCGACCTCGCCGGGCGGCAGCCGCTCGTGCTGCTTCTCGAAGACCTGCAATGGGCGGACACCGCCTCCCTCGACCTGCTCAGGCTGTTGCGCACCCAGTGCCAGGACCATCCGCTCGGAATCGTGTTCACGGCCCGGGAGTTTGAGGCCGAGTCGGACGCGACGCTGCGCCGCATGGTCTCCGACGTGTTACGCGGCCCCAGGACCGAGACGCTGCGGCTGTCCGGGCTCCCCCTGGACGCCGTCGCCGCTCTTGTCGAGGCACATGCGGGGCCTGGTGTGGACCCGAAGGTCGTCGAGGTGCTGGACCGGCGCAGCGCGGGCAACCCGTACTTCGTGATGCAGTTGCTCTCCCTCGTGGGCGATGCGCGCAGACTCCGCCGCTCGGACGCGGCCGACGCGCTCCTGGCGCACATCCCCACCGGCATACGCGAGGCGCTGCACCAGCGGCTCACCGCGCTGCCCGAACCGGTGCTGCGGTTGCTCCGGCTGTGCGCCATCATCGGCGCCGAGGTGGACACCGACCTGCTGCACCGGACCGCCACGCCCGACGAACCGGTCGTCTCCGGTCTCGAATCGGCCCTCGGCGCCGGTCTGCTCGAGGAGGACCCGCATGACCCGGGGCGGCTGCACTTCGCTCACGCCCTGGTCCGGGAGACGCTCGTCGACGAACTGCCCCGTGCGGACCGCCACCGCCTGCACGCCAGGATCGCCGACGCGCTGCGCGCACGCCGGCCCGGACAGACGGGCGACGAGGAGATCGAGCGGGTGGCGCATCACAGCTGGAACGCCAAGAGCGCGCTGCCCGCCGCCCAGGTGTTGTCCCGGCTGCTGCTCGCTGCGGAACACGCCGATCAGTCCATGGCGTACGAGCAGGTGGAGATGTGGCTGCGCCGTGCGCAGCACCTGATCAACGTCCTGCCACCGGACGATCCCGCCACGGTGCGGCTGGAGCAGAAGCTGCACATCCAGCTCGGCCAGGTACTCGCCATCACGCGCGGCTACGGCCACCGCGAGGCCGAGACGGCCCTGGCACGCGGTCGCGCCCTGCGCACGGCCGCTCAGGCCCCCGAGGACCCGTCGGTGCTCTGGGCGCTGTGCGCGGCGCACCTGGTCACCGGCCGCTACGACGCCTCCCGACAGTTGTCCGGCCTGCTACGGGACATCTCGCGCCGGACCCGGCAGCCCGTGGCGTCGCTCGGTGCGGCGTACGGCGAAGGCATCGTGCTGCATGTGCGCGGAATGCTGCCGCAGGCACTCGCTGAGCTGGAGCGCGGCGTCGGTATGGCGGACCGCCTGGCCGACGAGGGGCATGCGCTGGCGCGTACCTTCCAGCACGACCCGCGCGTCTCCTGCCGTTCCTACGACACCTTCACCCACTGGCTCCTCGGAAACCGACAGGCCGCCAGTGCACGCCGACGTGAGCTCCTGAGCATCACCGAGTACGAGAGCAGGCCGTCCGACCGCTCCTTCGCACTGTACGTGGACGGGGTCGTGGCGACTTGGGAGGGTGACACCCGCACCGCGCTCGCCTCGAGCGACAAGGGTGTCCGCGTCGCGGGCGAACACGGACTGCTCTACTGGAAGGCGATGCTGGGCGTCGTCAAGGGGTGGAGCCTGGCGCACACGGGAGACCACGACGACGGCCTCGCCCTCATGCACGCCTCGCTGGCCGAACTGGGCCGGTCCGGGACATACCTGCGTCACCCTCTCCACCTGGGTCTGCTGGGCCAGGCGCAGCTGCACAGCGGGCGGACCGAGGAGGCGAGGAGCACCTTCCGGACGATGCTGGCCGCTGTCGGACAACGCCGTGAGCGTGTTTACCTCCATCCGGCGCTGCCCGCGACCCCGCTACTCCACGAACTGCTGGGCCAGGGTGCCGACGGCTGGCTCGGCCCGACTGGTTCCCCATCCTCGTGGGACACCCCTGATCGGCCTTGCTGGGCACCTCGTCCGTGAAGCGGCTCGGGCGGGAAGCTCCGTTGGTGCAGGGTCCCGTACGAAGGTGCCGCGGCTTTCGTGGGGTGCCGCGGCACTGTACCGCCCTCGGATCAGCCGGCGTTGGTGAAGGTCAGCTCAGCGTTGCTTAAAGAGCGTTTTGTCCTGGCGAGGTTGTTTTGGAGGTGCTTTGGGTGGTCGGCGGGGCTGAGGCTGCTGAGGTGATCGTGCTCCATGGGAGCTCTGTGGCTGAAGAGACGGAGCCTCGGCCCGTTTCGCAGCATCCGCTCCTGTCTGATCCCAAAGCGCCCCCGGTTGCCGCCGTTTACGCCCTGGGGCGGTACCGCTCCTGACGGTACTACCGAAACATGACGCGACACCGCCCGTATCCCAGCGACCTGTCCGATGCGCGCTGGGAGTTGATCGGACCCACGCTCACCGCCTGGCGGGCCGAACGCAGGGGTAGGGGTCTCGACATCGGCCGCCCGCCCGAGCACGACCTGCGCCGCATCATGGACGCCATCCTCCACGTCGACCGCACCGGCATTCCCTGGCGGTACCCGCCGCACGATTTCGCTCCCTGGGAAACCGTCTACGGATACTTCGCCGCATGGCAGAAGGAAGGCGTCTTCGACCGGCTCAACGGCCTGGTGCGCGAGGCCGAGGGCCGGGACGCCGAGCCGACCGCCTGCGTACTGGACGCGCAGAGCATCAAGACCTCGGCCAACGTCCCCGCGGCCGGCCAGGGGATCGACGCGGGCAAGAAGATCGCAGGCCGCAAGCGCCACCTTGGTGTCGACGCCCTCGGGTTGCTGCTGGCCGTCTGGGTGACCGCGGCCAGCGTCTCCGACAACGCCGGCGGCATCCACCTGCTCTCCCAGATCGCCGCCACAAGCCCTCACGTGACCAAGGCATGGGCCGACACCGGCTATCGCACCAAAGCCATCGACCACGGCGCCCGTCTCGGCATCGACGTCGAAGTCGTCCAACGCGAGCCCGGAGTCAGAGGATTCAAGGTGATTCCCCGGCGCTGGATGGTCGAGCGGACCTTCGGCTGGCTCATGCACCACCGCCGCCTCGCCCGCGACTACGAAACCCACCCACACCGCTCCGAAGCCATAATCCACGTCGCGATGATCGACCTCATAAGCCGACGCCTCACCCGCGAGAGCACCCCGAACTGGCGCGACACCTGAACCCCGAACCAAACAACCTCACAGGGACAAAACGCTCTTTTAGTTGGATTGTGGCGCCCCTTCTCCACTGCTTCCAAGAACGTCCCTACCGCCGTGATGCGCGGCGCTGTGTAGGCAGCGTGCAGGGAGATCCGGGTGGTCTCCTCGGTGGACTTGATCGCGGTACGGCTGGTGATCACGGCGGCGCCAATCGCACCCATGGCAGTCAGCGCGTAGCTTTGTCCACGAGAACGGGTTCTGGCTCAACTTGTGTGGTGTGGACGAGGATCGCTTGCTCCAGAAACCTGCTCCACCTGTCTGACCTGCGAGGCGCCGGGCAGGACATCGTCCTGGACCCGGCGTGACCGCTGACGTCACAGAAGTTGAGCCAGAGCCCGCTCTCGGGTACAGAGCCACCGCATCCACGCCTTACGCGCTGCCACTCGAGGACACGAGCTCGCCGCGTTCCTGCGCGAGGTTCCCGTCCTCGCGGCCGCCATGACCGACCTGCTCCAGCACAGCCCCACCGCACCCGTCTGGCACCCCATCCCCGACACCGACCATGGTCAGCGGGTCGACTGGATGCACACCCAGAACTCCTAGCCGCCATGGTCAGGGCTACGGTCAGGCATTGCGCAGCCCCCGACCACGACCACCAGGACCCGACCCTGAGGCCTACCACAGCAGGTCAACGCCGTGCGCAGACCATTGCGCGGCCGAACGCGCAGCACCTGCGCGTTCACACACCACAGCGATCAGGCTCAAGCGCCGGCCCTGCCGCGCCCGGTGCAGCCGCCTGCTCGCAGTGCGCGTCCATCGACTGCGCACGCCCTTGTCAGGAGAGTGGCGCAGGGCCGAGCGGTTCTGCTCGGCGGTCAGGCGGGAACGCCGGCCCGGTTCAGGACGGCAGCCATCTCGTTCTTGGGGAGCGCAGGGTTGGCACCCGCGCTGGAGGCCAGTTCAGGGATATGAAGTGTCTCGCGGAGCCGGTGGAGCGGGAGGCGCGGGTCACCGGCCGCCGCCTGGCGCGTCCGGACTGCGGGGTCGTGGCTGAGTCGTTCGATCAGTGTGGGTGTGGCGGCCGGGTCCCGGACGGCCAGCCGTCGGTAGTTCCCGTCCGGGTGGTCCGCGTAGCGGGCGGCAAGGCCCTGGCGGGGGAAGCGGGGGTGCGTCTCCGCCATCCAGGCGGAGAACGTCCCGCCGAGCCTCGCGTACACACGCATCAGGACCTCCTCCGGGGTGTCGGGATGGTGCACACTCAAGAGGTCCTCCACCAGGGGGTCCTCGGTGTGCGCGAGCAGGCGCAGGAGGTCGGGTGGCAGGTGAGGGCTCTGGGCGGCGGCGCGCCGGAGCAGCAGGTGGGCGGAGGTCGCGGCCCGCCGCAGTACCTCGGGGTCGGCGAGCCCGTCCCGTACCCACTCCACGTCCCTCCTGTCGAAGGCCCCCACCGTGAAGTTGATCGTCATGCGCCGCGTCTCGCCGAGTTCGGGCCTGAGGGAGATGGCGAGCCGTACGGCCTCGTCGGGGTCGACGGCGAGCTGCTCCACGAGGTCGGTGGGCAGCGACGGGTTCTCGGCGAGGGCGGCCAGGTGCGTCCGCTCGGCGACGCATCGTTCGGCGTCGGCGCGGTGCAGGAGGCCGCGGCGCAGCGCCTCGGCGGCGGACTTCGGATCGCGGAGGAGTTCGGCGGTGACACGGGCGTCTTGTCGGCACTCCCACAGTGCGGCGGCCCGCCGCACTGTGGGGTCGGGGTCGGCAAGCAGTGCTGACCGCTTGTCCGGCGGCAGCTTCTCCCATGCGCGCGTCGCGCTTCGGCGCGCTGCCGGATCGCGGTGCGTGGCCAAAGAGGTCACGAACGACGGCGCGAGGTGGGGTGAGTCCAGCAGGGCCGTCCGTACGGAAGGGTCGGGGTCGTCGAGCAGGCGGGCGCACACGTCGTCCGGCAGCGGCGCGACCGTCGTACGCGGGTCGCGCCACTCGGGTCCGTACGCGAGAGCGGCCCGCACCTTGGGGGAAGGGTCGTCAACGAGTCGGGCCCGCTGTGCGGGCTCGGCCCTGGTGCTCATCGCGAAGTCGATCCGAGCGCCCGGGCTCGGGTGAGCCAGGATCATCGCGACGGCTGGCTCGGGGAGACCGGCTCGCTGGAGGGCGTGACGGGGCGGGCCGTCACCGCTGCCGTCGAAGGCCAGCAAGCGCAGCAGCAACGGTGTCGGCAGCGCCGGGTTGCGGGCGACTCCCTCCAGCGCGGAGACGTGGAACGCGACCATGATTTCTCTACCCCTGTGTCTCCGTCGGTTGGTCCACGACCATGGTCCCCCGCCCGCCAGGCCGCCATGATCGGACCGGACAGCACCCAGCAATCCAGCCGGGGAGACAGCCAACGTGCCGGTGGGAACCACTGCAGAGGCCCAGCAGCAGGGCCCAGCTGTTCCCCCGCCCCGCCGCCACCGGAGTTC
>NZ_MSGP01000219.1 GCF_002078235.1 Streptomyces viridosporus
CGCCGGTCGCCGTGACCACCGCGGCACCCCGGTGGTCACGGCGACCGGCGAGCCGTCGGAGCTGGTGCTGTTCGCCTACGGGCGGCAGAGCGCGGCGAAGGTCGGACTGGAGGGCGACGAGAACGCGATCGCGAAGCTGCAGGAGACCAAACA
Source organism: Streptomyces viridosporus (assembly GCF_002078235.1). Lineage (GTDB taxonomy): Bacteria > Actinomycetota > Actinomycetes > Streptomycetales > Streptomycetaceae > Streptomyces > Streptomyces viridosporus. Next base: position 154 of record NZ_MSGP01000219.1, read on the forward strand.
GCTCGGTATCTGACCGGTACCCGAAAGGCACGGTTCGTGATCAAAGTCGCCATGACCAGTGTGTACGTCGACGACGTGGCGAAGGCGCACGCCTTCTACACCGGCGTCCTCGGCTTCGAGACCCGCACCCACAGGGACCTGGGCGGCGGCACCCTGTTCGTCACGGTGGGCGCGCCGCGCGGGGCCCAGCCGGACCTGGAGCTCCTGCTGGAGCCGGGCCAGGGGCCCGTCGCCGAGCCCTACCGCCGGGCGGTGCGCGAGGCGGGACTGCCCTCCATCGTGTTCTCCGTGGACGACCTCCGCGCGGAGTACGAACGGCTCCGCGGCGAAGGCGTCCACTTCGTCCGGGACCCCGAGGAGCAGGGCCCGGTGCTCACCGCCCTGCTGGACGACACGGTGGGCAACCTGGTCCAGCTGACCCAGCCGCTGGGCTGAGGGTCAGCGGACCGGGTGCCCGGCCTCCCGCAGGGTCTCCTTGACCTGGCCGATCCGCAGGTCTCCGAAGTGGAAGACCGAGGCCGCGAGGACCGCGTCCGCGCCCGCCGCGACCGCGGGCGGGAAGTCGGCCAGCCTGCCCGCGCCGCCGGAGGCGATCACCGGGACGGTGACGTGCTTCCGGACGGCGGCGATCATCTCCAGGTCGTAGCCGTCCTTGGTGCCGTCCGCGTCCATCGAGTTGAGCAGGATCTCGCCGGCGCCCAGCTCGGCGGCGCGGTGTGCCCACTCCACGGCGTCGATCCCGGTGCCGCGGCGGCCGCCGTGCGTGGTGACCTCGAAGGAACCGGAGTCCGTGCGTCGGGCGTCGACCGAGAGGACGAGGACCTGCCGGCCGAAGCGCTCGGCGATCTCCCGGATGAGGTCGGGGCGGGCGATGGCGGCGGTGTTCACGCCCACCTTGTCGGCGCCCGCCCGCAGCAGCCGGTCCACGTCCTCGGCGGTGCGGACGCCGCCGCCCACCGTCAGCGGGATGAACACCTGCTCGGCGGTGCGGCGCACCACGTCGTAGGTCGTCTCGCGGTTGCCCGACGAGGCGGTGATGTCCAGGAACGTCAACTCGTCGGCGCCCTCGGTGTCGTACACCTTGGCCATCTCGACGGGGTCGCCCGCGTCGCGCAGGTTCTGGAAGTTGACGCCCTTGACGACCCGGCCGTTGTCCACGTCCAGGCAGGGGATGACTCGGACCGCCAGGGTCATGAGGTCACGGCTCCTCTGAATGCTTCGAGTTCCACTGAGACCAGGGCGCGCGGGTCGACGAAGCCCTCGACCACCAGGAGGGTGGTGACCGGGCGCACCGAGTCGAACAGTTCCTTGTGGGCCCGGCCGACCTCGTCGACGTCCCGTACGTGGGCGAGGTGGACGCGGGTGCGGATCACGGACTCGATACCGAGTCCGAACGCGCCGATCGCCTCCAGCGCGATGGTGAAGGCCTCCTTGGCCTGCTCGTAGGGGTCGCCCTCCCCGTGGAGCACCTCGCCCCGGAACGCGGTCGTGCCCGCCACCAGGACGCGGTCACCCGCCGCCACGGCCCGTGCGGAACCGAAGGACTCCTCCCAGGGGTTTCCGCTCTGCACGCGCCGTACGGCCCCGGTCGTCATCGCGACACAGCCTCCAGGGCCTCTTCCAGGGTGAACGCCTTCGCGTACAGGGCCTTTCCGACGATGGCGCCCTCGACGCCGAGCGGTACGAGCTCCGCGATGGCGCGCAGGTCGTCCAGCGAGGACACCCCGCCGGAGGCGACCACCGGGCGGTCGGTGGCGGCGCAGACGTTCTTCAGCAGCTCCAGGTTGGGGCCCTGGAGGGTGCCGTCCTTGGCGATGTCGGTGACCACGTAGCGGGCGCAGCCCTCCTTGTCGAGGCGCTCCAGCGTCTCGTAGAGGTCGCCGCCGTCGCGGGTCCAGCCGCGTCCGCGCAGGGTGGTGCCGCGCACGTCGAGGCCGACGGCGATCCTGTCGCCGTGCTCGGCGATGATCCGGGCGACCCACTCGGGGCTCTCCAGGGCGGCGGTGCCGAGGTTGACGCGGGTGCAGCCGGTGGCGAGCGCGGCGGCGAGGGTGTCGTCGTCGCGGATGCCGCCGGACAGCTCCACCTTGATGTCCATCGCCCCGGCGACCTCGGCGATCAGCTCACGGTTGTTCCCGGTGCCGAACGCGGCGTCCAGGTCGACCAGGTGCAGCCACTCGGCGCCCGAGCGCTGCCAGGCGAGGGCGGCCTCCAGGGGGGAGCCGTACGACGTTTCCGTCCCGGACTCGCCGTGCACGAGGCGGACGGCCTGGCCGTCACGGACGTCGACGGCGGGGAGCAGTTCGAGCTTGGCCATGTCTCTACAGGGTTCCGATCCAGTTGGTGAGGAGCTGGGCACCGGCGTCGCCGGACTTCTCGGGGTGGAACTGGGTGGCCCACAGGGCGCCGTTCTCCACCGCGGCCACGAACGGCTTGCCGTGCGTGGACCAGGTGACCAGCGGGGCGCGCATCGCCGGGTTCGCCGTCTCCAGGGTCCAGTCGTGGACCGCGTAGGAGTGCACGAAGTAGAAGCGGGCGTCCGCGCCGAGGCCGGCGAACAGCTCGGAGCCGGCCGGCGCGTCCACGGTGTTCCAGCCCATGTGGGGCACGACGTCGGCCTGCAGCGGCTCGACCGAGCCGGGCCACTCGTCGAGGCCCTCGGTCCGCACGCCGTGCTCGACGCCGCGCGCGAACAGGATCTGCATGCCGACGCAGATGCCCATCACCGGGCGCCCGCCGGCCAGTCGGCGGTCGACGATCCAGTCGCCGCGCGCCTCCTTCAGGCCGCGCATGCAGGCGGCGAAGGCGCCGACGCCGGGCACCAGCAGGCCGTCGGCGTTCATGGCCCGGTCGAAGTCGCGGGTGATCTCGACGTCGGCTCCCGCGCGGGCGAGGGCACGCTCGGCGGAACGGACGTTGCCGAAGCCGTAGTCGAAGACCACGACCTTCTTGGTGGTGCTCAAGGGATCACACCTCCAGCCTCAGGACGCCCGCGAAGAGGCACATCGCGGCGCCGACCGAGAGCAGCACGATCAGGCTCTTGGGCATCTTCTGCTTGACGAAGGAGATGACCCCGCCGACGAGGAACAGACCGACGACGATCAGGACGGTGGACAGTCCGTTCATGGGCTACAGCGCGCCCTTCGTGGAGGGCACGATGCCCGCCGCGCGCGGGTCGCGCTCACAGGCGTAGCGCAGGGCCCGGGCGAGCGCCTTGAACTGGCACTCCACGATGTGGTGCGCGTTGCGCCCGTAGGGCACGTGCACGTGCAGCGCGACCTGGGCCTGCGCGACGAAGGACTCCAGGATGTGCCGGGTCATCGTGGTGTCGTACTCGCCGATCATCGGCGCCATCTTCTCGGGCTCGGTGTGCACGAGGTAGGGGCGGCCGGACAGGTCGACGGTGACCTGGGCGAGGGACTCGTCCAGCGGGACCGTGCAGTTGCCGAAGCGGTAGATGCCCTTCTTGTCGCCGAGCGCCTGCTTGAAGGCGCCGCCGAGCGCGAGGGCGGTGTCCTCGATGGTGTGGTGGGAGTCGATGTGCAGGTCGCCCTCGGTCTTCACGGTCAGGTCGAACAGACCGTGCCGGCCGATCTGGTCGAGCATGTGGTCGTAGAAGCCGACCCCGGTGGAGATCTCGGTCTTCCCGGTGCCGTCGAGGTCGATCTCGACGAGGACCGAGGTCTCCTTGGTCGTCCGCTCCACACGTCCCACGCGGTTCATGCGCTCTGCTCCTTCTTGATCTCACGGACCGCGTCGAGAAACGCGTCGTTTTCCGCCGGGGTGCCCGCGGTGACCCGCAGCCATCCCGGTACGCCGTTGTCCCGGACCAGGACGCCCCGGTCGAGGATCCGCCGCCAGGCGGCCTGGGAGTCGGCGAACCTGCCGAACTGGACGAAGTTCGCGTCCGACTCGGTCACCTCGTAGTCGAGGGCGCGCAGTTCGGCGACCAGCCGGTCCCGCTCGGCCTTCAGCTGCTCGACGTACTTCAGCAGCGTGCCGGTGTGTTCGAGGGCGGCCAGCGCGGTCGCCTGGGTGACCGCCGAGAGGTGGTAGGGCAGCCGGACGAGCTGCACGGCGTCCACGACCGCGGGGTGCGCGGCGAGGTAGCCGAGGCGCAGCCCGGCGGCGCCGAACGCCTTCGACATGGTGCGGGAGACGACCAGGTGCGGCCGTCCCTCGAGCAGCGGCAGCAGCGAGTCGCCGTGGCTGAACTCGACGTACGCCTCGTCCACGACCACCATCGACGGCTTGGCCGCCTGGGCGGCCTCGTACAGCGCGAGCACCGTCTCGGGCGGGACCGCGTTGCCCGTGGGGTTGTTGGGGGTGGTGACGAAGACGACGTCGGGCCGGTGCTCGGCGATCGCCTCCTCGGCGGCGGCGAGGTCGATCGAGAAGTCGTCGCGGCGCGGGCCGGAGATCCAGCCGGTGCCGGTGCCGCGCGCGATCAGCGCGTGCATCGAGTACGACGGCTCGAAGCCGATCGCGGTGCGGCCGGGCCCGCCGAAGGTCTGCAGCAGTTGCTGGATGACCTCGTTGGAGCCGTTGGCGGCCCACACGTTCTCGAGGCCGACGGGGTGCCCGGCCGTCTTCGTCAGGTACTCGGCCAGCCTGGTCCGCAGCTCCACCGCGTCCCGGTCGGGGTAGCGGTTGAGGTGCCGGGCGGCCTCCCGGACCCGCTCGGCGATCCGCTCGACCAGCGGCTCGGGCAGCGGGTAGGGGTTCTCGTTGGTGTTCAGCCGTACGGGGACGTCCAGCTGGGGCGCGCCGTAGGGGGACTTGCCGCGCAGCTCGTCCCGTACGGGGAGATCGTCGATCCTCACGTCGCTCACTTGCTCTCGGGCACCTTCCAGCCGAACCTCGCCTTGATCGCCGCGCCGTGCGCGGGCAGGTCCTCCGCCTCCGCCAGCGTCACCACGTGGTGCGCGACCTCGGCCAGCGCGTCCTCGGTGTAGTCGACGATGTGGATGCCGCGCAGGAAGGACTGGACCGACAGCCCCGAGGAGTGGCAGGCGCAGCCGCCGGTGGGCAGGACGTGGTTGGACCCGGCCGCGTAGTCGCCGAGCGAGACCGGGGCCCAGGGGCCGACGAAGACCGCGCCGGCGTTGCGCACCCGGTCGGCGACCGCGGCGGCGTCGGCGGTCTGGATCTCCAGGTGCTCGGCGCCGTAGGCGTCGACCACGCGCAGGCCCTCGTCGAGGCCGTCGACCAGGACGATGGCGGACTGCCGGCCGGACAGCGCCGGGACGATCCGGTCCTCGATGTGCTTGGTCGCCGCGACCTGCGGCTCCAGCTCCTTCTCCACCGCGTCCGCGAGCTCGGTGGAGTCGGTGACCAGGACGGCGGCGGCCAGCGGGTCGTGCTCGGCCTGGCTGATCAGGTCGGAGGCGACGTGCACCGGGTCGGCCGTGGAGTCCGCGAGGATCGCGATCTCGGTGGGGCCGGCCTCGGCGTCGATGCCGATGCGGCCGGTGAAGTAGCGCTTGGCCGCGGCGACCCAGATGTTGCCGGGGCCGGTGACCATGTTCGCGGGCGGGCAGGACTCGGTGCCGTACGCGAACATCGCGACGGCGGTGGCGCCGCCGGCCGCGTACACCTCGTCGACGCCGAGCAGCGCGCACGCGGCGAGGATGGTCGGGTGCGGCAGCCCACCGAACTCGGCCTGGGGCGGGGAGGCCAGCGCGACGGACGGGACACCGGCCTCCTGGGCGGGCACGGCGTTCATGATCACGGAGGACGGGTACACGGACCGGCCGCCCGGCGCGTACAGCCCCACGCGGTCGACCGGCACCCACTTCTCGGTGACCGTGCCGCCCGGCACGACCTGGGTGGTGCGGGTGGTGCGGCGCTGCTCGCGGTGGACGAGCCGGGCGCGGCGGATGGACTCCTCCATGGCGGCCCGCACGGCCGGGTCCAGCGTCTCCAGGGCGTCGGTGAGCGCCCGCGCCGGGACCCGGACGGATTCCAGACGCACGCCGTCGAACCGCTCGGCGAAGTCGATCAGCGCCGCGTCGCCGCGATGATGCACGTCCTCGCAGATCGGACGCACCTTCTCCAGGGCGGCCGCGACGTCGAAGTCGGCTCGGGGCAGCAGGTCACGCAGGGCGGGGCCCTCGGGAAGGGCGTCGCCGCGCAGATCGATTCGGGAGATCACGTGCTCAATTCTCTCAGACCCGCGCAGTGAGCCGTCCGCGCGTTCCAATGGCTGATACGGGGCCCCTCGGTGACGGTGTGCGCACATGTCGGAGATCCTCCTCACTTTCCGTGTTCAACCTCTCACGGAAACGGGCATCACCGGTTGTACGAAGGGATGAACCGACGAGTACCCGGGAGGGAGGGGAAAGCCGTGGCCGAAGGGGCGGGACCGCGCGCCGGGGACGTTCCGGAGGATCTGACCGCCGTGGAGGCCGGGATGTGGCAGGCCTTCCGGAACGGCAGCGTGTACGACCTGAGCAGCGGTGACACGGTCGTCGACGACCCGCACGGCGGGCATCCGTGGGGCCCCGAGCGGACGGTCCGGGCCCGCGTCGTGTGCTGGCTCCTGCTGGACGGGCCGCCCGCGCTGGCCGGCCGGGTCTCCTCGCTGAAGCTGGTCGGGGTGCGGATCAGCGGCCCCCTGGACCTGGCGGGCGGCACAGTGGTGCCGTACGTGGAGATGCGGGACTGCCGCTTCGAGCGGGACGTGCTGCTGCCGGAGGCCCGCTTCACGACCGTGCGGCTGGTGGACTGCTCCGTGCCGCGCCTGGAGGCGGCCCGGCTGCACACCGAGGGCGATCTGCACCTGCCGCGCTGCCGGTTCCTGGGCGGCGTACGGCTCACCGACGCCCGCATCGGCACGGACCTGATGCTCAACCAGGCGATCGTGCACCGGGACCGCAGCGGCCGCTCGATCGCCGGGGACGGCATGACGGTCGGCCAGGACCTCCAGGCGGAGATGCTGGAGTCGCACGGCGAGCTGAGCCTGCGCAGCGCGCAGATAGGCGTCTCGCTGAGCCTGCGCGGCGCCCGTCTGGTCAACCCGTACACCCGGCTCGCGTTGAACGCGCCCCAGCTGACCGTGGAGCGTTCGCTGTACCTGACCCCGGCGGGGGTCGGCGCCCAGGCGCGGAGCGGGATGACCCCGGCGCGCGGGACACGGATCCAGCGGTTCGAGTGCCAGGGCGGGGTGCGGCTGGACGACGGGCGGTTCGGGGACGCGGTCGACTTCGAGGGGGCCCGGTTCGCCTTCACCGACGACCAGGAGCTGTCGCTGCGCCGGGTGCAGACGCCGGAGCTGCGCTTCCTCGGGGAGCGGCCGGCGCGCGGCAAGGTGGTGCTGTCGGGGGCGCGGGTGGTCAACCTGATGGACCGGGCGGAGAGCTGGCCGGGGCCCGGGCGGCTGCACATGGGCGGCTTCACCTACGAGAACCTGGTGCCGCGCGGCCCGTTCCCGCTGGAGCTGCGGCTGCGCTGGGTGGACGCGGCGAGCGCCGAGTACAACCCGGAGCCGTACGAGCGGCTGGCCGCCGTGCTGCGGGCGAGCGGGGAGGACGAGGAGGCCCGCGAGGTGCTGCTCGCCAAGCAGCGCCGCCGCCGCGAGAGCCTGCCGCTCGCGGCCAAGCTGTGGGGCTACGCGCAGGACTGGACGGTCGCCTACGGGTACCGGCCGGGCCGGGCCGCGGTGTGGATGGCGGTGCTGTGGGCGGGCGGTTCCCTGGCCTTCGCCCGCGCGCACCACCCGCCCCTCAAGAGCGGTGAGCACCCCCCGTGGGACCCGGCCCTGTTCGCCCTGGACCTGCTGCTGCCGGTGATCGACCTGGGCCAGGTGGGCTTCTGGGAGCTGCGCGGCGGCTGGCAGTGGCTGGCGGCGGCGTTCATCCTGCTGGGCTGGGTCCTGGCGACGACGGTGGCGGCGGGGGCGACGCGGACGCTGCGGCGCACCTAGCCCAGCCGCACGACGTCGTGGCGTCAGGGCGTCATGGCGTCCCGTGTGACGCATGAGGCCCGTGGTGCTCCGCGGGCGTCGCACACGGCAAGAAACCGATCACTTTTTAACGGCCCTTGACCGGACCGCGTACAACCTTCCACGACTTCAGCGTGGCCTCTGGCGCGGCCGTGACCTGCGGTCTTTCAATGGTCGACACCATGGCTCTGCTGCACGGATTCACCCGTACGTCCCGGGCACGAGGCAGGGCGGACGCCGCGCCCGTCGGCGTGCTGCCCGCCGATGTCGTGCTGCCCACCGACGACGACGTGCTCCTCGACGCGCCCGACGACGCGCTGGGCCCGGCGCTGGTCGCGGCGGCGGGCGGCGACCACGCGCCCGCCGCCGACCTGCTCGCCGCCACCCGCCGCCAGGGCTCCTGGGAGCACCGCGACCGCTATGTACGGCGGCTGGCCGCCTTCGCCCGCTCGCGCCCCGGGTGGCTGGACGCCTGGCGCGCCCTCGATCCGCACGACCCCGACGGGCTGCTGGTGGAGGCCCAGCGGGCGGTGGGCCTCGCCTGGGGCTCGCCGGCCCGGACCGAGCTGCTGCGCGAGGTGAGCCCGCTGATCACCGCCGCCGCGAAGGGGGACGACCGCGATCCGGTGCCGTGGCGACTCGCCCTGGACCACGCCCGCGGCGCCCGCGCCGGGCACCGGTACTTCCAGGAGCTGTGGGAGGCGGCGGTCCGCCGCGCCCCGCACCACTACGGCTGCCATGTGGCGGCCCTGCGCTACCTGTCGTCCTCCTGGCACGGCGCGCACCGCGAGTGCTTCGACTTCGCGGACCTGGCCGCCCAGGACGCGCCGGAGGACTCGCTCACCCAGGCGCTGCCGCTGTGGGCGGCGTTCGGCTACCTGACCGACGGCGGCGGTCCCGAGGTGCCGCGCGCGCGGCTCGAAGCCGCGGCCGACCGCGCCGCCGTCCTGTCCGCCCGGCTGCCGGCGGGCCACTCCTGGCCGGCCGAGCTGCGCAATCTGCTGACCTACGTCCTGGTGGGCCTCGAACGCTGGCCGGACGCCCTGGAACAGCTGCGCCTGACCGGCCCGTACGCCACGTCCTTCCCGTGGGACCGGGACGCGGACGACCCGCTCGGGCGGTTCCTGGAGGTGCGCCAGGGGGTGCGCGCGGCGATGGCGTTCGGCTCCCCCGGGGGCGGGAACCGCTTCCTCCGCCACGGGCTCCGGCCATCCGAGGAATGAACAGGGCGGACGGGTCCGCTTCGGCGACCATTAGGCTCTTGAGTCGTGACCACCGTCCGCCTCCCGCTCTTCCCCCTGAACACGGTGCTGTTCCCGGGGCTCGTGCTCCCGCTCAACGTCTTCGAGGAGCGCTACCGCGCCATGATGCGCGAGCTGCTGAAGACCTCGGAGGACGAGCCGCGCCGGTTCGCCGTCGTGGCGATCCGCGACGGCCACGAGGTCGCGCCGAGCGCCCCCGGCCTGCCCGACCCGACCGCCGTGCCCGACCGGGGGTCGGCGGCCGGCTTCGGCACCGACCCGCTCCGGGCCTTCCACAAGGTGGGCTGCGTGGCCGACGCGGCGACGATCCGGGAACGGGCCGACGGCACCTTCGAGGTGCTGGCCACCGGCACGACCCGGGTGCGGCTGCTGTCGGTCGACGCCTCCGGGCCGTATCTGACGGCCGAGCTGGAGCCGGTGGCCGAGGAGCCCGGCGACGGGGCGGGGGCGCTGGCCGAAGGGGTGCTGCGGGCGTTCCGCCAGTACCAGAAGCGGCTGGCGGGGGCCCGGGAGCGGTCGCTGGCGACCGGTGCGGACCTGCCGGACGAGCCGGGCGTCGTCTCCTACCTGGTCGCCGCCGCGATGGTGCTGGACACACCGACGCGGCAGCGTCTGCTCCAGGCGCCGGACACCGCGTCCCGGCTCCGCGACGAGCTGAAACTCCTTCGCACGGAGACGGCCGTCATCCGTAGCCTGCCGTCGTTGCCGGCGTCGGACCTGACGCGCGGGCCGACGAGTCTCAACTGACGCACGACTGTCTGGGGGTACGGGCCGGGATGGCGAAGAAGTCCAGGAAGCAGCAGGCGGGAGGCACACCCGCGACGGTGGCCCTCACCGCGGCCGGGGTGCCGTTCACGGTCCACTCCTACGACCACGACCCCTCCCACCCGTCCTACGGCGAGGAGGCGGCCGAGGCGATGGGCGTCTCGCCGGACCGCGTCTTCAAGACGCTGGTGGCCGACGTCGACGGCGCGCTGACCGTGGCGGTGGTCCCGGTGGCCGGCCAGCTGGACCTGAAGGCGCTCGCGGCGGCGGCCGGCGGCAAGCGGGCCGCGATGGCCGACCCGGCGCTGGCGGAACGCACCACGGGGTACGTCCGCGGCGGCATCTCGCCCCTCGGCCAGCGCAGGGCACTGCCGACGGTCCTGGACGAGTCGGCCGTCCTGCACGACACGATCTGCGTCTCGGCCGGCCGTCGCGGCCTGGAGGTCGAGCTCTCCCCCGACGACCTGACCAGGCTGACATCGGCCGTCCTCGCCCCGATCGGGCGTGCGTGACCCCTCGACGGAACCTTCTTCCTCGACCAGGGAGACCAGGGGGAGAAGACCCGCCGAAGAGGACCCGCAAACGCGGGTGGCGCACGAGGAGAGGCCGGGCGCACCGCGGACGGCGCCCGGCGTGGACCGCCGGGGCCGGGAGACCGGTGCCGGGGAACCGGTGGCCGGGGAGTGCCCGGCGCCGTCCCCTACGGTCCCTGCGGGATGTACGGGTCCGGCAGGAGGGGGTCCGGGTCGCGGGGGCCGAACAGGGCGGTCAGCCCCAGGTGCAGGACCAGCGCCGCGAACGGCCAGGCCAGCAGCGCGCCCTTGGCGTTCAGCTTCAGCGGCGCGTCGAAGGCGACCCCCTTGCCCACGCTCCTCGCCTGGGCGATCACGTCCTGCGCGGGGCCGAGCCATATGCCGATCCGCCATGCCAGCAGCGATCCGAGCAGCCCTCCGACCGCCAGCGCCACCACCAGCGGCACACCCCCGTGCCGCCGCACGAGGAACACGACGAGCGCGCTCACCCCGCCGAACCCCAGCGCCAGGAGGGAGAACGTCCCGTCCACCCCGACGGCCTGCTCGCCCTCGGTGTCCTTGAGGTAGACGACCCAGTTGCCGCCCACCACGTCGCCCACGAGCGGCACGCGCGGCGCCAGCCACCACCACAGCACCCCGAGGAGCGTCCCGCCGAGCGCCACCGCCACCGCGATCACGGTGGCCTCCCGCACTTCCGTCTTCATCGCAGGGCCGTCCTGTCCGTACCAGCCGTACCCCCCGGGGTGCCCCGCGGACCCGTCCTTCCCGGACGGGGCGGCCACGGGTCCGGCGGACGGCGGCTGCCACGCGTCGTGCGAGGAACCCTCGTGCGGAGGTGGTGGTGTCAGAGGTGCGCTCACCCTGACATCGTGCCAGGCCCGGCTGTGCGGCGCGTCACCGGACGGCGGCCCTGCGGTACGCCCAGGTCGCCACGGCCAGCGAGATCACGCCGACGCCCCCGCACACCGCGAGGTCACCGAGCACGTGCGCCCAGTCGGGATGCGGGCCGAAGGTCCGCGCGAGGGCCTCGACGCCGTACGTCGACGGCAGCAGGTCCCGCGCCAGGCGCACCGCCTCCGGCATCCGCTCCGCCGGCAGCACGCCCAGCAGCAGCGCCGCCGACATGCCCAGCTGGCCGAGCAGCGTCGCCAGCTCCGGCCGCGGCGCGAGCAGGCCCAGCGCCGCGCCCAGCCCGGCGAGCGCGGCCCCGGCGAGCGGGATCACCGCGGCGAGCACCCACAGGTGCGCCAGCGGCAGACCGAACAGGACGCACCCGAAGACGGCGGTCACGACGGTCCCCGGCACGGTGAACGAGGCGTAGGCGCCGGCCGCGCCCAGGACCACCGCCGCGGGCGGCACGGGCAGGGTGGCGTAGTGGTCGAGTCCGCCGCTGGCCCGCAGCTGCCCGAAGTACTGCGCGAGGAGGTTCAGCGCCACGAAGGCCACGACCAGGACCGACGAGCCGGCGACCACGGCCTGCGCCTCGCCGCCGCCGTCCACCACCCCGCGCATCAGGATCATGATCCCGACCGACTGGAAGGTCGCCACGAACAGCAGCGGGATCCTCGCCACCCGTGCCCGGGAGAGCTGCGCCCGGTACACGGCCGCCAGCGACGGCCACAGCCGCGCCCGGGGGCCGAGCCCGGCCGGTTCCGGCCCGGCCTCCCGCACGGGCAGGGCACCGCCCGGCAGGACATCGGCGGGTACGGCACTCACGTCGTGCTGCTCCCCTTCGCTCGGAGGTTCGCTGGGAGGTTCGCCCACGGGTCCGCGCGCAGGTCCGCTCGGATCCGCTGCGGCAGCCGTCCCGTTCCGTACGGACGACGCGGCCCGTGCGCTCATGCCTTCACCAGTCCCTGCCGTACGGCGCCGCCCAGCGCCAGGTACACGTCCTCCAGGCTGGGCGTGGCCAGTGTGAAGTCGTCCAGGGCGGCGAAGGCGGCCCCGCCGGTGACGGTGGCGACCACCGTACGGGCCTCCTCGGGGGCCAGCCGCAGGGTCCAGCGGCGGCCCGACTCGACGACCCGGTCGCGCAGCGCGGCGACCTCGGGCACGTGCAGCGGCGCCGCCTCGCGCCACACCAGCTCGACCCGGACCTCGCCCGCGACCTGCTCCTTCAGTCCGGCGGGGCTGTCGCAGGCGATGACCCGGCCCCGGTCCAGGACGGCGACCCGGTCGAGGACCGTCTCGGCCTCGATGACGTTGTGGGTGACCAGCAGCACGGTCGTGCCGTGCTCGGCCCGGCGCCGGTCGACGGCGGACCACACCGCGCGCCGCGCCACCGGGTCCATGCCGGTGGTGGGCTCGTCCAGCACGAGCAGCGGCCGCTCCCCCACCAGCGCGGCGGCGAAGCAGGCCAGCCGGCGCTGGCCGCCGGACAGCTTCCGCAAGGGGCGTCCGGCGATCGGGGTGAGGCCCAGCTCCTCCAGAACGGCGTCCCGTTCCGCCCGCGCCCGGCGCACGTCCAGCCCGCGCAGCCGGCCGGTGGTCTCGGCGGCGAGGGACACGGTCAGCTCGTCGAGGGCGGTGGACTCCTGCCCGAGGTAGGCGAGGATGCGCGAGGCCCGCTCGGGGTGGCGCACGATGTCGTGGCCGAGGATCGCCACGCTGCCCCGGTCGGGTCGCATCAGCCCGGTCAGCTGGCGTACGAGGGTGGACTTGCCGGCTCCGTTCGGCCCGAGCAGACCGAAGATCTCCCCGCGCCGGACGTCGAGCCGCACGTCGTCGGTGGCCCGGACCTCGGGTGTCGCCGGCGCCCCGCGCCGTCCGCGCACCGCCGGATAGGTCTTGGTCAGCCCGCGCACCGCGCACACGACGTCACCACCGTGCCGGAATGCCTGTGCCGCGCGCGTACTCACAAGGAACGAGCCTACGGGGTCGGAAACCCCGCCACGCCCTCGGGTCGCCCTCGTGCCGCGCCTCCCCCGCCACGAGCCGAACCCCCGCGGACGCGCTCGACGACCGGACTCCGCCGTTCGGGCCCGCCGTTCGGATCGCGCCGTTCGGATCGCGCCGGGCTCGCGGGACCCGTGACCGGATCGGCCGGCGCCGCTCACTCCCCGGCGGCCGTCCCCCGCTCCGTGCCCGTGCGCACGTCGATCTCCCGCCAGAAGCCCGCCCGGATGGCGTAGCGGTCGCGTTCGTCGATCTGGTCGTCCTTGTGGGCGAGGAGCCCGAAGCGGGCCGCGTAGCGCAGCAGCTCGCCGTCGACGCGGTGCGGGATGCGGGGGTACATGACGGACAGCCGCTGGAGGTGGCTCTGGTCGCCGAGCCGCTCCACCCAGCGGCGGGCGAAGACCTGCCCCACCTCGAAGGGGTCGCCGCCGACGGTGGTGATGTCCTCCTCGCGGTCGGCCCACCGCTGCTCGGCCGTGGTCAGCTGGGCGAGCGTCGGCATGGAGGCGGCCTCGGGGGACTCGGCGACGGGCCGGTCGACCCAGCCCTTGTCGGAGGACCAGCGCAGGGTGGCCGAGGCCGGCTGCTGAGGGGGCTGGGCGCCGGGGCCGCGCAGGGCGGCCAGGTCCTTGGGGGTGGGTACGCCCTTGACCGCGGGCGTCCGCTCCACGCTGCCGTTCTGGGCGGTGGCGGCCGGGTGCTGCGGTTCCTGCGCGGTCCGCTCGGCCGTCGCGGCGAGCGCGGAGTCCGGCAGCGGGGCGGAGAGGATCGCGGCGATCTCGGGCCGCGGCACGGGCGGCGGGGCGCACACCCCGGTGACCTCCTTGGCCCGGACCGCCTGGGTGATCCACGCGCGGTCCAGCACCCGGCGCTCGTCGGCCTCGGCGACCAGGTCCTCGGACTGGTTGTAGTCGCCGTCGGCGGCCTGCACGGCCCACAGGTGGACGGCGACGCCGTGCTCCTTGGCGGCCATCATGCCGGGCAGCAAATCACCGTCACCGGTGACCAGGACGATGTCGGAGCAGGCCCGGTTGCGGGCCAGCTCGGTGAGTTCGGCGTGCATCGCGGCGTCGACGCCCTTCTGGGCCCAGCGACCGTCACTTCGGGTAAGCGCTCCGAGGCGGACGGTGACCCGGGGCATCACGCGCAGTCTGCGGTGCTCGGGCTGCGGGACGCGGTCGGGGGCGCCGTCGAACCAGTAGATGCGCAACAGGGGCTGCCGCGTGTCGGACTCGGCGCGTTCGCGCAGCCCTTGGATGAGGGCCGCGTGGTCGACGGTGATGCGGGACCGCGAAGGCTCCCCGGCGAGGAGACTGGCGGCGGCCCCCAGCAGATACCCGGCGTCCACCAGGACGATGCAGCGGTCCACGCGATCCACCCTCTTTCCGGGAGGTTTGCTTCGGGCTTGCTTCGAGTCTGCCCGACCACGCCGGGGTTAACGGCCCGAACTCGATCTTCGGCGTGGCGTTTCCCCACTTCCTTCCCCGACCACCCTGGTCACACAGGGTAATTGTCCGGCATGCGTTCATTGTCGGGCTATGTGAATCTGGTTCCGGCCCTGGCCCCTAGATCCCCCACAGGAGGCATCACCATGGCCAAGAACAAGAACCGCGACCGGAAGCAGCCGCAGGCCGAGCGCGCCCGACGGGCGTCGCAGCCGGCCGCGATGGAGACGCCGGACGAGCAGCGCACCACGGAGGCCACGCCCGGCGAGGTCGGCCGGGGCAAGAACCGGCAGAAGCGCTTCGGTCACAACTGACATTCCCTAAAGGATCGTTGAGATCCAGACACGGATGAAGAGGGGCGCACCCGCCGTCGCCATCGGGTGCGCCCCTCACACGCGTCCGGTGCGCGGAGCCGCTCGCTCGGTCCGCCGGACAGAACCGCTCGCTCAGCCCGCCAGGCAGGAGGGTCCGAGCAGGACCTTCAGGTCGCCGAAGAGGGCCGGGTCCGGCTTGACCCGGTGCCGGTCCAGGCGCAGCACCGTCGTCTTCGTCGGCCCCTGCAGTTTGATGCGGACCTCGCTGTCGCCCTTGTGGTGGGTGAGGATCTCGCCGAGCCGGCTGACCATCGGCGGGGTCACCCGCGTCGCCGGGATGGTGAGGACGACGGGCGCGTTGGTGCCCGCGGTGGACAGGTCGGGGACCATCAGCTCCATCGCCACCAGGCGCGGCACGTCCTCCCGCTTGTCGAGGCGGCCCTTGACGAACACCACGGCGTCCTCGACCAGTTGCGTCGACACCAGTTGGTAGGTCGCCGGGAAGAACATGCACTCGATGGAGCCGGCGAGGTCCTCCACCGTGGCGATCGCCCAGGCGTTGCCCTGCTTGGTCATCTTGCGCTGCAGGCCCGAGATGATGCCGCCGATGGTGACCACCGCGCCGTCGCCGAAGTCGCCGCCGGTGAGCTGTGAGATGCCCGCGTCGGCCTTGTCGGACAGCACGTGCTCCAGGCCGAACAGCGGGTGGTCGGAGACGTAGAGACCGAGCATCTCCCGCTCCTGGGCGAGCAGGTAGGTCTTGTCCCACTCGTCGTCGGTGAAGGTGACGTCGAGGCCGAAGCCGGGCTCGCCGGACTCCTCCTCGCCCATGCCGCCGAAGAGGTCGAACTGCCCCTCGGCCTCCTTGCGCTTCACCGCGACCACGTTGTCGATCATCGGCTCGTACTGGGCGGTGAGGCCCTTGCGGCTGTGCCCCATGGAGTCGAAGGCGCCCGCCTTGATCAGCGACTCCGTGGTGCGCTTGTTGCAGACGACCGCGTCGACCTTGTCGAGGTAGTCCGGGAAGGACGTGTACTTCCCCTTGGCCTTGCGGCACTTGATGATCGACTCCACGACGTTGGTGCCGACGTTGCGCACCGCCGACAGGCCGAAGAGGATCACGTCGTCGCCCTGCGCGGCGAAGTTGGCCTCGGACTCGTTGACGTTCGGCGGGAGCACCCTGATGCCCATGCGGCGGCACTCGTTGAGGTAGACGGCCGACTTGTCCTTGTCGTCCTTCACCGAGGTGAGCAGCGCCGCCATGTACTCGGCGGGGTGGTTCGCCTTGAGGTAGGCGGTCCAGTACGACACCAGTCCGTACGCGGCCGAGTGCGCCTTGTTGAAGGCGTAGCCGGCGAAGGGCACCAGCACGTCCCACAGCGCCTGGATGGCCTCGTCGCTGTAGCCGTTCTTGCGGGCGCCGGCCTGGAAGATGACGAAGTTCTTCTCCAGTTCCTCCGGCTTCTTCTTGCCCATCACGCGGCGGAGGATGTCGGCCTCGCCGAGCGAGTAGCCGGCGATGATCTGGGCGGCCTTCTGCACCTGCTCCTGGTAGACGATCAGGCCGTAGGTGACGTCCAGGACCTCCTTGAGCGGCTCCTCCAGCTCGGGGTGGATGGGCGTGATCTCCTGCTGGCCGTTCTTGCGCAGGGCGTAGTTGGTGTGCGAGTTCATGCCCATCGGGCCCGGCCGGTACAGGGCCGACACGGCGGAGATGTCCTCGAAGTTGTCCGGCTTCATCAGCCGGAGCAGGGAGCGCATCGGACCGCCGTCGAACTGGAACACGCCGAGGGTGTCGCCGCGCTGGAGCAGGTCGAAGGTCGTGGGGTCGTCGAGCGGGAGGCTCAGGAGATCGATGTCGATCCCCTTGTTGGCCTTCACCATCTTGACGGCGTCGTCCATGATGGTCAGGTTGCGCAGGCCCAGGAAGTCCATCTTCAGCAGGCCGAGCGACTCGCAGCTCGGGTAGTCCCACTGCGTGATGGTGACGCCGTCGGTGTGCCTGACCCAGACCGGGACGTGCTCGGTGATGGTCTCGCTGGACATGATCACGCCGGCCGCGTGCACGCCCATCTGCCGGACCAGGCCCTCCACGCCGCGCGCGGTGTCGATGACCTTCTTCACGTCCGGCTCGTTCTCGTACATCGACCGGACCTCGCCCGCCTCCGAGTAGCGGGGGTGGCTGGGGTCGGTGATGCCGGACAGCGGGATGCCCTTGCCGAGGACGTCGGCGGGCATGGCCTTGGTGATGCGGTCGCCCATCGCGTACGGGTAGCCCAGCACGCGCGCGGAGTCCTTGATCGCGTTCTTGGCCTTGATGGTGCCGTAGGTGCCGATCATGGCGACCTTGTCGGCGCCGTACTTCTCCGTCACGTACCGGATCACCTCGACGCGCCGGCGCTCGTCGAAGTCGATGTCGACGTCGGGCATCGAGATGCGCTCGGGGTTGAGGAACCGCTCGAAGATCAGGCCGTGCGGGATCGGGTCGAGGTCGGTGATGCCGAGGGCGTAGGCGACGATCGAGCCGGCCGCGGAACCCCGGCCGGGGCCGACCGCGATGCCCTGCTTCTTGGCCCACATGATGAAGTCGGCGACCACGAGGAAGTAGCCCGGGAAGCCCATCGAGATGATGGTGTCCATCTCGTACTCGACCTGCTTCATGCGGTCGTCCGGGATGCCGTCCGGGAAGCGGCGGTGCATGCCGCGCATGGTTTCCTCGCGGAACCAGCTGACCTCGGTGTACCCCTCCGGGATGTCGAACTTCGGCATCAGGTCGCGCTTCTCGAACATGCCGGTGGTGTCGACCATCTCGGCGATCAGCCGGGTGTTGGCGCAGCCCTCCTGCCAGGCGTCCGAGGAGTCGATGGCGTACATCTCGTCGGTGGACTTGAGGTAGTAGCCGGTGCCGTCGAACTTGAAGCGGTCGGGGTCGGAGAGGTTCTTGCCGGTCTGGATGCACAGCAGCGCGTCGTGGGCGGTCGCCTCGTGCGCGTAGGTGTAGTGCGAGTCGTTGGTGACCAGGGGCGGGATGCCGAGCTTCTTGCCGATCTCCAGCAGACCGTCGCGGACCCGGTGCTCGATGTCGATGCCGTGGTCCATCAGCTCCAGGAAGTAGCGGTCCTTGCCGAAGATGTCCTGGTAGTCGGCGGCCGCCTTGAGGGCCTCGTCGAAGTGGCCGAGGCGCAGCCGCGTCTGCACCTCGCCCGAGGGGCAGCCGGTGGAGGCGACGATGCCCTCCGACCACTGCGCGATGGTCTCCTTGTCCATCCGGGGCCACTTCTGCAGCCAACCCTCGGCGTACGCGTCGGAGGAGAGGCGGAAGAGGTTGTGCAGGCCGGTCCTGTTCACCGCCCACATGGTCTTGTGCGTGTAACCGCCGGAACCGGAGACGTCGTCCCGCTTCTGGTGCGGCTGGCCCCAGAGGATCTTGCGCTTGTTGCGCCGCGACTCGGGGGCGACATACGCCTCGATCCCGATGATCGGGGTGACTCCGGCCTTCTGCGCGGAGTGGAAGAAGTCGTACGCTCCGTGCAGGTTGCCGTGGTCGGACATGGCGATGTGCGTCATGCCCATCTCGTTGCAGGCATTGAACATGTCCTTCAGCCGCGCGGCACCGTCCAGCAGCGAGTACTGGGTGTGGACGTGCAGGTGCGTGAACGGCGGCTTCGACACGGTGCGGCCTCCAAGGAGAACTAGGAGAACTATCGGCGACGGGCTGCGGACAGTCCGGTGGACAGCGTCGAAGTCTATGCCCCGGCACTGACACTTCGAGGACGCCCCGACGTACCTTCGGGCGGGGCACTCCCGTGCTCCCTTACACGTTAGGCAGGGGACGGACCAGCCGTCCCCGAGACGTCCCGCACCAGGAGGCACCCAGCGATGTCGGTCCCGCAGCTCGACGACGAGCACCGCGGTGAGGAGATTCTCGCCGTCCTCGACACCGCCTTCGGCGAGCTCCTGGCCGCCGACCCGGCCGCGTTCCGCGTGAAGTTCCGGAAGATGGCGGCCTCGGCGTTCGCGTTCTACCGGGGGACGGCGTGCCTCTTCTACCACGACCTGGACGCGGAGAACGCCGGGCGGGGCGGTGGGAGGACGTACAGCGGCCCGTACCTGGACGACCGGACCTCCCGGGTGTGGATCCACGGCGACCTGCACGCGGAGAACTTCGGCACCTACATGGACTCCAACGGCCGCCTGGTCTTCAACGTCAACGACTTCGACGAGGCCTATGTCGGCCCCTTCACCTGGGACCTCAAGCGCTTCGCGGCCTCCCTGGCGCTGATCGGCTACGCGAAGGCGCTCAGCGACGAGCAGATCACCGAGCTGGTGCGGATCTACGCGGGCGCCTACCGCGAGCGCATCCACGCGCTGGCCACCGGCGCGAAGAGCGACGAGGTGCCGCCGTTCACGCTGGACACCGCCCAGGGACCGCTGCTGGACGCGCTGCGCGACGCCCGCTCGCTGACCCGGTTCGGGCTGCTGGACTCGATGACCGAGATCCGCGACTTCGAGCGCCGCTTCGCCCCCGGCGGCGGCGCGGTCGAGCTGGACGCCGCCACCCGCTACAAGGTGCTCGCCGCCTTCGACGGCTACCTGGAGACGCTGCCGGACGCCTCCCTGGCCCGCCCGGACTCCTACCGCGTGAAGGACGTCGTGGGCCGCCGCGGCATCGGCATCGGGTCGGCCGGGCTGCCGTCGTACAACATCCTCCTGGAGGGCCACAGCGACGCCCTGGAGAACGATGTCGTGATCTACATCAAGCAGGCCCAGACCCCGGCCGTCTCCCGGCACATCCCCGACCGGGCCATCCGCGACTACTTCCGGCACGAGGGCCACCGCACGGTGATCTCCCAGCGCGCCCTCCAGGCGCACGCCGACCCGTGGCTGGGCTGGACCGAGCTGGACGGCGCGGGCCAGCTGGTCGCCGAGGTCTCGCCGTACGCCGTGGACCTGGACTGGAGCGACATCGACGACCCCGAGGAGATCGCCCAGGTGGCCGCCGACCTCGGCCGGGCCACGGCCACGATGCACGCGGCGGCGGACGACACCTCCGGCGAGTCCCTGGTGCCGTTCTCCACCGAGCGGGCCATCGACGCGGCGATCGCGGCCGACGAGGAGGGCCTCGCGCCGCTGCTGGTCGACTTCGCGCACGGCTACGGCGCACGCGCGCGCCGCGACCACCAGACCTTCCTGGACCTGTTCCGCAACGGCAGGATCCCGGGACTGTGACCCTCCGCACGCCCACCGGGACCCTTTAGGCGT
The DNA here is from genome assembly GCF_002078235.1 of Streptomyces viridosporus. Lineage (GTDB taxonomy): Bacteria > Actinomycetota > Actinomycetes > Streptomycetales > Streptomycetaceae > Streptomyces > Streptomyces viridosporus. Next base: position 20,572 of record NZ_MSGP01000219.1, read on the forward strand.
CCCTTACCGGAACGCATGACAGACTTTCCCCGCCATGGACATATCCGGAACCCAGCTCAGAGCCGTCCGCGCGGCGCTGTTCACGGCAGTGACCGTGACGCTCAGCGTCGCGTCGCACGTGCTGCTGTCCGGGGCTCCGCTGCCGGTGAACACGGTGGCCGCGATCGCCGCCGCCGTGTTCGCCCTGGCGTACGCCCTGGCGGGGCGGGAGCGTTCCTTCGGGCGGATCGCCGCCCTGCTGATCCCGCTGGAGCTGGCCGCCGACACCGTCTTCACCGCCGGCCAGCACGTCTGCTACGGCCGGATGGGCGGGCCCGTGGCGGGTCCGCTGCGCTCCGTCGGCTTCGACGTGCTGTGCGGTGACGGCACCAGCGTCGGCGCACCGCTCGCCCGTGTGACCGGCACCGCCGCCGAGGGCGGCGACCGGCTGGCGGTCCTGCTCGCCCAGGCCGACCCGGCCACCTCCTGGCTGCTGCTCGGCGCGCACGTCGGCGTCGGCCTGTTCGCCGCCGCCTGGCTGCGCCGCGGCGAGCAGGCGCTGGCCCGGCTGCTCGCCGCGGTGGCGGCCACCGCCTCGACGGCGGTCCGGCCGCTGCTGTTCGCGGTCGCGGCGGTGACGGGCCGCCGGACCCCGAAGGTCCACCGGCCCCTCCTCCCGGTCCTCGGGACCGTCACGGCCCGGACCCGGATCCTCGTGCACTCCCTGGGACGGCGCGGACCGCCGTGCTCCGCCGCCCTCGCCTGAGGCGCTCCCCGCCCCGGTACCGGCGGCCCCCGAACACGAGCAGTCCCCCCCCATACGCATCCCGCACACGACCGTGTGCGTCCCCCGTGGAGAACATCACCATGAGCAAGCGGAACAGCCAGGCGGCGAAGACGGCGGCCCGGGAGCGCCTGCGCGCGGAGCGCGAGCGCCAGGCCAAGAAGGACAAGGTCAAGCGGCAGGTCATCGTCGCCTGCTCCCTCGTCGGCGTCCTGGCGATAGCCGGCGGCATCGGCTACGCCGTCGTCCAGGCCAACCAGCCCGACCACTGGGAGGCCGCGCAGGACGCCGAGCTCGTCAAGCCGGCCAACAGCAGCGGCAAGAACGGCACGACCGTCGTCATCGGCAAGCCCGACGCGAAGAAGACCCTGGAGCTGTACGAGGACCCGCGCTGCCCGATCTGCGCCACGTTCGAGCAGAGCGTCGGCAAGACGATCGACAAGGACGTCGAGGACGGCAAGTACAAGATCCGTTTCGTCGGCGCCTCGTTCCTCGACCGCAACCTGACCGGCGAGGGCTCCAAGAACGCCCTGAGCGCCCTGGGCGCCGCGCTGAACGTCAGCCCCGAGGCGTTCCTCGCCTACAAGTCCGCGCTCTACTCGGCCGAGTACCACCCCCAGGAGAGCGAGGACAAGTTCAAGGACGACTCGTACCTGATCAAGATCGCGAACTCGGTCGACGCCCTGAAGGACAACAAGCAGTTCCAGACGGCCGTCGAGGACGGCACCTACGACCGGTGGGCGCTGGAGATGTCCAAGACCTTCGACGAGAGCGACGTGAACGGCACGCCGACCCTGATGATGGACGGCAAGAAGGTCACCGGCTCCGACGGCCAGAGCACCCCCATGACGGTGGACGAGTTCAACACGGCGATCGACAAGGCCCTCAAGGCCTGAGCACCGGTCGGCCGACCACACGTCGAAGAGCGGGCGAACTTTTGCGAGTTCGCCCGCTCTCGCGTGTACCTGTCAGTAACCTGATCGGCTGTGACCAGTCGACACAGATCATCCGAGAGCACCGTCCCCGCCTCCGCGGACGCCTCCTCCCTCTCCCCCCGCCGCCGTACGGTCGTCAAGGCGGCCGCCGCCACCGCGGTGCTGGCCGGACCGCTCGCCGCGTCCCTGCCCGCCCGGGCGGCGACGCAGGCCCCCGCCTTCCTGCACGGCGTGGCCTCCGGCGACCCGCTGCCGGACGGCATCCTGCTGTGGACCCGCGTGACCCCGACGCCGGAGGCGATACCCGGCTCCGGGCTCGGCCCGGACACCGAGGTGAGCTGGACCGTCGCCCGGGACAAGGCGTTCACCGACGTCGTCGCCCAGGGTTCGACGCTCGCCACCGCCGCCCTCGACCACACCGTCAAGGCGGACATCCGCGGCCTGCGACCGGCCACCGACTACTGGTTCCGCTTCTCCGCCGGGGGCACCGACTCCCCCGTCGCCCGCACCCGCACCGCACCGGCCGCCGACGCCGCCGTGACCGGGCTGCGCTTCGGCGTGGTCTCCTGCACCAACTGGGAGGCCGGCCACTTCTCCGCGTACCGCCACCTCGCGGCCCGCGGCGACCTGGACGCCTGGCTGCACCTGGGCGACTACATCTACGAGTACGGCACCGGCGAGTACGGCACCCGCGGCAAGACGGTGCGCCCGCACGCGCCCGCCCACGAGATCGTCACCCTCGCCGACTACCGCCTGCGGCACGCGACGTACAAGACCGACCCCGATCTGCAGGCCCTGCACCACCGGGCGCCGGTCATCGCGATCTGGGACGACCACGAGATCGCCAACGACGCCTGGTCGGGCGGCGCCGAGAACCACACCGAGGGCGCCGAGGGCACCTGGGCCGCGCGCCAGGCCGCCGCCAAGCAGGCCTACTTCGAGTGGATGCCGGTGCGCCCCGCGCTCGCCGGCACCACCTACCGCCGGCTGCGCTTCGGCCGGCTCGCCGACCTCTCCCTGCTGGACCTGCGCTCCTTCCGCTCCCAGCAGGTCTCGCTCGGCAACGGCGAGGTCGACGACCCGGACCGCACGCTCACCGGCCGCGCCCAACTGGACTGGCTGAAGGCGGGACTGACGGCGTCCGACACCACCTGGCGGCTGGTCGGCACCTCGGTGATGATCTCCCCGTTCGCCATCGGCTCCCTGCCGGCGAGCCTGCTGAAGCCGCTCGCCAAACTGCTCGGCCTGCCGCAGGAGGGCCTCGCGCTCAACACCGACCAGTGGGACGGCTACACCGACGACCGCCGCGAACTCCTCGCCCACCTGCGCGCGAACGCCGTCCGCAACACGGTCTTCCTCACCGGCGACATCCACATGGCGTGGGCCAACGACGTGCCGGTCAACGCCGGCACCTACCCGCTGTCGCCCTCGGCCGCCACGGAGTTCGTGGTCACCTCGGTCACCTCCGACAACCTCGACGACATCGTCAAGGTCCCCGAGGGCACCGTCTCCTCGGTCGCCGCGCCGCTGATCCGGGCCGCCAACCGGCACGTCCACTGGGTGGACACCGACCGCCACGGCTACGGCGTTCTGGACATCACCGCCGAGCGGGCGCAGATGGACTACTACGTGCTGTCCGACCGCACGGATCCGGCCGCCACGTCCGCCTGGGCCCGCTCCTACCGCACGCGCAGCGGCACGCAGAAGGTGGAGCGCGCCTACCAGCCGGTCTGACGCCCGGGGTCCCTCGGCCGCGCCCGGACGCGGCCGAGGGGCCCGTGCCCGCCGGGGCGAAGGGCCCGTGCCCTCCGAGGGCGGGGGACCCGTGCCCGCCGGGGGCGAGGGGCCGCGCTCACCGGGGACGACCGGCGGGCCGGTGGCCGAAAACGTACGGTCGGCCGGGGCCGCGGGAGCCGACCCGGGGTATTCCATGGCCGGTTCACCTAGGTTGGGCGCACTGGTCACCGCCCGTCCACAGGAGGCTCAGCCGTGTCGCAGGACACCACACAGGACCGCACCGGTTCCGGGACACGTGCCCGGATCGATACGAGCAAGCCGCACTCGGCCCGCTTCTGGAACTACTTCGTCGGCGGCAAGGACCACTACAAGGTCGACCGGGAGATCGGGGACCAGATCAAGGAGATCTTCCCCGGCCTGGCCGACGTCGCGCTCACCAGCCGGCGGTTCCTGGGACGGGCCGTCCGGTACCTCGCCGGTGAACAGGGGATCCGGCAGTTCCTGGACGTCGGGACCGGGCTGCCGACCGCCGACAACACCCATCAGGTGGCCCAGCGCGTCGCCCCGGACGCGCGGATCGTGTACGTCGACAACGACCCCATAGTCCTCGCCCACGCCCACGCCCTGCTCAAGAGCACGCCGGAGGGCAGGACCGCGTATCTGGACGCCGACCTGTACGACCCCGAGGCCGTGCTGCGGGCCGCCGCCGAGACGCTCGACCTCTCCCGGCCGGTCGCCCTGATGATCCTCAACACGCTCGGCCACGTCGCCGACTACGAGGAGGCCCGCGGCCTGGTGCGCCGGCTCATGGCGGGGCTCCCCCCGGGCAGCCACCTGGTGATCGGCGACAGCACGGCCACCAGCGAGGGCATGGTCGCGGCGTCAAAGGCGTACAACTCGAGCGGCGCGGTGCCGTACCACGTGCGCGGCGTCGAGGAGATCGCCGGGTTCTTCGAGGGGCTGGAGCTGGTGGAGCCCGGCGTCGTGCGGGTGCCCGAGTGGCGGCCGGAGGGCGGGGAGCCGGACGGAGACCTCGCGGCCGTGGACGCCTACTGCGGGGTGGGCCGCAAGGCGTAGCCCGGCCGGCGGTTCCTCACCGGCCCCTCCTCCTCGGCTTCTCCCCGGCCGCCCCCGCCGGGATCAGTCCTCCAGCGACTCGAGGAAGCCGAGCGCCACCCGCCAGGTGGCCTCGGCCGCCTCCTCGTCCCAGTCCGGCAGGTCGGGGTCGGTGTAGAGGTGGCCGGCCCCGGCGTACCGGTACACCTCGACGTCGGCTCCCGCCCGGCGCATCTGCAGGTACCAGGCGCTCAGCCAGTCGTCGGTCTCGAACGGGTCGGGCTCGGCGACGTGCAGCTGCACCGGCAGGTCGTCCACCGAGGCGTTCGCCGCGATGTCGGACGTGCCGTGCAGGAGCAGCAGCCCGCGCGCCCTGCCGTCGCCGAGGGCCAGTGTCTGGGCGACGGAGGCGCCGAAGGAGAACCCGGCGTACACCAGCCCCCGTTCCGAGTAGGGCGCGGCGGCCAGCACGGCCCGCCTCAGCAGTTCCTCCTTGCCGGTCTCCTCCCGGTACGCCATGCCCTCCTCGACCGTGGTGAACGTGCGGCCCTCGAAGAGGTCGGGCGTGAACACCTCGTGTCCGGCCGCGCGCAGCCGGTCGGCGGCCCGGTGCACCGCGGGTCCGAGCCCGTAGGTCGAGTGAAAGAGCATGATGTTCATGGGGCCCATGGTGCCAGCCCGGTGTGACCGCGCCGGATCGCGGCAGTACCCACGAGCGCGCGGAAGTCACATGTTCGTGCCCGCCCGGGGCCGGTTAGGTTCGGAGGCATGGATGACGTGCTCCGCCCACTGATCGTGGTCGGCGGCTCGGTCGTGCTCACGCTGCTGCTCGGCTGGGCGACCGACCTGCTGCTGCGCAAGGCCGACGAACGCCACCACGACACGCCGTTGTGGGGACTGCTCCGCCGCGCCCGCGTCCCGTACCAACTGGTGCTCTGCGCGGCCCTGCTGAGAGGGTCGTACGTCGAGGCCCAGGTGTTCCCGGACCACCGGGTCGGCATCGGCCGGATGCTGTCCCTGGTGCTGATCGGGTCGGCCGCCTGGCTGGTGATCCGGATCGCGGCGGCGATCGTCGAGACCACCTACACCCGGTACGCCAACGCCCGCTACCACCGCGATCCGGCGCGGGTCCGCCGGGTGCGCACCCAGGTGACGCTGATCCGGCGGGTGGTGTCGGCGATCGTCACGGTGGTGGCGGCGGCCTCGATGCTGCTGACCTTCCCGGCGATGCGGGCGGCCGGCGCCTCGCTGCTGGCCTCGGCCGGCATCCTCGGCATCGTCGCCGGTGTCGCCGCCCAGTCCACGCTGGGCAACATGTTCGCCGGGCTGCAGATCGCCTTCGGCGACATGGTGCGCATCGGGGACACGGTCGTGGTGAACGGCGAGTGGGGCACCGTCGAGGAGATCACGCTGACCTTCCTGACCGTCCGCACCTGGGACGAGCGCCGGATCACCATGCCGGTGTCGTACTTCACCTCCAAGCCGTTCGAGAACTGGTCGCGCGGCACGCCGCAGATGACCGGTGTCGTCTTCTGGCACCTCGACCACTCGGCCCCGCTGGAGGCGATGCGCGACCGGCTCCGCGACATCCTGCGGGAGTGCCCGGCCTGGGACGGCCGCGCCCACAACCTGGCCGTGACGGACACCACGCCCAGCACCATGGAGGTGCGGGCCCTGGTCACCGCCAAGGACGCGGACGACATATGGACGGTACGGGTCGTGGTCCGCGAGCAGATGATCCGCTGGCTGGCCGAGGAACACCCGTACGCCCTGCCCCGGGTCAACGCGGCGGACGCGATCCTGCCGCCGCACCTCGACGGCCACCGCTTTCCCGATGGCATACCGTCGGCCCGCAGGGTGCACACCCACTCCCGGGAGCACTGAGCGCCCGTCAGTGGCCGCGCTCGGCACCGCCGTTGACCTGGATGATCTGCGAGGTGATGTGCGCGGCGCCCGGGGAGGCGAGCCAGTGCAGGGTCGCGGCGACGTCCCCGGGCGTCCCGGCCCGCTTGTCGGACGTCTCGGCGATCAGCCGGGCCCGCCGCTCCTCGTCGATGCCGTCGCCGAAGAAGGCGGTGTCCTCGATGTAGCCGGGCGCGACCACGTTCACGGTGATGCCGTGCGGGCCCAGCCGCCGGGCGAGGTCGTGGGCGTACGGGTGCAGCCCCGCCTTGGCCGCCGCGTACGCCACCTGCCCGGACCCCCGGTACGCGGCGATGGAGCTGAGGAACAGCACCCGCCCGCCGGGTTCGGCGAGCCGTTCCCTCAGGGCCTCGGTGAGCAGGACGGCGGTCAGCAGATTGAGCCGGAAGTTGACCGTCCAGTGGTGGGCGACGGCGTCGAGCGGCTCGTCGCCGCCGACCGGGGGCTCGAGGAGCCCGTTGCCCCCGGCGCTGTGGACGAGGACGTCCACGGCGCCGAACTCCCGTCCCACGAAGCCGGCCACGCCCCGCACGGCCTCCGGATCGGCCAGATCGGCGGCGTACGTCAGCGCCCCCGGCACCGCGGCCCGCTCCAGCACGTCCCCGCGCCGCCCGAGCAGCAGCACCCGGTCCCCGTCGGCGGCGAAGACACGCGCGGTGGCCAGCCCGATGCCCGTACCGCCCCCACTGATCACAACGTTCCGAGTCATGCCCCGACCCTACGGACAGAAGGCCGCCGACGGCGGTAACCCCACGACGCTCACCGCAGACTCCGCACGTCCAGATGCCGCAGCACCCGGTCCACCACCTCCGGATCCGCCCCCGTCTCGCTCCGCGCCGCCAGCACCTCGTGCCGTGCGGCGCTCAGCATCTCCCCCTCGATCCGCCGCACCCGCTTCAACCGCCGTGCCCGCTGCCGGTAGGCCTCCCGCCGCTCGTCCTCCGCCATCTCCGGGCTGATCCGCACCCCGATGTCGAACGACCGCCGCAGCATCTGCTCGGACAGCTCCTCGGGCAGGTCCTCGACCTCCTCGATCTCCCGCAGCCGGCGCTTCGCCGCCTTCGCGGCCCGGACCGCCAGCTGCCGTTCGAACTCCTTCTCGCGCCCGATGTCGCCCCGCACCCCCAGCCGGCCCACCAGCCACGGCAGGGTCAGCCCCTGCACCAGCAGCGTCGCCAGCACCACGCCGAACGCGATGAAAATGATCTCGCCCCGGGCGGGGAAGTCGCCCCCGGTGTCGGTCTCCAGCGGGATGGCGAGGGCCAGGGCGACGGAGGCCACCCCGCGCATCCCCGACCACCACATCACCACGGTCTCGCGCCAGCTCACCGGGATCTCCTCGTCGACGTCCCGCGCGGTGTGCAGCCGCTGCGTCAGCCAGGTCGCCGGCAGCAGCCACGCCAGCCGGACGAGGACGACCACGCCCACGACCGCCGCCGCCCAGGTGAGCAGCTCGCCCCAGTGGCCGGCCGCGGTCTCGACCGCGTTGTGCAGCTCCAGACCGACCAGTCCGAACGCGACGCCGGTGACGAGCGTGTCCACGATGTCCCAGAAGGTGTGCCCGGCGAGCCGGACCGTGACGTCGTCGGCGTCGGTGGCGTACTCCACGAGGAACAGCGCGGTGGTGAGCACCCCGAGCACCCCCGAACCGTGCAGTTCCTCGGCCAGGACGTAGGAGGCGAAGGGCACCAGCAGGGTCAGGGCGACCTGCAGGGTCGGGTCGCCGAGCAGGCCCATCAGCTTGTTGGTGCCCCAGCCGAGCGCGAGTCCGACCGCGACCGCCACCACGGCCGACAGCACCAGGTCCAGCCCGGCCCGCCAGGGCGAGAAGGTGCCGCTCACGGCGGCGGCGATCGCCACGTGGTACAGGACGATGGCCGTCACGTCGTTGAACAGCCCCTCGCCCTCCAGGATCGACACCAGCCGGCGCGGCAGCCCCAGCTTCCCGGCGACGGCGGTCGCCGCGACCGGGTCGGGCGGTGCGACCAGGGCACCGAGGGCGACGGCGGCGGCCAGCGGCAGCCCCGGCACGATCGCATGGGCGACGACGGCCACGCACAGGGTGGTGACGAAGACCAGCGCCACGGCCAGCAGGAGGATCGGTCTGATGTTCGCCGCGAACTGGCGCCAGGACGTCCGGCGCACGGCGGCGTAGAGCAGGGGCGGCAGCAGCAGCGGCAGGATCAGTTCCGGCGGGACGTCGACGTTCGGGACGAACTCCAGCAGCGCCAGGACGATCCCGAGGACCGTCATCAGCACCGGCGCCGGCAGCCCCAGCCGCTCCCCGACGGCGACGCTCACCACCGCCCCGAGCAACAGGACGAACAGCAGGGCCAACTGATCCACGGTCGGTGCTCCTGGGGGATCGACGATCGGTCGGCGGGCCTCCAGCCTGCCATGCCGCCGCCCTCACCAGGCCGTTGACGGACCCCGGTTACAGCACGCGCCGCATGGCCCGGTGCGGTATCCCCGCGTCCGGGAACTCGGGCCCGTACGCCTCGTACCCCAATCGTTCGTAAAAACCCAGGGCGTGGGTCTGCGCGTGCAGGTCGACGGCGGTGAGGCCGCGCGCGCGTGCCGCTTCCTCGACGGCCCGCACCAGGGCCGCCCCCACCCCGAGCCCGCGCGCCTCCCGGGTCACCGCGAGCCGCCCGAGGGAGCCGACCTCCGGGTCGCCGCCGTTCTTCGCCGCGGCGGCCTCGCCGTGCAGCAGCCGCCCGGTGCCGAGCGGTACGCCGTCCTCCCGGACCGCCAGCACGTGCACGGCGCCGGCGTCGTACGCGTCGTACTCGATGTCCTCGGGAACGCCCTGCTCGGCGACGAAGACCTCCTTGCGCACCGCGAAGCACGCCTCCCGGTCGGCGGGCTCCACCGCTTCCCCGACCACGTAGGAGGAGCTCATGCGTACGTCTCCTCCCGGACCTGGTCCAGTGCCTTCTGCAGGTCCTCCGGATAGTCGCTGGAGTACTCCGCCCACCGGCCGTCCCCGGGGTGCTCGAAGCCGAGGCGCACCGCGTGCAGCCACTGGCGGGTGAGGCGGAGCCGCTTGGCGAGCGTGGGGTCGGCGCCGTAGGTCAGGTCGCCGACGCAGGGGTGCCGGTGGGCGGCCATGTGGACGCGGATCTGGTGGGTGCGGCCGGTCTCCAGCTTGACGTCGAGGAGGGAGGCGGCGCGGAAGGCCTCGATGAGGTCGTAGTGCGTGACGGACGGCTTGCCCTCCGCGGTGACCGCCCACTTGTAGTCGTGGTGCGGGTGCCGGCCGATGGGGGCGTCGATGGTGCCGCTGGTGGGGTCGGGGTGGCCCTGGACGAGCGTGTGGTAGCGCTTGTCGACCGTGCGCTCCTTGAACTGGCGCTTCAGCGACGTGTACGCGTACTCGGACTTGGCGACCACCATCAGACCGGAGGTGCCGACGTCGAGGCGGTGCACGATGCCCTGGCGCTCGGCGGCGCCGGAGGTCGAGATGCGGTACCCGGCGGCGGCGAGACCGCCGATCACGGTCGGGCCGGTCCAGCCCGGCGAGGGGTGGGCGGCGACCCCGACCGGCTTGACGATCACGACCACGTCGTCGTCGTCGTGCACGATCTCCATGCCCTCGACCGGCTCGGCGACGACCTGCACCGGCGCGGGCGCCTGCGGCATCTCGACCTCGAGCCAGGCGCCGCCGCTCACCCGCTCCGACTTGCCGACCACCGACCCGTCGACCGTGACCTTCCCCGCGGCGGCGAGTTCGGCCGCCTTGGTGCGGGAGAAGCCGAACATGCGGGAGATGGCGGCGTCGACGCGCTCGCCCTCCAGGCCGTCGGGCACGGGCAGGGTACGGATCTCGGGAATCGTGCTCACCCGTCGAGTATGCCGGACGGGCCCGGCGACCCCGTACGCGCGTTCAGTCCTCAGTCCTTGTGGACGGTCCCGTCGGGGTCCAGACCCCGGAACGACAGCAGCACGATCAGGATGCCGCCGCACACGATGGCCGAGTCGGCCAGGTTGAACACGGCGAAGCCCTTGGGCGCGATGAAGTCGACGACCGCGCCCTCGAAGACGCCCGGGGACCGGAAGATCCGGTCGGTGAGGTTGCCGAGGGCACCGCCGAGCAGCAGGCCGAGCGCGATCGCCCAGGGCAGGCTGTACAGCTTGCGGGCGAGCCGGATGATCACCACGATCACCACGGCCGCGATCACCGTGAAGATCACGGTGAAGGCCTCGCCGAAGCCGAAGGCCGCGCCCGCGTTGCGGATCGCCTCGAACCTCAGCCAGTCCCCGATGATCTCGACGGGCTCGTGGTGCTCCAGCTCGGCGACCACGATCATCTTGCTGATCAGGTCGAGGGCGTAGGCGAAGGCGGCGACGGTGAACAGCACGGCGATGCGCCGCTTGCCGCGGGGCCGTTCGGTCTCCGCCGCCGTCCCCCCGGTGCCGGACGCGGCGACGGGGGCGCCGGCCCCGTGAGCGCCGCCCTCCCGGGCACCGGCCCCGGGGGCACCGCCCGCACGGGCGTCGTCCCCCTCCGTCCCGTCCCGGCCCGTGTCCGGGGTGTCCGGCGTACCGATGATGCGCTCCGCCTCTGCCACGTGAGTCCCTCGACCTAGGTACCTGACTGAGGACGAGGGTACGGCACGCCCCGCACGCCCCTCGTGCCCAGGAGGCATACGGCGGTGATCAGGGGCGGCGCTCCTGCTTCTGCTTGCACTCGACGCACAGGGTGGCCCGGGGGAAGGCCTGCACACGGGCCTTCCCGATGGGGTTGCCGCAGTTCTCGCACAGGCCGTAGGTGCCGGTGTCCAGGCGCTGCAGGGCCCGCTCGGACTGGGTGAGCATCTCGCGCGCGTTGGCGGCGAGCGCCAGCTCGTGCTCGCGCGTGATGTTCTTGCTGCCGGTGTCGGCGTCGTCGTCGCCCGCGCCGTCGCCGGAGTCCCGCATGAGACCGGCCAGCGACCGCTCCGACGAGCTGATCTCGTCGCGCAGCCGCACCACCTCGGCCATCAGCCCGGCCCGCGCCTCCTCGACCTCTTCCGGTGTCCAGGGGTCCTCGCCCGGCCGCACCGCCAGGTCGCCAGGCTCCGCCGCGGCGATCCGCGCCTTGGGCACGGCGGTCTTCGCCGCCGTGGCCGTGCCAGGAGTCTTCTTCGCACCCACCGTCGTCGCTCCCGTCTGCGTCGCGGCCTCGGCCGCGCCCGCGTCAGTGGCCGTGCCGCGCCCGGCCATGTCCTGTGTGCCCCCGCCGTCCCTGGTGGTGCCCTTGCTCCTTCCCCCCGCACCCCCCGCACTCCGGGCGGCCTTCCGGCCGGTACCACCGCCGTCACCGCCCG
>NZ_MSGP01000022.1 GCF_002078235.1 Streptomyces viridosporus
CCGGGCGGGCCACCGCCTCAGCCTGCTGCCCCCCGACGTGGAGGCGGAACTCGACGCCGCCCTGGAGGACGACGCCGCGAACGAGGGCTTCCCGCTGCGACTGGTGGTGCGCCGGATGCGGGAACTGGTCAACTCGCTGGGGCGGGACGTCGCCGGACTGCCGCCACACCCGTACAACCCGGCCTTCCTGCACCCCGAGGACATGGAACGCCTCGGCATCGAGGACGGCGCCCCGGTCACGGTCCGGTCGCCGCACGGATCCGTCGACGCCGTCGCACACGGTGACGCGTCGGTACGGCCCGGCGTCCTGTCGATGTCCCATGGGTGGGGGAGCGTCGACCCCGCGGCGGACCCGCGTGAGTGCGGCAGCAACGTCAACCGGCTCACCTCCCTGGACCACGCCGCCCAGCCCATCAACCACATGCCGACCATGACGGCCGTACCGGTGACGGTCGTACCGGCGGAGCGGCGGCCGCCGTCCCGCCCGCACCCGGACGACGCCTTCCTTCCGGCCACTCGGAGGGCCGGGGAAGCGACCCCACCGCACACACGTCCCGCATAACCCCACACCACTGGGCCGCTCTGGCGGGCCCGGACTCGGAGGCAGGTTGTGACCCAGAGGCGAACCGCGACGTACTGCCGGATTTGCGAAGCCGCGTGCGGTCTGATCGCGACGGTCACCGACGGCGTGCTGACCGGGCTCGAACCGGACCGGGAACATCCCGTCTCCCGGGGCTTCGCCTGTGCCAAGGGGCTGGCCGCGGTCCACGTCAACACGGACGCCGACCGCCTCCGGGTGCCCCTGGAGCGGATCTCGGCGGCGGACACGCGGGAGCGGAGCTGGGACGCGGCGTCGGACGCCATCGCGGACCGGCTCTCCGCCCTCGTGAACGAGCACGGACCGCAGGCCGTGGGGGTCTTCCTGGGCAACCCCGCTGGATTCAACAGCCTGCTCGGTGTGGGCACGCCCGAGGTGTTCGCCCGGCTCGGCGTCGACCGGATCTTCTCCTCCGGCACCCAGGACACCATGAACAAGTACGCCGCGAGCGCCGCCGTCTACGGGTCCAGCCTCCTGCACCCCCTCCCCGACGTGCGCAACGCCGACGCCGTGCTGCTGCTGGGAAGCAACTGGCGGGTCAGCAAGGGCACGCTCATCTCCATGCCCAACGCCTACAACGAGTTGGTCGGCGCCGCGTCCAGGGGCGCCAGGATCTGGTTCGTGGACCCGCGCAGAACCGAGAGCTCGGGACGGCGGACGGGGGAAGCGGTCCAGATCAAACCCGACACCGACGCGTACTTCCTCGCCGCGCTGCTGTGTGAGATCGACCGGACGACGGGCTTCGTGGACGGGCTGTCCGACGTGGCGCGCAACATCGACGGGCTGCGGGAGTTCGTCCGCCGGTACCCGCCCGAGCGGGTCGCGGACGTCTGCGGCCTCGACGCCCGGACGATCCGCACGATCGCGCGCGAGTTCGCCGCCGCCCCCAGGGCCTGCGCCTACATGGCGACCGGAGTGAACATGGGGCGTCAGGGCACCCTTGCCTACTGGTTGCTGCAGATGCTGGTCCTGGTCACCGGCAACCTCGACACCCGGGGCGGGAACATCCCGGGGCAGGAGGTCTACCCCTACATCGCCAGGGGCCGGGCGGATCTGGAGGCGGAACTCGTCCGCGGAGAGTTCGGGGACATGCGGCGCGGGCACCTGCCGGGCGTCCTGCTCGCCGACTACATCCTCGACGCGGCCGAACCGATCCGGGCCCTGTTCGTCATGGCCGGCAACCCACTGCTCAGCATTCCCGGAGAGGACCGGCTCCGCGAGGCGCTGAAGAGCCTCGAACTGCTCGTGGTCGTCGACATCTACCCGAACGCGACCAGTGATGACGCCCACTGGCTGCTCCCCGCCACCGACCAGTACGAACGCGAGGACATCAACCTGGCCCTGCCCGGAATGCAGCCGGATCCGTTCGTCCACTGGTCGCCCCGGGTCGTGGCCCCCCGGCACGGGCAGCGTGAGGAATGGTGGATCCTCGCCAGACTGGCGCGGAGCCTGGGACAGCCCAGTGTGCTCGATGAGGCCGACCCGCGGACCGCACGGTGGAAACGGGTCGACCACATGCTGGCGCGGGGCGGACTCAGCCGCGCGCAGGTCACCGGGCAGCCACGGGGGATCGCCGTGGGCGGCGGACTGCGGCCGGGCGCGCTCTTCTCCGGGCACGTGCACACCTCCGACGGGCTCGTCGACTGCCGGCCGGCCGCCTTCGGAGCGGCGATCGAACGCCTGGAGCGGTTCTTCGGCGAGCTTCGCGCCGAGCCCGAGGACCAGCTGAAACTCATCACCCGCCGGTCGGTCAAGTGGCACAACTCCTGGTACGCGAACGTGCCGTCCATGAAGGCCGGGACCCGCGACCGCAACCGGCTCGGCATGAATCCCGGGGACGCCGGCCGCAGGGGAGTGGGGGACGGGGATCTCGTCCGCGTGACGTCGGCGTACGGCGCGCTGACGGTGACGGCCCAACTCGATGAGACGCTGCGGCCGGGGGTCGTCTCGCTGGAGCACGGCTGGGGGCTCCAGCGCGGGCTCGCCCTGTCGCGGGCGTTCCCCGGGGCCAACGTCAACCGGCTCACCCCGCACGGGCCGGGCTCCTACGAACCGGTCTCCAACCAGGCGCAGTTGACCGGCGTCCCCGTGGAGGTCGCCCTCGCCCCGGAAGAGGCTGTGAAGGAGGACGTGGAGTGAGCGGCGACATCCCTTCCTTTCACCTAAAGCCTTGAGGTAATTATCTAAAGGCTGTAGATTATTTCTTCGGATGGATTGCCGACCTCCGCACCACGCGGCGGCATGACGTGAAAGGGCTGACATGGCAGGGTGGGACTTCGCCAGTGTCTTCGAGGCCGTAGCCCGTGTGCACCCCGAACGCACTGCGTTCGTCCACGGGCAACGGCGAGGGACCTGGGCGCACTTCGACGACCGCGCATCCCGGCTCGCCACGGCCATGGAGGCCACCGGCCTCACCCCGGGCGACGTCGTGGCCGAGTACATGCGCAACGGTCCCGAGTACCTCGAGACCTTCTTCGCCGCCGCCAAGTCGGGCCTCACCCCGATGAACACCAACTACCGCTACGTGGACGACGAGCTCGTACAGATCTGGTCCGACGCCGACGTGAAGGCCGTGGTCTTCGACGCCGAGTTCCGCGACCGGGTCGACCGCGTACGCCACCGGCTGCCCCATGTCAGGTTGTGGCTCGAAGTGGGCCGGGGCACCACCTGGGCCGCCTGCTACGAACAGACGGTGGCCACTCACCCCCCGCGTCCGCACGGTGGCGGACGGGCCGACTCCCTGATCCTCATCTACACCGGGGGGACGACGGGACAGCCCAAGGGCGTGATGTGGCAGCAGGGCGACATCCTCTCGCTGCTCAACACGCAGAGTGGGCGTCCCTTGCCCGACCACGGCGACCGCGAGGCCATTGAGGGCCATCTCGCCACGCAGACACGCGAGATCCGGTCCTTGGTCGCGAGTCCGTTGATGCACGGTGCCGGCCTCTTCTATGCGATCGCCGCGCTGAGCGGGGCGGGGACCCTCGTCACGGTGCCGGGAACACGGTTCGACCCCGAGGAACTCCTCGACGTCATGGAGGCCGAGCGGGTGCAGTCCCTGGCGATCGTCGGGGACGCCTTCGCCCGGCCGATGCTCGCAGCACTCGACCAGAACCCGGGCCGGTGGGAACTGGCGAGCCTGCGCGCCGTGTTCTCCTCCGGTGTCATGTGGAGCCGCCAGGTCAAGGAGGGCCTGCTGCGCCACGTGCCGAAGGCGCGCCTGCTCGACGGACTCGGGTCGTCGGAGGCGTCCGCGGTGGCGTCGACGGTGTCGGTGCAGGGGAACGTGGCCGACACGGGTTCGTTCGTCCCCTCCGACCGGGCGGCGGTGCTGCTCGACGACGGCACGCTCGCAGAACCGGGAGACGGCAGGGTCGGCCGCCTCGCCGTCACGGGCTGGATCCCGGTGGGGTACCTCAACGACCCGGAGAAATCGGCCCAGGTCTTCGTCGAAGCCGCGGGACGCCGCTGGTCCGTTCCCGGCGACCTGGCCCAGCTCGACGCCGACGGGCGGATCCAGCTCCTCGGCCGTGGCTCCAGCTGCATCAACACCGGGGGGGAGAAGGTGTTCGCCGAAGAGGTCGAGGAGGTCCTGAAGCAGCACCCGGGCATCGCGGACGCCGCGGTCCTCGGCGTGTCCGACGAACGCCTCGGCAGGAAGGTCGTCGCCCTCCTCCGCGCGGGGAAGCGGCCACCGTCGGAGGAGGAACTCCACACCCACGCCCGCGCACACCTGGCGGGCTACAAGGTGCCCAAGCACATGGCCTTCGTCGACTCGCTGGAACGCGCGGACAACGGAAAGCTCGACCACCGCCGGCTGACCGGCATCGCGGAGAACAAATGGGGGGACGGCCACGCCTGACCCGGACCGGCGGCCGCGGCCCGGACAGCCTTCCCCGGCTTTCCCCGCCGACCGGGAAGAGCAGCCGGCACGGACCGGAGCACCCCCCGCGCACGGCGGCAGGCTCCGGGCGAGCGCGGGCGGCGGGCCGCCCGCGCAGAGGACGACACCGGCTCACACCGGACGTCCTCCTGGGGACCTGGCGTGAAGAGCGTGAGACCCTCACTGACAAAGAGGCACCCGATGACCACCGAAGACCCTTCCGCACCGCAGACCGCGGGCCCCCTCGGACCGTCCCCGGCCCGCCGCCCGGGCAGCGTGCGCCGTACCTCGACGCTCGACACGCGGTGGCCCGGAGGGTTCGGCACCGGGCTCCACATCGACGGGCGGGCCCGCGACCTGTACACGCCGGCCGACGGTCGGCCCCCGCTCGTCCTCGCCGAGGACCGGCTGCGGGTCCGGTTCACACCGGCGAGCCGGGTGATCGGGGGGATCGAGTCGACCCCCGCCAGGAGCGAACTGGCCCTCCTCGCCGGCGCCCGCTGCGGCGGCGGATTCCGCGCCCTGCTGGCGCAGTCCCTCCCGCGGGAACGGGACACCGGAACCCCGCTGTACCTCATGCTGGACGACCTCGCCGCGGTGTCACTGATCGCGGATTTCGCCGTCACCCGGTGGCCGTCCGCCGAGCCCGGCGCACCCCGGACCACGGTGGACCCGCCGGAAGGCGTCTGCACGGGCTTCATGCCGGGATCCAGCGCCCTGAACCCCGACCGGTTCCGTGCAGGCGGCGACCGCACCCGCCGGGTCGTGCCGCTGCCGCACCCCGACGACCCGGCGGGCTGGCACGAACTGACCGCGCCCACCGAACCGTCGATGCGCCGGGCCCGGCGCATCGACGTCACACCCGGCGAGGTCATCGATGTGGACGCGATGTTCCAGGACAGCGCGACAGTGCCCGAGGGCGGCCGGAGCGCCGTGCACGAATACCGGCTGCACGCCACGGCCCACGCACGCACCGGCGCCCTCCTCACCCTGCGGGCCGAGCCGCGCATCCTGCCGTACGACGAGTGCCCGCTGGCCGTGCTCAACCTGGACCGTCTGCTCGGGACGCCCCTGGCGGACCTGCGCACCACCGTGCCCAGGGTGCTGCGCGGCATCGACGGGTGCACGCACCTCAACGACGCCCTGCGAGCGCTGGCCGAGGTGCCCGCCCTGATGGCCGCTCAGCACCGGCGCGCGCGGGAGTGAGGACGCCGCGACGGCGGACGAACCCCGGGAGGGACACGTTCCGCCGGCGGCCCCGCCCACACGGAACACGACGCCCCGGGCAGATCACCCGGAGCCGAGGAGAGAGGTCCCACGTGCACTCATTGCAGGGAAAGGTCGCCCTGGTCACCGGGGGCGCCAGCGGAATCGGAGCGGGCATCTGTCGCCACTTCGTCGACGCGGGGGCCGTCGTGGTGGTGGCCGATGTCGATGAGGAACGGGGCCGCGGCCTGGCCGAGGAACTCGGTGAAGCGGCGGTGTTCCGTCGCGTCGATGTCACCCGCGAGGAGGACATCGCCGCGGCGGTGACGGACACGGCGTCCACGCGGGGACGCTTGGACTGCCTGGTCAACAACGCTGGCCGGGTGGGATCCTGGCGCTTCGCCGAAGACATCCCGGCCGACGAGTGGGACGAAGCCTTCCGGCTGCTGTGCCGCAGCGCCTTCCTCGGCATCAAGCACGCCTCGCGGGTCATGCGCGACCACGGTGGCGGCAGCATTGTGAACACCGGCAGCGTCGCCGGCCTGAGGGCCGGTTACGGTCCCCACGCCTACGGCGCGGCCAAGGCCGCCGTCGTCCAGCTGACCCGTAGCAGCGCGGTAGAACTCGCCCCCTGCGGAATCCGGGTGAACGTGATGACGCCCGGCGGCGTGGCCACCCGCATCGTCGGCCACGGCGCCGGTCTCACGGGATCGGCCCTGGACGACAGCGTCGAACGGGTGCGGGAGAGCCTGCGTGACTTCCAGCCGGTCCCCCGCAGTGGTGAGCCGCAGGACCTGGCCGCCGTGGCGGCCTTCCTCGCCTCCGACGCGTCGAGTTTCCTCACCGGACAGGAAATCGTCGTCGACGGCGGCCTGTCGCTGGGCAGGGCCTGGCCCCCGGAGATCCAGGCACACGCGAGGAAGGCGTCGTCCCGAACCGCGACATGATCCCCGGCGCACCGCCCCGGCCCGTCCTTTCCCCGGGAACAGCCCCGACGGCCGTGCTGTCCACCCCTGCCCCTCACGAGGAGGAACACAACGTGAACACACCAGACGCAACGCCCCCCGCGAAGGC
>NZ_MSGP01000220.1 GCF_002078235.1 Streptomyces viridosporus
GTCCGGGGCGGGGGAGGCGGGCACCACGTGCTCGGCGTAGACCTCGGCGGCGGCGTTGAGGGCCCGCAGCCGGGCGCCCGCGGTGTGGTGGACGTCGAACGCGGCGACGGTCCGGGTGCCGGCCGCACCCAGCCCGATCTCCACGGCACCGACCTTCAGCGGGGTCTGGGTGACGGGTTCGTCGGCGTACCGGGTGAAGACCCCGACGGACGGCCGGAGCGCGAGCGAGCGGCGGTCGAGTGCGGCGAGCGGCCCCTCGGTCGCGGCGTCGTCCGGTGCGGCGGCGACGACCGGCTGGAAGGCGGGCCGCTCGGGGGCCGCGGTCAGGTCGACCGGCTCGGGAGAGCCGGGCCGGGGCCGGCAGAAGGGGCAGCGCGGGTGCGGCAGCAGCCGCTCCGCCAGGACGTCGAAGGAGGCCATGTCCTGGAGCAGCACCTGCCCCCGGGTCTCGGCCGGCAGCGCCTTGGTGACCAACCGGAACACCTCGTAACCGAGCAGGTTGCCGAGCATCGCGGCGAGCGGGCCGCGCGGCCCGGGCCCGGGATCGCCCCCCAGGACCAGACCGCTCCAGAGGTCGGCCGCGACCGCCGCGTCCCCCGTCGCGCCGAGCCGCAGCGCCGCGCAGGCCAGGCATCCGTCGGAGTCCGGGGCGCTGACCGGTCCGACCACCGCCCGGCCGCCGAAGGTCCAGGCGGGCAGCAGGAGGCCACCGTCCGGAACGCCCCGGTCGAGCAGGGCGGTCGCGGTCCGGAACGCGTCGCGGCCACAGGCGGCGACCACCACGTCGTACCCCTCGTAGGCGTTCCAGTCGCCCGCCGAGCCGGACCCGGTGCCGGGCAGCACCGCCACCTCGGCCGGACTGCCCTGCGCGGTGAGCTCCGCCGCCTCGGCCCGGAGCGCGCCGAACTCCGCGGCGGTGGCGGGGCCTTCGGCCAGCGCGGCCTCCACACCGACGAAGGCGCAGCCGTTGCGGATCAGGGAGAGCGCGCACCAGTGGGCGACCGGACCGTCGCCCAGCACGGCGACACGGGTGCCGCGGAACGCGGCGAACCTGCTTTCGGCGTCGTCGGTGTAGTGGTCGATGTACGCGATCTGCTGCCCGAAGCGGGCGGTGACCGCCGGCTCCAGGGGCGCGCCCGGCCCCGGCTCGGCGGGGTCCGGCACGGGCCGGGCGAACCCCCGGGCGTAGAGCGCCTTGACCAGACCGCCGACCATCGCCTTCTGCGGGTCCTTGAAGCCCGCGCAGATCTCCGCCACGGTCCGGCTCCCGTCCAGGTGCGGGACGAGGAGGGTGGCGAACCGGTAGGCGGACGGGGAACTGAGCTGGAAACCCCCGTCGGCGTTGTGGAAGACCACGCCGCCCGGTGTCTCGGTGAACAGCACGTCGCGGCGCACCCTGGGGCGGGTGTCCGCGGTCTCCTCGTACGGCGTCGTGGGCATGCGGGGGTCGCACCTCCGGGTCGAGGCCTGTCGGCCGTTCCGATCTGAACAGGTGGGGAGAGGCGGGGAGTTCGTGGCACGGGCCGACCGGGCCGGGCCGTGTTCCGTGCGGCGGCGCCGGGCCGTCAGGTGACTCCGGGCCGTCAGGTGACTCCGGACGGAAGCGCGCGCCGGGCCGCGGGGACGACGGGCTGCGGGAGGCCGCCGGTGCGGGCGGCCCTGTGCAGCGCGTGGGCGCGGAACAGGGTGTTCATACGGAGGGCACCCGGCTGCTCCTCGTCGAGGAGCCCGGTGTCGAGGAGCCGCTCGAGCAGCTCCTCGGCGTGCGTCTCGGCAACGGAGAGGACGGCGGCCGCGTCCGGTGCGGTGATCTGCCCGTTCAGTCGCGCCAGGCGCAGGTGCGCCTCGGCCAGCGGAGCGGGCAGCCGGTCCAGGGCCCCGTCGAGGGCCAGGGGCACGGACATCCGGGGGTCGTCCGGCAGCGCCAGCCGAGCGGGCAGGTCCCGCCGCAGCCACGCGGCGTAGTCCGCCAGGCGCAGCTTCGGCCGGGTCAGCAGCCGGGCCGCGACGATCCGCAGGGCCAGCGGGACGTGCCCGCACATGTCGGCGAGGGTGCGTGCGGCCGTGGCCTCGACCGACACCCGCTCCCGCCCCAGGACGGCGGTGAGGAGGGCGTGGGACTCCTGCGGCGACAGGGCGCCCAGCTGCAGCACCGCCGGGCCGTGCGTGGCGACCAGGGCGGCCAGTCCCATACGGCTGGTGACGACGACGGCGCCGCAGCCGGTCGCCTCGAGCAGCCCGCGCACCTGGTCCGGGTGCACGACGTCGTCGAGTATCACCAGGCACGAGCCGCGGGGAGCACCGGAGGGAAGCACCGGGCGCAGTTCGGCGGCCGCCTCGTCGGCGGACCGCGGCCTACCGTCGGGTCCGGTCAGCGACAACAGCACGCCGCCCGCCGGATACCGGTCCGCCACCAGCCGCGCGGCGTGCAGGGCCAGCGCGGTCTTCCCCATGCCGGGGCCTCCGGAGATCACCGCGATCACCGGGGCGTCCGCCCGCCCGTCCCTCCGGCCGCCGCCTTCCAGGCGGCCCACCAGGTCGGCGGTCTCACGGGCGCGCCCGGTGAAACCGGGGACGCGGGGCAGCCGGGACTCCGGCGGGCGGGCCGGACCCGGAGAGGGGTGACCGCCGCCGGACGGACCGGATCCGGCCGAAGCGGTGCGCACGTGCCGTGCCGTGGGGGCGCCGGCCGTGGCCTCGCCCGCCGAGGGAGCCGCGTGCGACTTCGGTGCGAGCGACGTGGCCTCGGGGGCCGGGCCACGGGGCTCGTCGCCGCGCAGGATGGCCAGTTCCAGGCTCTGCAACTCCGCACCCGGGTCGACACCGAGTTCGTCCCGGAGGTGCGTCTTTATCCTCCGGTACTCGGCCAGCGCCTCGATCTGCCGTCCCACCCGGTAGAGCGCTCGCATCAACTGGGCAGTCAGTCCTTCGTGTTGGGGATGGGTCCGGGTGGCCTCCCAGAGGTCCACCAGGACCTCGCGACATCGTCCCCGGGCCAGTTGGATCTCGCAGACGCGTTCCAGGACGCGCAGGCGCTCCTCGACCAGCCGGGGCACCTCGTCACGGTGCAGGAGCTCGGAGGGGACGTTGGCCAGAAGGGGGCCTTGCCACAGGTCGAGCGCTGTGCGCAGCAAGGGGAGTTCGGACTCTCCGGCCCGGGCCGCCTCGGACACCAGGTGGCGGAAGTGCAGCAGGTCCAGGGTGTCGCCGTCGGCCGGGAGGCGGTAGCCCCCGGCGACCGCGACCACCGACTGCTCCTCTATGTCGTACTTCGCGAAGAGCCGGCGCAACCGCAGGACGCAGCTCTGCAGGGCCGCCTTCGCCGTCGCCGGCTGCTTCTCCCCCCAGACGGCCTGCCGGAGACGGTCCGTCGGGACCACCTCGCCGGGGCGGACCAGCAGCGCCGCCAGCAACGACGTCGGTTTGGCCGGTGGAAGGACGACCACGTCACGCCCGTCGGTGATGCTGAGCGGACCGAGCAACTGAAAACGCACCGAGTTCCCCCGTTGACTGTCGAACACCTGCCGCACCGCTCACCACGGCACCCAGCGGGAAGCGGTTCTCCGCCGTCGTGGCTGTCCGTGCCTGGAGCGGTGGCTCATAAGAGGCCCTGCCCTTCCCTCTGACACGGGCAGGACGGACCACATGTGATGGCGCTCTGCACGAAATCATTCGGTCTTGTGACAGTGGTGAGTGTCTACCGGCGTAGAACGCCGGTCAAGAGGGGGTTGTGAAATGACCCAGGAGACGGAACCGATAGATGACTATGCGTCAACTTCCGTTCCAGGAACCGCTGTTCCCGGTGAAATCCGGTCGGCGCCCCGCGCGGCGAGTGCGCTTGACACACGGCGTCCCCGAACGCTGTCACAGCTTTCACGCCCGTCCCGGCAGGCCCGGCACCGGGCATGCGGCCGCATGCCCGGTGCGGCCGGTCCGAAGGCACGCCGAACGCCCGGTTCGCACCCGTCCCCTGGCGGAGAGGGCGCCAACCGGGCACTGCTTCACCGGACGCGGGGTCAGGCGGAGCAGGAGGTCGTGCTGCAGGTGGAGCTGGAGGTCGAGGTGGAGCTGGTGCTGGTGCAGCCGGCCAGCACGACCTCGCTGGCGTCCGAGTAGTCGGAGATCTCGAAGGTCTCGGCCTCGAGCTCGAGGATCTCGTCCGCGAGGGTGCTCAGGTCCTTCTCCATGGTGCCTCCCGAGGAGTCGGGGCGGATCGCCGCGGTCGGCGGCCTCCGCCGGGTGGGTACGGAACCATTCCAGCGGCCTGCGCTCACCGCTCGGCACGTTTCCTCCTGGCATTCCGCTGGCATTCCGCTGGCACGCGGCGCCGGCCACCGGGTCGGCGTGGAGCGCTCCCGCGTCACCCCGGCGGAGAACCATGTGTCGTCAGGTGTCTCGCTTTCCAGGGGTGTGTGGTCGTGCGGAGAGAGGCGGCACGCGGGGGCTGCCGAGCCGAGGAGCGCGGTCGTGCACGAGCCTTCGTCCGGGCACGGTGCCGGGAAGACCCGCGCCGTGCCCGACGGCCCGCGGGCGGCGCCCACCGCCGTGCGAGCACCGTCCGCCGCACGGTTCGCGAGCCCGGGCCGCCCTCGCACGGCGGCAACGGCGCCCCCGCGCCACCGCGCACCTGGTCATGATGAGCGAACGGGCCTCGGGAGCGCATACGCGACCACGTGTCCGGCGGACGGTGTGCCGCCCACGACCTGGTGGACCCGTAAAAGGTGTGACACGGTGTCGAAGAACCCTCGGTACGGCCACGGACCAGGCACCCCGGTGAAGGCCCGACCGCCGACGGCCGGCCGGCGCCGACCCCGGGAGAAACCCGGCTCGCCGGACAGGCAGACCCCTGCCCGCGTCCGCCGGGACCGTCGGCACAGCCGCCCGGCGACCACCTGCCCGGCCCGGGCACCTGAACCCTTCCGGCCCGGCCCCGGACGACCACCGGCCGCAAGAACACCCGGCCCGCACCCCGCCACGACGTGCACGTGCCCCGCACAACACAGCCGGCGCCGCGACGAACGAAGAAGTCGACCGCTCCACGGCCCCGCCGCACAGGTCAAGGACGAGGCCGAGTCATCCCTTGAGGAATTCGGTGATCTGCGGGGCGATCTTCTTCGGTGCCATGACGACCGCGCCGTGGTGGAGGCCGGGGAGGGTGCGGTGGTCGGCCTGCGGCAGGATCTCGGTGACGGCGCGGGCGGCGCGCTGGAAGGCGGCCGGGCTCTTGCCGCCGGTCAGCACCCGGGTGGGCACGCTCACCCCCTTCCACTCCTCGACGCTGAGCGGCTTGCCCCGCTGGGTGTCGCCCATGACCGCGATGTCGTAGGGCAGGGTGCGGGCCAGCCTGGTGAGGTTCGCCCACACCTTCGGCATCAGTTTCATGAAGAACACGGCGATGCCGGGCATGCCCTGCACACGTGTCATGAAGTACTTGACCGCGTCGCTGTCACGGCCCTGCGCAAGCAGCGCGGTGACCTGCTGCGCGAGGTCTCCGGGTGGGCCGTCGCCGCCGTCGGCGACCACGAACGGCGGCTCGTACAGGGCCAAGCGGTCGATGTTCACTCCGGCAGCGGCCGCACGCAGGGCGAGGACCGCCCCTGAGGACGAGCCGAACAGCGACGCCGAGCCGCCGGCGTGCTCGATCAGGGCGGCGATGTCCTCGATCTCGTGCTCGACGGCGTAAGCGTCGGCGTCACCGCTGGCACCCCGGCCGCGCCGGTCGTAGTTGATCACTGTGAAGTGCTCGGCGAGGAGGGCGGCAAGTTTGGTGGTGTCCGAGCGATCGGCCAGGGCCGAGGCCACCAGGACGACAGCCGGCCCGCTGCCCGACTGCTCGAACGCGATCTCGGTGCCGTCCGCGGAGACGACACGTGCGTCGGCCTTGGCCGCCTGCCCTCGGATCGCTGACATGTCCTTCTCTCCCGTTCACATGGGGGCTTACCGCTGTGGCGTGAGCTGCTGCCGTGGGGACCCCCGTGGGACGGAAAACTCATCGGAGCGCCAGGGACCAGGAAGCGCCAGGGACCAGGATGCGCAGCAACGGAACACCTGCGAGACGGACGTGGTGAAGGGCGGTGCCTCCAGAACCCAGTTGAGTTCGACATCCGTCAGCCCGGCGGAGTGCCGGTCCGGAGCAGAGGGACGACGACACATGGGGCCAAAACTCAAGCCGGGCCGTGGTGCGGAAGTCGCTGGTCACCGGCGTCCGGGCTGTGTTTCCATGCCGCGGTGAAGAGTGAGAGCGTGTCCGGCGCGGACGTATCCCCGAGTGTCCGACAGCGCACCGATCGCGACCTCGGTGCCTGTGTACGGGTGCTGGCAGAGGTCCATGAGCACGACGGCTATCCGGTGAACTGGCCCGACCTCCCGGGCGCCTGGCTCACACCGCCATCGCTCATCGCCTCATGGGTGGCGGAACTGGACGGCCGCCCGGCCGGCCATGTCGGCCTGTCCCGGAGCGGCGCGGGAGACGCGGCTCCCGGGCTGTGGAGCGCTCGCGCAGGGGTGCGTATCGACGCGACCGCCGTGGTCAACCGACTGTTCGTCGCCCCGTGGGCCCGCGGCCACGGGATCGGTGCGCTGCTGATGGCGCAGGCTGTCGCAGAGGCACAGGAGCGTGGCTTGCATCCGGTGCTCGACGTGGTGGCTTCGGACACCGCGGCGGCAGGTCTGTACGAGCGGCTCGGCTGGCAGTTGCTGGCCACGGTCGAACAGCAGTGGAGCCCGGAGCAGAAGGTGGCCGTCCGGTGTTATGCGGCGGCAACCTGACGGTGGTGCCCCTGGTCGCAAAGCGCGCCCCTGTCCTTCAGGGCACCGTGACCGTCGCAGCGATCCGGCTCTGGCTTCGGGGGCGGATGCATGCCGCGTCCGGCGGATCATTGCCCGGGCCCACCCGCCGCGCAGTGATCCGCCGGACGCGCCCCTAGGCTGACACCGTGCGCACTGTGGAACTCCTGCCCGACACTGCCACCGAGCTGCACGTTCGGGAGATGTGGCGCAGGATGGCCGCCGCCGGACTGCCCAGCCTCGCGGAGCACCGGCACCCGACCAATCGTCCCCACCTGACCCTCGCGACGTGCGAGGACCTCCGCTCCTCGGCACGGGAGGAGGTCGCGGCGCTTCTCGGTGACGGGCTGCCCGTGCCGTTCCGGCTGGACGGGCTGCTGCGCTTTGCCGGACGCACCCGTGTGCTCGCCTGGCGGGTCGTCGCCGACGCGGAACTCATCGAGCTGCACCGGCGGGTGTGGGACGTGCTCGCCTCCACCGCCGGCCACCTCAACCCGCTCCACGCGCCGGGACGATGGGTCCCGCACCTGACCCTGGCCCGGTCGCGCCGCACGTCGGCGCGGTGGCCCGCCCACCTCCTGCCCGCCGAACTGGGCGAGCCCCGGGAGGCGGTTTTCACCGGCGCCCGCAGCTACGACTCCACGACACGTACCGTCGAGGACCTCGGTGGTGAGGTCCGCCCGCCTTGACCGTCGGACGGACGAGCCGTTCGGCCCGCGCCGTGCGGCAGCCGGACATATCGCCCACGGCCTTCTCTGGGCGAGGTGTTCGGAGACGGCGGCGAGGACGGACTGCGGGGCTGCCGCCACGGTGCTCGGTCCGGCATGGTCCATGAGGGGGCCGAAGTCGTCGGCGGGAGGCGGTCCGAGCGCACCGGCCGGAGTATTGAAAAGACATACCGGGCAATCCGTCTCATTTAGCGCGTCCAGCGGTTCGTCAGAGCGGGCATCATCGAATTCCGGGCATGCACGGCCGGAGTCGGGGAAGGCGATGTGCCGTCGGCCGACGAGGGAGCCGTTGGAGAGGAAGGGCGCATGATGGCGATGACGACCGCACGGGCTGATGAGATCATCACCGAGCTGCCGGAGGTCGTGGATCCCGGCCAGGTCGCCCCGAAGGACGCCCGTGAGCTGTCCCGGCTGTTCTTCCGGCAGCTGGCGGTGCTGGAGGAGGGCACGCCCGAGTACCAGTACGCGCGCAACACGCTGATCGAGATGAACATGTCCCTGGTCCGCTTCGCGGCCGGCCGGTTCCGCAGCCGCGGGCCGGAGGAGATGGAGGACATCGTCCAGGTCGGCATGATCGGGCTGATCAAGGCCATCGACCGGTTCGAGCTGTCCCGCGAGGTGGAGTTCACCTCCTTCGCGATCCCCTACATCGTCGGCGAGATGAAGCGGTTCTTCCGCGACACCTCCTGGTCCGTGCACGTGCCGCGCCGGCTGCAGGAGGCCCGGGTGCAGCTCGCCCGGGCCACCGAGGAGCTGCGCACCCGGCTGGGCCGCACCCCCACCACCCGGGAGCTCGCCCAGCTGATGAGCCTGACCGAGGAGGAGGTCAACGAGGCGCGGATCGCCGCCAACGGCTACAA
The DNA here is from genome assembly GCF_002078235.1 of Streptomyces viridosporus. Taxonomy (GTDB): domain Bacteria; phylum Actinomycetota; class Actinomycetes; order Streptomycetales; family Streptomycetaceae; genus Streptomyces; species Streptomyces viridosporus. The sequence goes on from NZ_MSGP01000220.1 coordinate 8,375, forward strand.
CTCCGCCTCGCTGGACGCCGCCATCGGCAGCGAGCCGGACGGCGAGAGCGTGCTGGCGGACTTCATCGGCTCCGAGGACGCCGCCCTGGAGCTGGTCGAGGACTTCCACGCCCTGGCCCCGATGATCGCCGAGCTCGACGAGCGCGAACGGAAGATCATCCACTGGCGCTTCGTCGAGGAACTGACGCAGGCGGAGATCGGCGAACGCCTGGGCTGCTCCCAGATGCACGTCTCGCGCCTGATCTCCCGCATCCTGAAGCGGCTGCGCGCCGGCCTGCTCACCAGTTCCTGAACCGGTGCGTCGCTCCTGCGGCGCCTGACGGCGCGGCGAGCAGAGGGGAACGGACACTACTGTTAGGGACGACGAGTGTTCTGATCACGCGGCGCGCGTCGGCGTGCCGTGCATCACACGGGGGAGTTGCTTGACCGTTGGGCGGCATACGTGACGTCGGGCTGGATGGTGCGTCCACCGGGCGGGCACCGGCCGGTGGACGCCCGGAAGGCTGCTCGGTACGTTTCGAACGAGGTGCCTTCCGCATCGCCGATGCGCGCCACCTCGCGGCCGAGTACCTGGCCACGCCGGGGGGCGGCCGGGCACGAGCGCTGTCCGACAGCGTGGTGCAGACAGTGCAGTTGGTGGTGAGCGAGCTGGTCACCAACGCGGTCAAGTACGGTTCGGGTCCCGTCGAGCTGTCGTTGGTCCTGGAGGCGGACGTGGTGATCGTCACCGTCCGGGACGGTGACACGACCCTGCCCTCACCGAGACCCGCGAATCCCGACCGGGTCGGGCAGCACGGCCTGGAGATCGTTCTCGCGCTGTGCCAGGACGTCGACATCCGGCGCGAACCGACCGGAAAGCGCGTCACCGCCCGTATCGCCGCGCCTTGCTGACCTCGGTTCGTCCAAGGTGACGCCGCCCGGTCCCCGCGGCCGGGAGAGGCAGCGGGACCCCGGGAGCGGGGTCCGGGACCTCTGAGGGCGACCGGCCGGGGCGCCCGGCGCGCGCCCGGGCGGGTCCGACCCGGAAGCTCCTCCCCGGCCGACGGCCGAGCCCTCATCCGCGCTCGCGGAGGTACGCCTCCAGCTCGGCGGCCCCGGCCAGCATCGCGCGCCCGCGGGCGGACAGCCGGCCGTGCCAGTCGCGCAGGGTGGCCTCCAGCGGCTCCGGTCCGCCCGCCGCCCGCACCCGGGCGATCAGCGGGGCGATCTGCTCCAGCAGGTAGCCGCCCCGCCGGAGCTGGTGCGCCAGCCGGGCGTCCCGCACGTCGGCCTCGTCGTAGACGCGGTACCCGGTCCGCGGGTCGCGGCGCGGGCGCACCAGCCCGGCGCGCTCCCACTTGCGCAGCGTCGCGGGCCGGATGCCGAGCTCCCCCGCCAGCGGCCCGATGAACCTGCCGGCAGACCCGGACCCCGCGTCGGACCCGGACACCGCAGCGGGCTCCAGACCGCGGAGGGCGCGCTCCACGGCGTGGAGGGTCCGCCGGTCGTCGAGGAGCTGGGCGTGGCTCTCGTCGACGAGGCGCAGCGCCTCGTCGACCGTGCCCCGGTTCACCGCCCGCATGATCGACGTCGCCGTCCGGTGGCCGTGGCCGGGTACCAGGGCGAGGAACGCGCGCAGGGCCCGCGCGTGCAGCGGGGTGTAGGTGCGGTAGCCGTGGAGCGTGCGACCGGCGGCCGGAAGGACGCCGGCCTCCTCGTAGTTCCTGACCGCCTGTGTGGACAGACCGTGCCCGCGTGCCAGGTCGATCGGCCTGAGCCGCTCGCCGCTTTGAAGGTTTCTCCCCATGGGGCCGACGATATCGCGGCAAAGTTTCAACCGAGGGTTCAACGATAGCGTTGAGGGCATGGCTACCGACATCAAGGACACCGCCCGTGCCGTCGAGGCCGCCTCCGTCATGGGACTGCTCCCGGGCCGGCCGCGGCTGCTCGCCCTGGGCGAGCCCACCCACGGCGAGGACGCTCTGCTCGACCTGCGCAACGAGCTCTTCCGGCAGCTCGTCGAGCAGGAGGGCTACCGGACGATCGCGCTCGAGAGCGACTGCGTGGCGGGCCTGGTCGTGGACGCGTACGTCACCTCCGGCACGGGCACCCTCGACGAGGTCATGGAGCGCGGAATCAGCCACGGTTGGGGCGCCTCCGCGGCCAACCGCGAACTCGTGCGCTGGATGCGCGCCTACAACGTCCGCGCCGACGCCGACGGCCGGCCCGCGTCCGAACGGCTCCGTTTCGCCGGGTTCGACGGCCCCCTGGAGATCACCCACGCCGCGAGCCCCCGGCAGGTCCTCACCGCACTCCACGGCCACCTCGCGGCCCGGGTGGACGCGGACCTGCTTCCCTGCACCGCGGAAACGCTCGACCGCCTGCTCGGCACCGACGACCGGTGGACCGACCCCGCCGCGATGACGGACCCGTCCCGGTCCGTGGGGCGGTCGGCCGAGGCCGGGGAACTGCGGCTGCTCGCCGACGACCTGGTGGCGCTGCTCGACGCGCAGGCGCCGCACCTGAACGGGGCGACCTCGCGGGACGACCGGGACCGGGCGCTCCTGTACGGGCGCACCGCCACCGGCCTGCTGCGCTACCACCACTGGATGGCCGACACCTCACCGGCCCGCATGACATGGCTGGTGGGCGTCCGGGACCAGATGATGGCCCACAACCTCCTCGCCCTCGCCGAACGGGGCCCGGTACTCGTCCACGCCCAGAACGCCCATCTCCAGCGGACCAAGAGCTCGATGCGGATGGGCGGGAAGCCGGTGGAGTGGTGGAGCGCCGGTGCGCTGGTGAACGCCCGGCTCGGTGAGGAGTACGCCTTCGTGGCCACGGCCCTCGGCACGATCCGGCACCGGGGGGTGGACACCCCGCCGCCGGACACCGTCGAAGGACTCCTGTACGCGCTCCCGGAGGACCGCTGCGTCGTCGACGCCCCCCGGCTGGCCGCCCTCCTCGGCGACACGCCGCCCGCGCCCCGCGTGTCCCCCTGGTTCGGCTACTCCCCGCTCGACCCGGCCCACCTGGCGGACAGCGACGGGGTCGTGTTCGTCAAGGACGTCCCACGGACCCGACACCGCTGACTCCGGCTCGTCGGGGTAGATCCCCCTCTGAGCCCCTCCGGCCCCGTCGCGGCCGCGTCGCCCGTGGTGTCGCGGACGAGGTGCCGACCCGTGCGGGGGAGCACCGTGTGCCCGGTCACGCGGAGGTCCTTCGCGCGGTGACGACCGGAGCGGGTGCCGCGCCGAAGCCGGCGCGGCCCGTCGCCCGCGGACTCCGCCGTCCCCGGCGAAAGGACGGACCGGCCGCCGGACGGCCCTCGTCGGCCGTCGTCACCGCGCGCCCGCCTCTTGTCCGACCCCGGGGGATCGCCGCGGCCCATGGGCTCGGCCGGGTGCTCCGTGGCCTCGTACGCGCTCACTTCCGGAGGGAGGAGATGGCTTCCTCGGTGCTGGGGTGGAAGGTGAAGACCTGGTCGAGACCGACCACTTGGAAGACGCGCATCTGGTCGGGGCTGACACCGGCCAGGCTGAGGGGCGAGCCGGTGGCCTGTGACCTCCGGTAGGCGGTGATGAGCACCGTGATGCCCGTGGAGTCGCAGTAGGTCAGCCCGGACAGGTCGAGGACCACGCCGTGGTCGTCGAACGGGGCGTCGTCGACGGCCTCGGTCAGGGAGTGGGCGGTGTGGTGGTCGAGTTCACCCGACACCTCCAGGACGTAGGGGCCCGAAGGGATCTGGCGGGGGGTGATGGTCAAGAGGCGGTCGGGGTCGGTCACCGGTTCTCCTGGGTGCGGTTCTTGGAGCGTGTGGGTACGGACAGGGCGAGGAGCGCGGTGTCGTCGCTGACACCCTCGCCGAGGTCGCTCAGGAGGGCCTCGACGGTCTGGAGCAGGCCGGCCGCCGGGTCGTCCGTGACGGGAACGGTGGCCGAGGCCAGGTAGCGGACGAGGCCGGTTTCGTCGAGCATCGAGCCGTCGGCGGTACGTGCTTCGGTGAGGCCGTCGGTGTACAGCAGGAGGCTGTCCCCCGGCGACAGCCGGGTGGTGGTCTGGACGAACTGGGGGTTGGGCAGCATGCCGACGAGCTGGCCGCCCGCGGTGGTGATCGGTTGCACGGTCCCGTCCGCGCGCAGGGCGAGGGCGGAGGGGTGGCCTCCGCCGGCCAGCGTGATGGCGAAGCAGCCGTCGGGCAGGGGCTGCAGGACGCCGAAGACCGCGGTGCAGTAGCGCGGGGCGCTGCCCTGGTACTCGCCCTTGAGGACGGTGTCGAGGTTGGCCAGGGCGGCGCAGGGGTCGGGGTCGTAGATGGCGGCGGCGCGCAGGGTGTACCGGGTCAGCGAGGTCAGGGCCGCGGCATCCGCTCCCTTGCCGCACACGTCGCCCAGGAAGAACGCCCATCTGCCGTCGTCCAGGGGGAACAGGTCGTAGAAGTCACCGCCCACCTCGTGCGGTGAGGCCGTGTGGTAGGCGGCTGCCGCGTGCAGACCGGGGACGGTGGGCAGCGCCGGGGGCAGCAGGGTGCGCTGCAGGGTCCGGGTGAGGCGTTCGGCCTCGGCGCGCCGGTCGCGTTCGGCGGTGACCGTGTGGGTGGCCGACAGCCGCAGCTCCAGTTCGTCCATGACCAGTGCCGCCAGGTCCTGGAGGGCTTCGAGCTGGGTGTCGGTGGGCTTGCGCGGCCGGGTGTCCAGGACGTTGACCGTGCCCAGGTGCTGGCCGTCGGGCGTGGTGATGGGCGCGGCGGCGCAGAAGCGGACGCCGAGCTCTCCTGCGGCGAGGTGCTCGGCGAGGGCATGGGTGTCGGTGGCGGCATCGGTCACCACATAGGGGCCGGCGTGCAGGACGGCGGAGGTGCACAGGCCCTGAGGGCGGTGGAACTCGCCGACCCCGGTGAGTCCGTGGGTGGCCTTGAGCCACACCCGGTCGGCGTCCACGATCGCCACCGTGGCCATGGGCGCGTCGAAGATGCGGGCGGCCAGGGTCGCGATCCTGTCGAACGTCTTGTCGGAAGGGGTGTCCAGGATCTGGTAGCGGCGGACGGCGGCCAGCCGTTTCTCCTCGTCGGCCGGTCGTGTCAGGGAAGCCTGCACAGGGCTTGCCGTCATCTTCTCTTCCCCGCTCCTCGATCCCGAGTCCGCTCTTGTCCGCCCGTGCAGGGGTGCCCGGCCAGCTGACTTATCCTACGAAGCTGTGGCAGTCGGCGGGGGTGGCCCCCCGCGGGCGCCGTCGAAGATCGTGACACGCGGTGGTCCGGATGCCCCTCTCCAGGGCCGTTCCGGACGGCGGCGGCTTCCGGGCAGGGGCGGGGCGGAGCCGACCGACCCCGGACACGGTCGGCTCGGCGATCTGGTGGGCGTGAACGAAAGGGTGGCCAGTGGAGCGGTCGGAAGACGCTGCGCACGAGCTCGTGGCGACGGCCGGGGCGGACGTGTTCGCCGCCGACGAGGAGGTCGGCAGGGACCTCGCCGGGGTGGACTGGGCGGCGACTGCGCTGGGTCCGCCGGGCCAGTGGCCACAGAGCCTGCAGACCGCGGTGAGCATCCTGCTGTCGTCCCGCTTCTCGATGTGGATGGCGTGGGGCCCGGAACTGACGTTCTTCTGCAACGCCGCCTACCGGCGCGACACGCTGGGCGGCAAGTACCCGTGGGCGCTGGGACGGCCGGCGAGCGAGGTGTGGGAGGAGATCTGGGGGGACATCGGCCCGCGGATCGACACCGTACTGACCACGGGTGAGGCGACCTGGGACGAGGGCCTGCTCCTGTTCCTGGAACGGTCCGGTTACACGGAGGAGAGCTACCACACCTTCAGCTACAGCCCGCTGCGCGACGACTCCGGCGCGGTGGTCGGCATGCTCTGCGTGGTCATCGAGGAGACCGAGCGCGTCATCGGCGAACGCCGGATGGCGACCCTGCGCGACCTCGGCTCCGACCCCAGTGTGGTCCGCACCGAACAGGAGGTGCTGGCGTTCGCCGCCCAGCAGCTGAGCAACAATCTGCGGGACCTGCCCTTCACGCTGACCTATCTGTTCGGGCCCGACGGCTCCGCGCACCTGGCGGGCGTCACCGGACTGCCCGGGGGACACCCGGCCGCCCCCGACACCTTGCCGGTCGACGGTTCCGGCGTGTGGCCCGTGGAGATGCTGACCCGCGGTGAGTCCGTGCTGGTGGCGCTCGACGGCGCCCCCTTCACCGGCCTGCCGGCCGGGGACTGGCCGGAGCCGCCCACACAGGCAATGGTGCTGCCGCTCCTGCGGCAGGGCGGCGCGCCCTACGGATTCCTGGTGGCCGGACTGAACCGCTACCGGGCCCTGGACGACGCCTACCGCGGCTTCCTCGAACTGACCGCGGGCCACCTCGCGGCGGGGATCGCCAGTGCCCGCAGCTACGAGGCGCAGCAGCGGCGGGCCGAAGAGCTGGCCGAGCTGGATCGGGCCAAGACCACCTTCTTCTCCAACATCAGCCACGAGTTCCGCACCCCCCTCACCCTGATCATGGGCCCCGTGGAGGAGCTGCGCACCCGGCTGGCGGGGGCCGACGCCCGCGTGCGGGAGGAACTGGAGATCATCCACCGCAACGGGCTGCGGCTGGGGAAGCTGGTCAACTCCCTGCTGGACTTCTCCCGCATCGAGGCCGGCCGGATGCAGGCGCGCTACGAGCCGGTCGACCTGTCCCAGGTCACCGCCGACCTGGCCAGTGTCTTCCGGTCCGCCGTCGACAAGGCCGGCCTGGACTTCCGCATCGACTGCCCCCCGCTCCCGGAACAGGTGTACGTCGACCGCGGGATGTGGGAGAAGGTGATCCTGAACCTGCTCAGCAACGCGCTGAAGTTCACCTTCGACGGCTCGATCGGCGTCACCGTCCGCGCCCGGGACGAGCACGCCGTGATCACCGTCACCGACACCGGCATCGGTGTCTCCCGGGAGGAGATGCCGCGGCTGTTCGAGCGGTTCCACCGCATCGAGAACGCCCGCTCCCGCTCCAACGAGGGCAGCGGCATCGGGTTGGCCCTGGTCAAGGAGCTGGTCGGCCTGCACGGCGGCACGATCACCGCCGACAGCACCGAGGGCGAGGGCACCCGCTTCACCATCCGTCTGCCGTTCGGTACGGCCCACCTGCCCTCCGACGCCCTCGCGCCCGCCGAGGACGGCCTCACGGTGTCCACCGCCGACCGCTACGTGCAGGAGGCGCTGCGCTGGCTGCCGGACGAGGCCGTCGCCGAGACGCGTTCCCCGGTGACGGCCGCCGAGGCGTCGGACCAGGCCCCCGGCCACACCGTCCCCGCGCGCCTGCTGGTCGCCGACGACAACGCCGACATGCGCGAGTACCTCGCCCGCCTGCTGCACAGCGCCGGGTACCAGGTGGACACCGTCAAGGACGGCCTGGAGGCGCTGCAGGCCGTCCGCGCCCACGCCCCCGACCTGGTGATCAGCGACGTCATGATGCCCGGCCTCGACGGCCTCGGGCTCGTGGCGGCGCTGCGCACCGATCCGCGGACCGCGTCGGTGCCGGTGGTGCTGCTGTCCGCCCGGGCCGGGCAGGAGGCGTCCATCGAGGGACTCCAGGCCGGCGCCGACGACTACCTCGTCAAGCCGTTCGCCGCGGCCGAACTGCTCGCCCGGGTACGGGCCAACGTCGAACTGGCACGGCTCCGCAACCACCAGGCGCGCTGGCGCACCGCGCTGGTCGACTCGCTGCAGGAGGCGTTCTTCGTCTGCGACGAGGACGGCGCCGTCGTCGAGATCAACGCGGCCTTCACCGACATCCTCGGCTACGCGCCCGACGACCTGCCCTACCAGCCGATCCACCCCTGGTGGCCGGACGCCGCGACCGACCCCGAGGCGCACCGCCAGGTCGAAGAGGCCTTCTCCCAGGTGCTGAACGACCCCAAGGGGTCCTACACCATCCCCGTCACCCACCGCGACGGGCACCGGCTGTGGGTGACGGCCACCTTCAACCAGGCGCAGGACCCGGACACCGGACGCAAGGTGACCGTCGGCACCTTCCGCGACGTCACCGCCGAGCACTACGCCATCCAGCGCAAGAGCGCGCAGGCGGCCCTGAGCATGCGGCTGACCCAGGCGACCAGCCTGCCGGAGGCCCTCGAGGGGGCCCTGGCGGAGCTGAAGAGCCTCTGGCGCGCCGACTGCGTGCTCGCCGCCGTCTCGATCCCCGACCGGCAGCCGTCCGTGACGGCCACCGAGGCCGAGCTGCGCTGGGAGGACCTGCCCGCCGAACGCCGCGACAGGCTCACCGCCTGGTTCGACCAGTCCCTCCTCACCCCCCATGACGACGACGCCGGGGCCGGCATCACCATCAACCACCCCGAAGGGTCCATGGTGGTGTGGATCGACCTCGGGGACCAGCGCCCGTTCACCGGTGAGGACCAGCTGCTGCTGTCCCTGCTGGCCGGCCAGCTCGCCCAGGGACTGGCCCGCGCCCACCAGATCGACCAGCAGCGTGAGACGGCCCTCGCCCTGCAGCGCGCCATCCTCGGACCGTCCGAGCTGCCCGAGGGCTTCGCGGTCCGCTACGAACCCGCCACCCAGCCCCTGGAAGTCGGTGGCGACTGGTACGACACCATTCCCCTGCCCGACGGCCGCATCGGCATCGTCGTGGGGGACTGCGTCGGACGAGGGCTCGAAGCCGCCACCGTCATGGGGCAGCTGCGCAGCGCCTGCCGCGCCCTGCTGCTCCAGGACTCCAGTCCCGCCCAGACCCTGATGGCCCTGGACCACTTCGCCGCCGGCATCCCCGGCGCGAGGTGCACCACGGTCTTCTGCGGCGTCCTCAGCCCCGACACCGGTCAGCTCACCTACTCCAGCGCGGGGCACCCGCCGGGCATCCTCGCCCACCCCGACGGCACCACCCGGCTCCTCGACGAGGGGCGGTCCGTACCGCTGGCCGTGCGCCCCGGCAGGAACCGCCCCGAGGGCACCTGCACCGTGCCGGCCCGCGCCACACTCCTGCTGTACACCGACGGCCTCGTGGAACGCAGGCGACGCCCGCTGACGGCCGGCATCGACCAGGCCGGCGAAGCCGTCCAGGCCGGACGCGACGCCGCTGTCGACGACCTGGCCACCCAGGTCATGGCCCGGCTCGCGCCTGCCGACGGCTACGACGACGACGTGGCGCTGCTGCTCTACCGGCACCCGGCGCCGCTGGAGATGGCCTTCCCCGCCGAGTCGTCCCAGCTCGCGCCGGTCCGCAAAGCCCTGCGCAGTTGGCTCGACCAGTGCGAACTCCCCCCGCACACCGTCCAGAACATCCTGGTGGCGGCAGGCGAAGCCTGTGCCAACGCCATCGAGCACGGACATCGGGACACTCCCGGCAACCCGGTTCGGCTCCGTGCCGAGGCCCGGGTCGACGACCTGCGCCTGACCGTCGCCGACTCCGGGCGGTGGAAGACGCCCCAGCCCGAACTCAACACCCATCGGGGCCGGGGAGTGGCGCTGATGCGCGCTCTGATGCAGCAGGTCACCATCACTTCCGGCGCGGCCGGCACCACCGTCGACATGCACACGAGGATTGCCTGATGACCACTCTTCTCACCCTGACTCCCAGTCGACGGCCCGACGGCGTGGCCCAGTTGACGGTGGTCGGCGAGATCGACATGAGCAACACCGATGCCCTGGCCACGGCCATCGAGACCACCGAGGGACCGCTCGTCCTCGATCTGACCGCCGTCGAGTACCTCGACAGCGCCGGCCTGAGCGTTCTCTTCCGCCACACCGACCGCATAGAGATCATCGCCACGTCGCTCCTGGCGCCGGTGCTCGAGATCTCCGGACTCGCCGACCTGACCACGGTCCACGGTCTCGACACGCCCTGACGGCGCCATCGGTCTCCGCTCGCCCCCGCGGACACCCGGGCCAGGACGGGCGCGGGTCCTGAGCGGGCCCGACGAGCACGGCGGTGGCCGGCCTCCGCGGCGGGGGGAGGCCGGCCACCGGCACAGGGAAAGACGCGAAGGCCGTCAGGCGGAGGCTTCGGTGAGCCGGGTGAGCTCGTCGTCCGTCAGCCGCAGCTCCGTCATCTTCAGCAGGGCCGGGAGCTGGCCGACCGTCCGGGCGGAGGCGATCGGCGCGGCGACGGTCGGCCGGGCCGCGAGCCAGGCGAGGGCCACGGAGGCGACCTCGGCGTCGTGTGCCCGGGCGACCTCGTCGAGGGCGGCGAGGACCCGCTGTCCCCGCTCGGTCCCCAGGTGCTCGGCGGCGCCCCGGGCTCGCGCGCTCTCCACCGTGGTGCCCGGCCGGTACTTGCCGGTCAGGAAGCCGGAGGCCAGCGCGTAGTACGGGACGGCGGCGAGGCCGGACCGCTCGGCGACGCGCTGCAGCTCACCCTCGTAGGTGGCGCGCGAGACCAGGTTGTAGTGGGGCTGGAGCGCCACGTAGCGGGCCAGACCCTCGCGCTCGGAGAAGTCCAGGGAGGCCCGCAGGCGCTCGGCGGAGATGTTGGAGGCGGCGATGTGGCGGACCTTGCCCGCCCTCACCAACTCGTCCAGCGCGCCGATGATCTCCTCGACCGGCACCTCCGGCTTGTCGTAGTGGGTGTAGTACAGATCGATGTGGTCGGTGCCCAGGCGCCGCAGCGAGGCGTCGGCCGCGGCCTTGATGGTGGCGGCGGTCAGGCCCTGGAACTCGGGGTGCTGGCTGACCTTGGTGGCGATGACCACGTCGGAGCGGTTGCCGCGTTCCCTGAGCCACTTGCCGATGATCGTCTCGGACTCGCCGCCCCGGTTGCCCGGGACCCACGCCGAGTAGGAGTCGGCGGTGTCGATGAAGTTGCCGCCGGCGGCCGTGTACGCGTCCAGGACGGCGAAGGAGTGCGCCTCGTCGGCGGTCCAGCCGAAGACGTTGCCGCCGAGAGCGAGCGGGAAGACCTCGAGGTCGGACGTGCCCAGTTTGCGTGCGGAAGTCATGTCCGACGTCAACGACCGCGCCGGAGCGTTTCATTCCGTGAGCGGCCGCGGAGACCGCGCACATCGCCGCGGCGAGCCGTCCGGCAGCCCCGTCCGGTCTCCGTCCGGTACGGGACACGGGAGCTCCGGGAGCGGGATGAGCGAGCCCCGGGCGGGGCGGAAGGTGTGTACTGCCCGGACGGCCTCCGCACACTCGACGAATCGGGGAGTTCTCATGCACGGTCTCGCGGACTCGATCGAATCGATGGAACAACTCGCCGCCGTCTGGCGGGTCATGGTGCTCGACTGGGATCCGGGCGCGGATGTCCGGGACCTCCCGGGCATCGCCGTCCGCTGGGCCGACTGCCGGTTCGCCTTCTGGAACTGCGTCACGCTGACCGACGTCGACGCGGGCGCCGGCCTTGTGGAGCAGCGCCTGAGCGAGGCGGCGAAGATCATGCGGTCGAAGGAGCACCCGGGGTTCCTGTGGGTCTTCGAGGACCTCCTCGACCACGAGGCGCGCGCGGCGCTGGGGCCGGCGGCCGAGCGAGCGGGCCTGGTGCTCGCCTTCCCCGGCACGGGCATGGCGGGAGACCTGCTGCCCGTCCCCGAACCGGACCACCCCGATCTGACATTCGTACGGGTGACCACCGACGAACACCTGCGGGCCTTCGCCGACATCAACTCGCGTGCCTACGGGTTCCCCCTGGAGGACGGCCGTGACGGCTTCGCCCGCTCCGCACTGTGGAAGAGCCGGGTGCACGCCTACCTGGGCGTACGGGACGGTACCCCCGTGACCTGCGCCGCCACGACGGAGGCGCGGGGCCGCCTCTTCGTCATGCTCGTCGCCACCGACCCGCGGTGGCAGCGCCGGGGCTACGGGGAAGCAGTGACGCGAAAGGCGCTGCACGAGGGCGCCCGAGCCACCGGGACGACCCGGGCGACCCTGCACGCGACCGCCGCCGGGGCGCCCGTGTATCCGCGGATCGGCTTCGAACCGAACTCCCCGATGCGCTTCTACGCCCTGCGGGACTGACCCGGCGGGCGGCACGACTGCGCCGTCCGCGCGGTGCCCGGCGGCGGGCCGCGGCCCACGACGCCCGGGCGGGCCCCGCGAACAGTCGAGTCCCGCCCCGAAGCCGGGGCGGGACTCGTGTCCGAGCGCCGGGCAGGCCTCGCACCTGCATCTCCCCGCAGGAAGCGGGGCGTCTTTCCTTGGACCACCGACGCGCAGCGGCAACCGGATTGCTCCGGCGACCAGCTCAAGATCAAGCATAGCGCATTCCGATGATCCGGTTTTCACATCACACCGACCTCCGCCGTCGGCTCGGCCCATGCCCAGAACGTCATGGAGTCCGCGTGGTTGACGACACGTTGACTCTGCTCGTTCTCCAACTGTCCTTCGCTTCCGCGTGATTCTCGTGGCCGGGGGCATCCCGCACGAACCGCATCCGTCGTTCCACGGCGTCCGCGCTCGTCGCGGGCGGTCTCGTCCTCGGTGCCGGATCCGACGGGTCCCGCGTCGCCCGGGGAGCGGTGCGGATGGCGCACGGTCACGACGCGCTCCGCCCGGGGCGCGGTCCGGGATCCCGGGGAAACGTCCGGGGCCTTGCGCGTCGCCCGGCTAGGATCCGGGCCATGCCGCTGACCATGAAGGACGTGGACCGGTTCGAGGCCGCCAGGCCCCGCCTGGAGGCCATCGCCTACCGCCTCCTCGGTTCCGCGAGCGACGCCGAGGACGCCGTGCAGGAGACCTTCCTGCGCTGGCAGGCAGCCGACGTCGAGCGCATCGAGGTCCCCGAGGCCTGGCTGACGAAGGTGCTCACCAACCTGTGCCTCAACCAGCTCACCTCGGCCCGCGCCCGGCGCGAGACCTATGTGGGCCAGTGGCTCCCCGAGCCGCTGCTCGACGGGGACCCGATGCTCGGCCCGGCCGACACCGCCGAGCAGCGCGAGTCGGTCTCGTACGCGGTCCTCACCCTCATGGAGCGGCTGTCCCCCAACGAGCGGGCGGTGTACGTGCTGCGGGAGGCCTTCGACCACTCGCACCGGGAGATCGCCGAGATCCTCGACCTCACCGAGGCGGCCAGCCAGCAGATCCTCCACCGGGCCAGGAAGCGCCTCACCCACGGCAGGGCCCGCACCGAGGTCGACGAGGCCGCCGCCCGGCGGGTCGTCGAGGAGTTCCTGGCGGCCGCCACCAGTGGGAGGACCGAGCCGCTCGTGCGGCTGCTGACCGCCGACGCCCTCGCGGTCGGCGACGGCGGCGGCAAGGTCCCGGCCCGCGTCAAGCCGTTCGAGGGCGCCCTCGCGGTCGCGAAGTTCCTGCGGGGCCTGTTCAGGCCCGCACCATCCAAGCGTGCCCTGGTCGGCGGCTCGCCCGAGATCCACGTCGCCACCGCCAACGGCGGTCCCGCCGTCGTGGCGGTGGTCGAGGGCCGGGTCGTCGGCATCATGTGCCTGGAGGTCACCCGCGAGGGCATCGCCGCGTTCCGCAACCAGGCCAACCCCGACAAGCTTCGACGCGCGACCCGGGCGTGGGTAGCCACCGATCACGGAGAGCCCCTGTTCCACGCGTTCTGACCGCGACGCGGGCCACCCTCGTTCCGCCGTGAACCACCCCGCTCCCGATGTGAGCCGCATCACATCACATTCCTGTCAGGGAACGGCGTGCTGCCCGGTTCAAGGGACGAACCGCATCACACAAAGGGCTGACCCGCGCAGACAGGAGCAAGACCATGCAGCACCGCATCATCGTCCTCGGCGCCGGATACACCGGGGCCGTCGCGGCCGGCCGCCTCGCCAAGCGGTTGCACCGTGACGACGTCGCCCTCACCCTCGTCAACGCCGAGCCCGACTTCGTCGAGCGCGTCCGGATGCACCAGCTCGCGGTCGGCCAGGACCTCAGGCCCCGGCCCTTCGGCGAGATGCTCGCGGGCACCGGCGTCGAGCTGAGGCTCGCGAGGGTCACCGGCGTCGACGTCGACCGCAGGGCCGTCACCGTCGTCGACGCGGACGGCGGCACCGGGGAACTGGAGTACGACACCCTCGTGTACGCCCTCGGCAGCGGCTGGAACGACCAGGGCGTCCCCGGCGCCGCCGAGCACGCCCACGAGATCGCGAGCCGGCCCGGAGCGCTCCGGCTGCGCGAGCGTCTGGCCTGCCTGGACGCCGGACAGCCCGTGCTCGTCGTCGGCGGCGGCCTGACCGGCCTGGAGGCCGCGACCGAGATCGCCGAGGCCCGCCCGGACCTCGCGGTCTCCCTCGCCGTCCGCGGCGGCCTCGGCGACCGGCTCTCGGACAAGGGCCGCGGACACCTGCGCAAGGTCCTCGGCGGGCTCGGCGTCACCGTGCACGAGCACGTTGCCGTCACCGGCGTCGAGGCCGACCGCGTCACCACCGCCGACGGCACGGTCATCCCGGCCGCGGTCACCGTGTGGGCCACCGGCTTCGCGGTCCACCCGATCGCACGGGCCACCACCCTGGAGACCACCGACACGGGCCAGATCGTGGTCGACGCGACCATGCGCTCGGTCTCGCACCCCGACGTGTACGCCATCGGCGACGCGGCCATGGCGATGGGACCCGGCGACAAGCCGCTGCGGATGTCGTGCGCCTCGGGCACCCCCGGCGCGTGGCAGGCCGCCGACGCCGTCGCGGCACGCCTGACCGGCGGCAGGATCCCGACCACACTGATCCGCTACTTCAACCAGTGCATCTCGCTGGGCCGCAGGGAGGGCCTGATCCAGTACGTCACCGCCGACGACCGAGCCGTCGACGCGGCCCTGACCGGCCGGCTCGCCGCCCTCTACAAGGAACTGGTCTGCAAGGGCGCGGCCTGGGGCGTGGCCCACCCGACCCTCGGCCTGCCGACCCGCCGCCGCCGCGTCCTGCGGCAGGCGGCCCGGCCGGCCCCGGCGACCGAGGCGGCGGCCTGACGCACACCGTCGGGCGGGCACCCTTGACGGGGGAGCGCCCGCCCGGCGGTGGAATACGGCTTACGGGGTGCGGTAACGGAGACGAGGGATAGCCGTTGATCACTCGGCCGACGACGACGCCGGGACGGGGGGGCGGAGAGCGCGGCCGGGAGGACCAGGCCCCCACCGGACCCCGGCGATGGCGGAGGCGGCGAGTGCGCCCCTGCGTGGGCTTCCCGGGGATCTGTGGGCTCATCGTTCGGGCGGCAGGGGCCGGCCGGTACCCTGGTGGGCGACGGCGGCCCGTGCACGGCCGCCGCACGGCGGTGGGGCTCGCCGTACCCGAACCGCGGCACGGACGCCGCCGACAGTCCCTACTTGCGATCGTGCGCACCCGTGTGCGGGTGCCCGGCGAGTAGGGGACACGCGTGACGACCTTCCGTGACCGGACCACGGAGCCGACCGACCCGGACGTCGACCCGTCGGCGTTCGCCCGGCGCCGCGAGCTACGGCGCGGGCAGGCACCGATCATCGCCGTCGTCGCGGTCGGCGGCGCGATCGGCGCGACCGCCCGTTACGGGGCGTCGCTGCTGTGGCCCACCGCTCCGGGCGCCTTCCCGTGGACCACGTTGGCCGTGAACACGGTCGGGTGCGCGGTGATCGGCCTCTTCATGGTGCTCATCAGCGATGTGTGGGCCGCCCACCGGCTGGTGCGGCCGTTCTTCGGCACCGGCGTACTGGGCGGCTTCACCACCTTCTCCACCTATGCCGTCGACACCCAGCACCTCCTCGACGCCGGCCATGCCCGCACCGCCCTCGCCCACCTGGCGGTCACGGTGACGGCCGCTCTCGCGGCCGTGTGGGCCGCCGCGACCGTCACCCGTCGCGTGATCTCCTGGAGGCAGCGATGACCCGACCGCACGGCACCGCCCTGCGGGTGACGATCTTCATCGGGGAGAACGACACCTTCCACCACCGGCCGCTCTCCAGCGAGATCGTCCACCGCGCCCACGAGGCGGGACTCGCCGGGGCGAGCGTCTTCCACGGCATCGAGGGCTTCGGCGCCTCGTCGCTGGTGCACACCACCCGACCGCTGTCGCTGAGCGAGGACCTGCCCGTGGCGATCGTCGTCGACCGCGAGGAACGCATCCGCGCCTTCCTGCCCCGGCTCGACGAACTGGTCACCGAGGGCCTGGTCGTCCTGGACGATTGCGAGGTCATCCGCTCCGTCGGACGCGGTGGGAAGGACGAGCGGTGAACTGGATTCTCGTCATCGCCGGCGCCATGGTCGGCGCGCCCCTGCGTTACCTCACCGACCGGGCCGTCCAGGCCCGCCACGACACCGTCCTCCCCTGGGGCACCTTCGTCGTCAACGTCACCGGCTGCCTGGTCCTGGGCGCACTGTCCGGCGCGGTCACCCGCGGCGCCGCCTCCCACTCCGTGCAACTGTTCGTCGGCACCGGGCTGTGCGGAGCCCTGACCACCTACTCGACGTTCTCCTACGAGACGATGCGGCTGGCCGAGTCCGGGGCGCGGTTCTTCGCCATCGCCAACGTCGTCGCCGGCTTGGGCGCCGCGTTCACCGGAGCCGCCCTCGCCCAAGCCGTCTGGGGGTGAACGGCCAAGCCCTCACCGCCCGGGGCACGGTTGCCGCGGAGGCGGACGCCCGTCACCCTGGAAGGGACGTTCCACGGCCGGTTCGCCCTCGGTGCAGGTCAGCAGGCTGTGCGAGGAGGCCCCCGAGATGGCACACGACTGCTCATTCACCGTGGACGACAGCGGGAACATCACCGACCGGCGCGACGACGGGCACGGCTTCTCCACCGTCTCCGCCGGCGAAACCGTCGGCAGGCCCGCCGAGGTGAACGTAGAGGAACGCCTCGCCGCCCTGCGCCGGGCCGCCGCCCACGCGGACGACGGCCCGAAGGGCACCCGCGACAGCGTCGTCAACAGTCTGCTGCGCCGGGGCGGCGGGAACGGCACCGCGGTCCTCGCCGTGCGGATGGGTCGAGGAGGCGCTTGACCCCGACGAACAGCCCCTCTCCGTGGACAGGTGACGGAAAGTCACCCGCCTTGTACAAGGGCGCAGTTCAGGAATCGGAAAGCTCCGTGCACAGCCCGACCGGAATACCCGACCACGCTTTGCTCTTTTACCCGAAAAGCAAACGGCTCGGCGGGCTGACATTCCGGCGTCGGGGTATCGTGGGCGGACGACGTGCTCGTCACGGCGGCCTCTGTCGCCGACCGCTGCGTCGAACTTCCGCGCGTCCGCTGTTGATTCGCGGCGTGACGTCCCCCAGCGACTGGACACCGAATTTCACACCCCGTGGAATTCCGTCTCGGCGTGAAAGGAATGCACCATGCCCTTCGCCACCGCACAAGACGGCACGCAGATCTTCTACAAGGACTGGGGGTCGGGCCGGCCGGTCGTCTTCTCCCACGGCTGGCCGCTCACCGCCGACGCGTGGGACCCCCAGCTCAAGCTGATGGCGGACAACGGCTTCCGCGCCATCGCCCACGACCGCCGCGGAGGCGGACGCTCCGGGCAGCCCTGGGACGGGAACGACCTGGACACGTACGCCGACGACCTGGCATCGGTCATCGAGGCGCTGGACCTCCGTGACGCCATCCTGGTGGGACACTCCACCGGGGGCGGCGAGGTCACCCGCTACCTCGGCCGGCACGGCTCCGGCCGCGTCGCCAAAGCCGTCCTGGTCGGCGCGATCCCCCCGCTCATGCTCAAGACCGAGGCGAACCCCGAGGGTCTCCCGATCGAGGTGTTCGACGAGATCCGGGAAGGGGTCCTGAAGGACCGCTCCCAGTTCTACAGGGACCTCAGTGAAAGCTTCTACGGAGCGAACCGCGAGGGATCCACCGTCTCGCAGGGCATTCGCGACGCGTTCTGGCTCTGGTCGATGACCGTCGGGATCAAGGGGGCCCACGACTGCGTCAAGGCGTTCTCCGAGACCGACCTCACCGAGGACCTCAAGAAGATCGACGTCCCCACGCTGATCATCCACGGCGACGACGATCAGATCGTCCCCATCGTGGCGTCGGGTGAGAAATCCTCGAAACTCGTCGAGAACGTGACCTACAAGGTCTACCCGGGTGCTCCCCACGGGCTGTCCATGATTCCCGTGTTCGCGGAGAGGTTCAACGCCGACCTGCTCGACTTCGCGCGCGGCTGAGGGACCGGCGTCCGCGACAGCAGGACGTCGGCGCATCCGGCGGGACGCCGACGTCGCGGCGCGTCACGCCGGGCCGGTCCCCGCCGATGGCCCGGAGGCCTACGGCACGTGCCTGCCCGGTGGTCGGCGGCCCGTGAGCCCGGGGCCCTGGCGCCGCGACCCGCGCGGGCGTGGTGCGGGGCGCGGCGACCGGGCGGGACCACGGCCCCCGGTCGCCGGCCATGACGTGATGTCCCTCCGCCACCGGCCGAACGGTGGCGGAATCCCGTTGAAGAGTGTCATCCGTGCCCCTGGGAGGCGGGCGGACCGCTGGATAGCTTCGGTCCTGTCCGGAACGGTCGGACATCCGTACCGAAGGAACTCCTCATGCACGCTCAGATCGTCCTGTTCGACGGTTTCGATCCCCTTGACGTCATCGCCCCCTACGAGGTGCTGTACGCAGGCGGCACCGCCTCCGGCGGCGCGGTGACGGTGGAACTGGTCTCCGCCGATGGGCCACGCGAGGTGGTCAGCGGCACCGGTGCCCTGTCCCTGCGGGCCACCGGCACCCTCGATCCCGAACGCGCCGGCCTGGTCCTGGTCCCCGGTGCCGCGGGCCGTGTCGGCGGGCCCGGTGAAACGCCCGACCACGATGCGGGGGCGGGGGAGTGGCAGCAGGACGAACTCGTCCCCGTGCTGCTGGGCCGCACCCTGACCACCGAATTGCCCACGCTGCTGAAGGCGGCGATGGAGAACCCGGAGGTGACGGTCGCCACGGTGTGCGGCGGCTCGCTGGTCCTGGCCATGGCCGGCCTGCTCGAGGGCCGCCCCGCCACGACCCACCACATGGGGATGGAGATGCTCGACGCAACCGGTGCCCACGCGGTGCACGCCCGCGTCGTCGACGACGGCGACTTCGTCAGCGGCGCCGGTGTCACCTCCGGACTCGACCTGGGCCTGCACCTGCTGGAACGTGAGATCGGCCCCCGGATCGCCCACGCCGTCGAAGGACTCTTCGCCCACGAGCGCCGCGGCACGGTCTGGCGCCGTCGGGGACCGGCGCCGGTCGGCTTGTGAGCACGCCCTCCCGGCCTGCACCTCCCCGTTCGCACACACCGTCAGGAGCGACACGAGCATGCCCGTCGAAGGTATCTGGGACCTGTCCGTGGCCACCCCCATCGGCAGGATCAAGGCCGTGGTCGTCTTCCGAAGGGAGGGGGACGCCCTGACCGGGGTCGCCCACGGGGCGGGGGAGGAAGTGACGCTGGACGACATCGTCCTCGACGGGCACCGGGTCACCTGGAAACAGTCCGTCACCCGGCCCCTGCGGCTGAACCTGGCCTTCGCGGTGGCGCTCCACGGCGACACACTGGAGGGAACGTCCCGGGCCGGCCGCCTCCCGGCGTCCAGGGTCACCGGCACGCGCCGGCCCGCCTGAGCCGGCCCGCCCGAACGGGCGCCGCGCGTCCGCCCGCGGGCTGCCCTCCTCCCGGGGGCACATCCGCATCCGGCGGTTCCGCGCGGGCCGGGTCCTTGCCCGCCCCGCCCTGTGCGCGGTCCGGACCAGGCTGCCGCAGGTGCCGTCCGGGGCCGCGGTGGTGACGGGCCCCGGGAACAACCGCGCGGGGGGACGTGTTGACGGGACCGTGGCCGTGGAGGGGACAGCGTCCCCGGGCCTCACCCCACGGCCTGTGGGGACGATCGTCCGGCTGAAGCCCCGCAGAGCCTTTCGCCGCACAGGCGACCGCCCTCCACGATCACGCGATCCGCTGAACGGGGAATCGCCGGAATACGGCGCTCCCCGACGCTGTTGCACACCATGCTGACATGTTCGAGTCAACAGGCTCGGGCGGTGGCGGAAGGAGCACCCCATGGCACGCAGTACTGCGCGGCCGGTCGTCAAGCTGAAGTCGACAGCCGGTACGGGAGTCACCTACGTGACCCGCAAGAACCGTCTGAACGACCCCGACCGGCTGGTCCTGCGGAAGTACGACCCGGTCGCCGGCGAGCACGTCCTCTTCCGCGAAGAACGATGAGACCCACCTCCGTCGCCCAGCGGCGGAGGCCCCTGTTCCATCCTGCTGAGGAGACCGCGATGAAGGTGCGCAAGTCCCTGCGCTCGTTGAAGGCCAGGCCCGGCGCCCAGGTGGTGCGCCGGCGGGGCGTGACGTTCGTGATCAACAAGAAGGACCCGCGGTTCAAGGCCCGCCAGGGCTGACGAGCCGCCCTGCCACCGGCCGGCCCGGTACCGCGCTCGCGGTACCGGGCCGGCCGTCGTAGCGGCGGGGGAGCGCGGCGAGAGGCCGGCCGCGGCGGCGTGGCGCGGTGTCCCGCGCGCCGTCGCCCGGTCAGGATGGAGAGGCGTCGCGTCCACGTCCCGGCCGCTGTCCGCACGGAGCACCGGTGAGCGGACAGGGGCGAGGGGCGCCGGGCGACAGCGGGCCGGCGGTCGTGCGGGCCGGTCGAGGCGGACGGACGTCCTGGAGGCGGAGATGACGGTGGACCGGGTCGGCATGGTCGTGCACGGAGGACGTCCCGAAGCCGTGGAGGCCGCTCGCACGGTCCGGGCGTGGTGTGCCGACCACGCCGTCGCCTGCAAGGACATCGACGTGTGGGACGACGGCGGACGGCGCAGCGCCCGGGAGGAGATGACGGCGGCGGGCGATCCCGACCTCATCGTCACCCTCGGCGGAGACGGCACCTTCCTGCGCGGGGCTCGGCTCGCTGCGGCCGTCGACGCGCTGGTGCTCGGAGTCGACCTCGGCCGAGTGGGCTTCCTGACGGAGGTGCCCATGACCATGGTGCGTGCGGCGCTGGACGCCGTGCGCGAGAACCGGCTCGACGTGGAGCGGCGCATGCTGCTGACCATGCGCGCCTCGTGCCGCCTGGAGGTGCCCCCGGACATCGAGGCGCTCGTGAAGTACGGCCGGGGCCCGCTCCTGCCCCCGACGAGTGTGCGCTCCGACTGCGAGGCGGGCGGGGAGTGGGGCATCCCGCTGGACGTGACCGCCCTCAACGACGTGGTGCTGGAGAAGCTCGCCAGGGACCGGCAGGTCTCGATCGGGGTCTATGTCGCGGGCCGGCTCCTGGCCTCGTACTCCGCCGACGCGCTGCTGGTGGCCACACCGACGGGCTCGACCGCCTACAGCTTCGCCGCCGGCGGCCCCGTGGTCTCGCCGCGCGCCGAGACGCTGGTGTTCACACCGGTCGCTCCGCACATGACGTTCAACCGCTCGGTCGTGGCCGCCCCGGACGAGCCGGTCGGGCTGCGGGTGCTCGAACGCTCGGGCCGCGCCGCCGTCAGCATCGACGGCCAGCTCCGCGGCGTGATCGGCCCCGGGGACTGGATCGGCGTGTACGCGGCGCCGCGCAGGCTGCGGGTCGCACGCCTCGGCCCGATGGACTTCTACGGCCGCCTCCGTGACCGCATGAACCTCACCGACGCGCCCGCCGCGGTGGCCGACGGCATGCCCGCGCCCCTCTGGCCGGAGAGCAGCCCGCCGCCGGGCGACCTGGCCCACCTCGCCATGCCGCACCGCCCGGCCGGAGCCGAGTGACACGGAGCCCCGGCCCGGCCGTCGACGCCGGTGGCCGCGCAGGCTCCCGGCCGGTGGCCGGTCGGCGCGCACCACGGCCTCACACCGCGCCGCCGAAGAAGACCCGCACCTCCCGGATGAGCCCGTCACGGACCCTGATCGCCTCCATGTTGCGGTACCGGCCGCCCGTCGTGAGCGCGTACTCGTAGAGGACGAGGACGAGTTCCTCGTCCGCCGGGACGACGTGCGGCAACCGCTGCTCGGTCATCCGGTCGGCGGTGGGGAAACACCGCTCGAAGAACGCCGCCCGGTCGATGTGGTCGTCCTGCGGACTGGTGAACGAGAAATCGTCGGCGTAGAGGGCGAACGCCGCGTCGCGGTCCTGCGACCGGTAGCACCGGAACGCGGCTTCGACCACGTCGGTCGTTTTCCGGGACATCGTCGCTCCTCGCCGGACGGGCCGCCCCTCTGCCACCGTAGGACCCGGACCCGGCGTTCCGGCGGAGACACCGCCGCGCGGAAGGCGGCGGGCCACCGCGTGGCCTCGACCGGGGTTGGTGTCAGTGCGCCAACGCCTTGACGGTGGCCAGGTCCTCACCGGTCAGTTCCGCGACGCGGTGCGCCGGCACCCCGGCGGCCAGGGCACGGGTGAGCAGCGTGTCCCGGCCGTCCGCGCAGGAACGGTAGGCCAGCAGCTCCTCCTCCAGCCGGGCGACGCCGTGCGACGCGGCACGGTGGCGTACGCGGCTCAGCTCCTCCTCACCGAGGGGGACGGGCAGCCGCTCGGCGTCGTCGGGAATGGCCGCCGTCTCCTCCGGCGGCAGCAGCCGGAGACCGGGGGACGTCGCGGTGACACCCTGCGCGTGCAGCCACGCCCGGACCGCGGGGGTTTCCATGCAGGCCAGTTCCCCGACGGCGGCGGGCGGCACGCCGAGCGTCAGGTCCGTGCCGTTCAGCAGGACGAGATAGGCGTCATCGGTCATCCTCGGTTCCTCCCGGGAGAAGGTCTTGTCCTGACGGCACCCCCTATACCCGCCATCGGCCGTCTCACGACCACCCCGTCACCGTGCGCGGCAGCGCGCGGTCACCGCGCGCCTCCCCGCGGCGGCGCTCCCCGCCTGCTCGTGCATCCCACGGCACAGCGGGGGAGAAGGGCCCCGTGACTCCTCCCGCGGAGCGGCAGAACGCCGCCGGCTCCTACGACTTCGAGGCCACCCTGACGGAGGAGGAGCGCACGGTTCTCCTCGGAACCGGGGCGTTCCTGCGTGACGAGGTCCAGCCCTCGGTGGCCGCGCAGTGGGCCGACGGCACGTTCCCCCGAGGAGCCGGTCGTCCGCTTCCGCGAGAGCGGGCCGGCCGGGCTGCCGTCACGGTGCGACCGGTGAGTCGCGTGGCCTCATCGCCCGGGGTAGCCGGAGAGGGCCGTGAGGAGGGCCGCGGTGAGGTCCCGGTGCGCCTGGGCGCCGAGGACGCGCTCCAGGACGGCATCCGCACGGGCGTAGGCGTTCCGTCCGGCTTCGAGCAGGTCTTCGCCGGTGGCGGTGAGGTGGAGTTCGGCGGTGAGACCCCGCCCGGGGTCCGTGCGGCGTTCGACGGCCCCGCGTTCCTCCAGCCGCCGGACGGTCGCCTGGGCGCTCTGCGCGGTGACACCGCTGCGCCGCCCCAACTCGCTGTAGGACATCCCGGGCTCGCGCTTGAGGTGACCGAGGGCGGACAGGTGACGCAGCGTGTAGCCGGTCGGCCTGAGCACCTGTTCGATGTCCTCGCGCACCCGCCGCCCGAGGACGGTGAGCAGGAAGGCCGCACTGGTGGCCTGGGGCTGGGCAGTCATGGCTCCTCACACCTTCACGCACAGGCGGTTCCAGTCTGACTGTAACGCGGGCATGCGGCAGCCTCCCATCCCGCGCGCGGCCGCCCCCGTGTCCCGTGTTTCGGTCCGGGTGGAAACCCGAATGAGCGAGGCGCACCTGACGAAGGGACCCGGCAGGCACCCCGAGGGCAACCGAAAGCGCCTCCGGCCTCGACGAGAGGGGCGTCGCGCCGAATGGACCGGGCGCGCAACGAGCCGGCATCAGAGATCTCCCGGGGCCTCCCGGGCGCGGACGACACCTGCCGGGAAGCACTCGACCCGCTGGGCGTCACGCCAGGCACGGGACGGGGGCGCGGCCGTTCCCTCGGCCCCGCCCGCCCGATGCGTGCCCCCTCGGACACACGGGAGCGGGCCCGCCCGGAAGGACGGACCCGCTGTGCCGAGTCGGCCGACGATCAGTGCTTGCCCGTCGGGTTCAGCACGATCGTCCCGGAGTCGTTCGCCGGGTTGCCCTCGTTCGGCATCGTGTACGCGAAGAACGCCCGGCCGGTGGCGTTCTTGATCACCTCGTCGACGCGGAGACCGAAGGTGAAGGTGCGGGAGGCGTCCTCCAGGATCGGCGTGTCGATGAAGCAGAGGTAGTCGCCCTCGGCGCCCTCCCAGCCGGGCCGGCAACTCTCGGGGACCGCGGTGGCCGTGGTGCCCGGGGGGAGGTCGACCCAGAAGCCGATCGGCTCGCCGCCGGAGCGGAGCAGGGCCAGCCAGGCGGGGCCGTGGTTGGTGAAGCCGATGTCCACCGACACCGTGCTGCCCTTGCGGGCCCGCAGCCGCTCACCGGTCAGATCGAGGTCGAAGGTGTTCGCCGTCGGGAAGTCCGTCTCCGCGTAGCGGGTGTAGTCGGCCGGGTCCGCGTCCGGCACGCGGACCAGCTCCAGTTCCGGCCCGTCCCCCGCCCGGTAGTCGCCTTCGGCCGGCAGCTCCCGCGCCTGCTCGGCGGGCACCGCGCTGAAGCTGTAGGACATCACGTCGTGGAGGGCGAAGCCGGCCGTCTCGATCGGGAAGGGCGCGCTCAGCCCGTATGCCGTCCCGCCCGCGAACTCGCCGTCGAAGACGCAGAGCGCCGTGGAACGTCCGAACACGTCGTCGGGGTCGCGCGGGTCGTACCAGCAGTTGCCGAAGGTGCTGGGGAAGGACAGGCCCCGGCTGCCGAAGATCCGCAGCACGACGCCGTCACCGCCCAGCCCGCCGGCGTTGCGGAAGCCCAGCGGCGCCCGGAAGGTGTCGCCGGCCCGGAAGCCCTCGGGCTCGGTCAGCCGCTTCATCAGCAGTTCCGGGCCGCCCACCAGCACGTCCACCGTGTGCCCGGTGAAGGCCAGGCCCTCGCCCGCGGCCGTGATCTCGATGGTGCCGAAGTCGCCCGCGGCGCTCTCGTCGGTCGCATCGAGGCGGATGCCACCGAGGTCGTTGTAGTCCCGGCCCGCGTAGATCTCGTAGCCGCTGCAGGTGGCGACGAGCCCGTCGACGGAGCACCCCTGCCACCCGCCGAGGCGGGAGAAGTCCACCGCGGCGACGCCGGCCAGGGAGCTCGCGTCCACGGTGACCGTGTACTCGCCGGTGTGGATCGGCCAGGTGATGCCGTCCTCGTCCGGTACCGGTTCACCGGGCGCCCGGAGCCCCAGCTCGATCTGCGGCTCACCCGGCTCTCCCGGCTCACCGGGCTCCGGCCGCAGCGGGAGGTCCACACGGTCGGGGCCGGTGACCGAGACCGGCAGCGGTTCCTCCTGGGCGTGCGCGGGACTGACCAGTGCCGCGCCGGCCAGTGCGGCCAGCGCCAACGCGGAGACGGTGCGCCGCACGGCGGCGAGAGGGATCATGAGACCTTCCGTGGCTCGGACGTCGTGCGGCACCGGATCGGTGACGCACACTCATGACTCCTGGACCTCCCGGAAGGTTGCCCTGCAACGCGACGGGTCCGCCCCGGAAGAGGCGGCCCCGTCGCAACCGGGGACGCCGTGTTCGCCACCGGAGGTGGCGCGGGGTCAGGCCGACCGCGACCGCCGGGATTTCGGCCCGCTCAGGGCAGGTCGAGCCGGATCGCTTGGGCGATGAGTTCACCGATGAGGACGGCGGTCGCCGCGGGTCCCCGGTGCGGCGTGTCCGGGAGGATCGAGGTGTCCGCGACACGCAGCCCCCGTACGCCGTGGACGCGTCCGAACTGGTCCACGGCAGCGTGCTCGGGGTCGTCGGCGGGCCCCATCGGTACCGTGCCGCAGGTGTGCTGAGCGGTCCCGAGGTGCTCGTGGATCCACCGGTCGAGGGACCGGTCGTCGTCCAGGACCTCGGGGCCGGGGCCGAGCAGGCCACGGGCGGGACCGGCGAAGGGCGGGCTTTCGAGGAGGGCCGCGGTGACACGGACGCCTTCCCGGAGACGGCGGCGGTCCTCGCGGCTGCCGAGGTAGCCGTAGTCGATGCTCAAAGGCGTGGCGGGGTCGGCCGAGCGGATGCGCAGCCGGCCGGTGGGGCGGGGGGCCTGGGCGGCCACGAGGAACGGCAGAGGGCCACCGGCGGCGCCCGCGCCCCCGGTCACGAGCCGGGACAGGGGGACCAGGGACTGGAGGATCTCCAGGTCGCCCGGGCCGCCGGGGCCCGCGGACGCGCCGTCCGAGGAGGTGAGGTGCAGGCAGCCACCGAGCCACGAGTCCGGCGGTTCGGCCCAGTCGTCGCGAGGGGCCCACTCCAGGACCAGCTGCGGGTGGTCACTGAAGCCGGAGCCCACGGCGGGGGCGTCCCGGACCACGGGGATGCCGACTCGTTCGAGGTCGGCGCGCGGTCCGATCCCGGAGAGCTGGAGCAGATGGGGGGTGACGAGGGCGCCGGCGCTGAGCACGACGGCGCCGGCGGCGAGGACGCGGTGCCGGCCGTCGCGTTCGACGACGACGCCCGTGGCGCGGCCGTGTGCGACGACGACCCGGCGGGCCGTGCAGCCGCCGACGACGGTGAGGTTGGGGCGGTCGAGCACCTCGGGGGGCAGGTAGCTGAGCCCGGCGTTGTGCCGCACTCCGTCGATCGCGTTGGAGGGCACCGGCCCGAAGCCGGGTGACGCCTGGTCGTTCTTGTCGGGGTCGTCGGGGAAGCCCAGGGCGCGGGCCGCGTCGTGGAACGCCGCGGCGGCCGGGTGGTCCAGGCGGCTTCGCCGGACGCGCATCGGGCCCCGGTCGCCGTGCAGGTCGCCGGCACCGTAGTCGAGGTCGGTCTCCAGCGCGCGCAGCAGCGGCAGGACCCTCTCGTAGGCCCACGCGGGATTCCCCGCGGCGGCCCAGCGGTCGAAGTCCTCGCGCCGGGCCCGCACGAAGTAGCCGCCGTTGACGGTGCTCGAGCCGCCCAGCACACGCCCGCGAGGGACCCGCCACGGACGCTTCGGGGTGAGACGCACGAGGTGCGCGCTCGTGGCGGGGTGGCCCGGCCGCGCGCCCGGAACCAGGCGCGCGTCCAGCAGCGCCGGGCCGAAACCGGCCCGGCCGCGCGGTATCGGTCCGGCGTCCACCACGAGCACGCTCCGGTCGGGATCCTCGGACAGCCGGGCCGCGAGAACCGAGCCCGCTGTCCCGGCGCCGACCACGACGACGTCGTGGCCGCCGCACCGCACCGGGGCCGTGGTGCGGCGACGGGGTACGGGCGGCGGGAGCGTTCCCCGGGCACCGGGTCCCATGTCCCTCCTCCTTGCGACGGCGGGCACGGCGGTGGCCGCGCGGGGCGGTTCAGCGGGTCGGCCCCACCGGGACGGTTCACGTGCGCGCGGCCGGGGAGCGGACGGACCCCCGCGCGGCGGACCGGGAACGGCCCCGGCGGAAATACCCGTCACCAGTACCTTCCTTTTGGCACCGCATGTCAATACTCTCTGGTGCTCAAAGGTGCGGCCGGTGGTTCCGGTGATCCCCGAGTGTGCTCCGCCGTCCCGTACCCCGTCCGCCCGCGCACGCCGGACTGCCCGTCCGAGACGCCCAGCGGTGCGCCTTCGTCCGCGCACCCCCTCCACGGACCCAGCCCTGCGACCCCATCCGCTCAGGGAGAGCCGCATGAACGACATCGACTCCAGCCAGACCGAGCGCAATCACCTCGACGAGACCCCCTCGGCCGGTGACGTCGTCGAGGCCGACGACCTGATCGAGGAGGTCTCGATCGACGGCATGTGCGGCGTCTACTAGGCCGCGCGCATGACCGCCCTGAACCTCGACCGCGCCTGGGACCTGCACCCGCAGGTCTCGGTGCGGCCGGAACCCTTCGGTGCGCTGCTGTACCACTTCGGCACCCGCAAGCTCACCTTCCTCAAGGACCGCAGACTGCTGGCCGTGGTGCAGGCGCTGGCGACGGCGCCCACCGCGCGGGCCGCCTGCTCGGCGGCCGGTGTCGACGACGAGGACATGCCCCGGTACGGGCAGGCCCTGGCCGCACTCACCCGGTCGTCGATGGTCGTCGAAAGGAACCGGATCCCATGACCGCAAGCCCGCAGACGTCGGGGCCCGCGCCCGGTGCCACACGCCTGGTGGACCTCTTCGAGCACGGTCTCGACGCCCCGATCTGCCTGACCTGGGAACTCACCTACGCCTGCAACCTGTCCTGCACGCACTGCCTGTCCAGCTCGGGCCGGCGCGACCCGCGGGAGCTGACCACGCAGGAGGCCAAGGCCGTCATCGACGAACTGGAGGCCATGCAGGTCTTCTACGTCAACATCGGCGGCGGCGAGCCCACCGTCCGCGCGGACTTCTGGGAACTGCTCGACTACGCCACCGCGCACCACGTGGGCGTGAAGTTCTCCACGAACGGCGTGCGCATCACACCCGAGGTCGCCCGGCGGCTCGCCCGCAACGACTACGTGGACGTACAGATCTCGCTCGACGGCGCCACCGCCGAGGTCAACGACGCCGTACGCGGGGCCGGTTCCCACGCCACGGCCCTGCGCGCGATGCGCAACCTGGCGGACGCCGGGATGACCGGCTTCAAGCTGTCGGTGGTGTGCACCCGCCACAACATCCCGCAACTGGACGAGTTCAAGGCCCTCGCCGACCGCCACGGCGCGCAGCTGCGGCTGACCCGGCTGCGTCCCTCCGGCCGCGGCGCGGACGTGTGGGACGAACTGCATCCGCGGCCGGAGCAGCAGCGCCAGTTGTACGACTGGCTGGTGGCCCACGGCGACACCGTGCTCACGGGCGACTCCTTCTTCCACCTGTCCGCCTACGGGCAGGCGCTGCCGGGCCTGAACCTGTGCGGGGCCGGACGCGTGGTGTGCCTGATCGACCCGGTCGGTGACGTGTACGCGTGCCCGTTCGCGATCCACGACGAGTTCCTCGCCGGGAACGTCCGCCGGCCGGGCGGCTTCACCGGGGTGTGGCGGGAGTCGGAGCTGTTCCGGAGCCTGCGCGAGCCGCAGACCGGTGGGGCGTGCGCCTCCTGCGCGTTCTACGACACCTGCAAGGGCGGCTGCATGGCGGCGAAGTTCTTCACCGGGCTCCCGCTGGACGGACCCGACCCCGAGTGCGTCCAGGGACACGGGGAGCGGCTGCTGGCCCGGCGCCCGAAGGACCGCGGCCACCTCCCGAAACCCTCCGGCGACCACTCCCACCGCACCACGCCCGCACGGGGGCGGGGCCCCGTGGACGTCGTCCTCGCACGCCGCCCGGACCGGGACCGGCCACCGGTCGGGGACTGCGTCGAACACCCGCTGGCCGGAATGGTCCTCCCCCGCGACGGCGACTGACGCCGTCGTCGCACCGCCCGTTCCTTCAGGTTCGTCCCCGGTCACCGTCCCTACCGCAGGAGAGAGCCGTACATGCGCAGGAACCCCTGGTTCGAGACCGTCGAGGAAGCCCGGCGCCGCGCCGAGAAGTACCTGCCGAGCACTGTCTACGGCGCGCTCGTGGCCGGCTCCGAAGGGGGCCGCACGCTCGACGACAACACCGGCGCGTTCGCCGAACTGGGCTTCGCCCCGCGGGTCGTGGGACACCACGCGGAACGCGACCTCTCCACGACCGTCCTCGGCGTCCCCTCCTCGATACCGGTGGTGATCTCACCGACCGGTGTGCAGGCCGTCCACCCCGACGGCGAGGTGGCGGTCGCACGAGCGGCGGCGAACCGGGGCGTGATCATGGGGCTGAGCTCGTTCGCCTCCAAGCCGCTGGAAGAGGTCGCCGAGGCCCATCCGAACGTCTTCTACCAGATGTACTGGACCGGCACGCGCGACGCCATGGCGCAGCGCATGGAGCGCGCCCGGGCCGCGGGCGCCAAGGCGCTCATCGCCACGCTGGACTGGTCCTTCTCCCACGGCCGGGACTGGGGGAGCCCGCCCATTCCGGAGAGGATCACCCCCAGGACGGCGCTCGCGTTCGCACCGGACGTGCTGCCGCACCCGCGCTGGTGGTGGGCCTTCCTCCGCTCCGGCCGGATCCCCGACCTGACCACCCCCAACCTCCGGCCGAAGGGCGGAAAGGCCCCGACGTTCTTCGGCGCCTACGGCGAGTGGATGCGGACCCCGCCGCCGACCTGGGAGGACGTCGAGTGGATGCGTACGGAATGGGGCGGCCCGTTCCTGCTCAAGGGCGTGAGCCGGGTCGACGACGCACTGCGGGCCGTCGACGCCGGCGTGTCGGCGATCTCGGTCTCCAACCACGGCGGCAACAACCTGGACACCACGCCCGCCACCATCCGGCTGCTGCCCGCGATCGCCGAAGCCGTCGGCGACGACGTCGAGGTCCTCCTCGACGGCGGCGTCCGCCGCGGCGGCGACGTCGCGAAGGCCCTAGCGCTCGGCGCGCGAGCGGTCCTGATCGGCCGCGCCTACCTGTGGGGCCTGGCCGCGAACGGGCAGGCGGGCGTGGAGAACGTCCTGGACATCCTGCGGGGAGGACTCGATTCGGCGGTGCTCGGCCTGGGCCGCTCCTCGGCCCGTGACCTGTCGCCGGACGACCTGGTCGTCCCGGACGGTTTCACGCGCGTCGCCGGCGCCCCGCGCGCCGCCGACACGGCCGGCCGGTGATGCCGGCCCGTCCCCGGCGGCCGCGCGGGCCCCGGGAACTGGAGCGCTCCACCTGGCCGGAAGTGCCGGCCGGCGCCTGGGTGCTCGTGCCCGTCGGCTCGACCGAACAGCACGGTCCGCACCTGCCGTTGAACACGGACAGCGTCATCGCCGAGTCCGTCGCACGGCTGGCCGCGGAACGCCTGACGGCGCAGTGCGCGGGCCGCCCCGTCCTGCTGGCGCCGACCATCGCCTACGGCGCGAGCGGCGAGCACGCGGACTTCCCCGGCACGGTCTCCATCGGCCACGACGCGCTGCGCGTCCTCCTGGTGGAGACCGTGCGGTCGCTGTCGCTGTGGGCCGGGCGCGTCGTCCTCGTCAACGGCCACGGAGGCAACGTGCCCACGCTCGACGCGGCGGTCGGCCGACTCCGCGACGAGGGCCACGACGTGGCGTGGCTCGGCTGCGGGACGCCCGGCGGCGACGCGCACGCCGGCCGCGCCGAGACGTCCCTGATGCTGCACCTGGCGCCCGCCGACGTCCGCCTGCCCGACGCGGTGGCCGGTGAGACGCGGCCACTGGCTTCCCTCATGCCGGAACTGATCGCCCGCGGTGTGCGCGCGGTGTCGCCCTCCGGAGTGCTCGGCGACCCGGCCGGGGCGACGGCCGAGGAGGGCCGGGCGGCCCTGGAGGCGATGGTGTCCGCCGCCGTACGCCGCATCGCCGCGGGCCGCACGGACCACCGGGGCCGCCTCCTCGGGCCGGCCGCGGCCTCCGCGCCGGCGCGTCCCACGGCCGGGCCCGCCGCTCCGTCCGTCGTCGCCCGCGGGGAAGGGGCCGCCCGATGACGCTTCCCCACGGCTTCGAGGTCACCCTCGACCGGTCCACCCGCGTGCTCGACGGCGGCCGGGTCCTCCTCGGCGGAAGCCCGGTCCGTCTCGTCCGGCTCGGCGCCCGCGCCCGGCCGCTGCTGTCCGGCCGCACGGTGCGCGTGCGGGACGCGGCCGGCGCGGTCCTGGCGGACCGTCTGCTGGAGACCGGTCTGGCCCACCCCGCCGTCCACGCCCTGCCCCCGCACGCCGGGCCGGACGGCGGGGAGGAGCCGAGCTGCACGTACGTGATCCCGGTGCGCGACCGGCCCCGGGAACTCGCCCGTCTCCTGGCCGGCCTCCCGGAACGCAGCCCGGTCGTCGTCGTGGACGACGCCTCCCGCCGCCCCGGCCTCGTCGCCGCCGTCGCCGCCGAACACGGTGCGCGGCTGCTCCCGCTCACCGCGAACGTGGGGCCGGCGGGCGCGCGCAACGCCGGACTGCGCCTCGTCACCACGCCCTACGTCGTCTTCGTCGACTCCGACATCGTCCTGCCGCGCGCCACGGTGCCCACCCTGCTGCGGCACTTCGCCGACCCCCGCGTCGCCATGGCCGTCCCCAGGATCACCGGCCTGGCCACCCCCGCCTCCTCCGGATGGCTCGGCCGCTACGAACGGATCCGGTCCTCCCTCGACCTGGGCGCGGAACCGGCCCCGGTCCGCCCCGGGACACCGGTCTCCTGGGTCCCCAGCGCCTGTGTGGTCGCCCGCGTCGACGCGCTCGGGGACGGCTTCGACACGCGCCTGCGCGTGGGGGAGGACGTCGACCTGTGCTGGCGCCTGGTGCGCGACGGCCGGCGCGTCCGGTACGAACCGTCCGTCGAGGCCGCCCACGAACACAGGGTCGCCCTGCGCGACTGGTTCCGGCGCAAGGCGGTGTACGGCACCGGCGCCCACCCCCTCGCCGAACGCCATCCCCGGAACATCGCCCCCGCCGTCCTCGCTCCCTGGAGCGCCGGGCTGGTCGTCGCCCTGGCCGCGCAGCGCCGCTGGTCCCTGCCGGTCGCCGCGGGCCTCTGCACCGTCGCCGCCGCACGGATCGCGGACACCCTGCGCGGCACCGGGCAGCCCGTCCGCCACGCGGCCCGGCTCACCGCCGGTGGCGCCGTGTCCGCCGTGGCCCAGGGCTCGGCACTGCTCACCCGCCACTGGTGGCCGCTCACCGTCCTCGGCTGCCTGGCCTCCTCCCGGGTACGCCGCGCCACCGCCGTCGCGGCGGTCCTGGACATCGCCCTCGAACGCCGGTGGGACGAGGCCGGGCTGGATCCCCTCCGGTACGGCATCGCCCGCCGCCTGGACGACCTCGCCTACGGCAGCGGCGTGTGGATCTCCGCCGTCAAGGGCCGTTCCACGGCCGCCCTCCGCCCCCGCATCGTCCCGGCCCGGACGTCCGCGCGGCACCAACCCCGGCGGGGGCCACGGGCCGGCGCCGGGGTGCCGCGGCCCCCGGCCCCCGGCGCCCGGGACCCGCGGGCCCCGGACGGCCGCCGCTGAACGGGCTGCCGCCCGGCATCGGACGGCGCACCGCTCCCGCGTCGGCGTATGTTGTCAGGGCCGGGCCGTTCGTGCGGTGCGGCACGGGAGTTCGGGCCGGCCGACCGGGGAAGGGTTGCGCGAGTGGAGTCGCCCACGAAAGGCGTGATCGGCGGTATGCCCGCCAGGAGCGGGCGCCCGCGCGCCACCTCGCGGGCCGACCTGGAACGGCTGGGATTCGAACTGTTCGCCCGGCAGGGCTTCGACGCCACCACGGTGGACGACATCGCCGGTGCGGCAGGCATCGGCCGCCGGACGTTCTTCCGCTACTTCTCGTCGAAGAACGACCTGGTGTGGGGTGACTTCGAGCAGCAACTGACCGGCTTTCGCGACCTGTTGAGCGCGACCGACCCGAGCACTCCGGTCATGGACGCCCTGTGCCACGCGGTCGTCGAGTTCAACCGGTACGACGACGCGTCGGTGCCGTGGCACCGGCAGCGCATGGAACTCATCCTCACCGTTCCCACGCTCCAGGCCGACGCCACCCTGCGCTACGCGGAGTGGCGCGCGATCGTCAGCGAGTACGTGGCGGCGCGCAAGGGGCTGTCGCCGTCCGACATGGTGCCCCGCCTGTTCGGCTACGCCCTCCTCGCCGCGGCGATCTCCGCGTACGAGCACTGGCTGGCGCAGGACGGGGCAGACCTGGGGGAGTTGCTCGCCACGGCGATCCGTCGGCTCGAACGCGGCCTGGGAGAGGCGTAGCCGCACCCGTCCCCGGCCGCCGGCCGCGCACGGAGCACCCCGAACGCTTGCGTGCGGGATGAGGTGCTGCCACCATTCTACCGACCGGTCGATTTTTCTCGGCCGCTCGGTCGGCCCAGGGGAGCGGGCGGGGAAGCGGCGGAAGGTGAGCGCAGAGATGTCGGAATTCCAGTTCCTGGACGTGCGGACGACGGACCACGTCGCGACCGTCACGATGGACCGCCCGCCGGTCAACGCCGTCGGCGTGCCGATGTACGACGAGATCAAGGCCCTGTTCGGTGGGATCGAGCGCCACGCGCCCGAGGCACGGGTCGTCGTCCTGACGGGGGCCGGCAAGCACTTCTGCGGCGGGAACGACCTCGACGAGTTCCTGACCATGAATCCGGAGAACGCCGGCGAGCGCATGCGGCACGTGCGGGAGGCGTTCTGGGCGATCTACGACTGCCCCCTGCCCGTGATCGCGGCCGTCCACGGCGTCGCCGTGGGGACGGGGCTGGCGTTGGCCGGCTCGTGCGACATGGTCGTGGCCGCCGAGGGCGCCAGGTTCGGGCTCCCCGAGATCCAGGTCGGTGCGATGGGCGGGGCCAAGCACGCCTCGCGCCTGGTCCCGCAGGCGCTGGTGCGCCGTATGCACTTCACCGCCGACCTGGTCCCGGTCGAGGAACTGGCCCGGTACGGCGGCATCGACAGCGTCGTCCCCGAAGGCCGTCTGCTCGCCGCCGCCACCGAGCTGGCCCGGCGGATCGCCCGGCACAGCCCGGTCGCCATCAGGATGGCCAAGCGCAGCCTGAACCGCATCGAGTACATGGAGCTCAAGGACGGCTACGCGTTCGAGCAGAGCCTCACCGGCGAACTCTCCGCACACGGCGACGCCAAGGAGGCCGTCAGGGCCTTCTTCGAGCGGCGCGAGCCGCAGTACACGGGGAAGTGATCCGGGCCATGACCGACACGTCACGGAACGACGCGGACCTGGACGCCTACCGCCGACGGGTCCGGGCCTGGCTCGCCCGGGCCGACATCCCCGAGGTCCCGCTCGACCTGGAAGGCCGCTTCACCGTCCTGCGGGAGTGGCAGAAGACCCTCTACGAGGCCGGGTTCGTGGGAATCGCCTGGTCCAGGAAGGCCGGCGGGCAGGGCCTGAGCCCGCTGCACCAGCTCGTCTTCTCCGAGGAACTCGCCCGCGCGGGCGCCCCGCAGCCCATCGGCCTGATCGGTGTGGACGTCGTGGGCAAGTCGATCGAGACCTACGGACTCGACTGGCAGCGCGAGCAGTTGCTGCCCCGCCTGCTGTCCGGCGAGGACATCTGGTGCCAGGGCTTCTCGGAGCCGGAGTCCGGATCCGACCTGGCCTCGCTGCGCACCCGCGCACGCCTGGAGGGCGATGAGTTCGTCATCAACGGCCAGAAGGTGTGGACGAGTTGGGCCCACAAGGCGCAGTGGTGCGCGCTGCTGGCCCGCACGGACGCGGACGCGCCCAAGCACCGGGGCATCAGTTACCTCCTCGTCGACATGAGCAGCCCCGGCGTCACCGCACGGCCGCTGGTGCAGATGACCGGGGACGACGAGTTCTGCGAGGTCTTCCTCGAGGACGTCCGCGTGCCGGTGCGCAACCTCGTCGGCGGGCTCCACGAGGGCTGGGCCATCGCCCAGGACACCCTGAGCCACGAGCGGGGTTCCTACACGCTCCGCCGACGGGTGGAGTACGAGGTGGCGGTCGAGGAGGCCGTGCGGGACATCCGCGGCCACGCCGACGCGGTCGGCACCGAACCCCCGGACCGCGTACTGGAGCAGCTCGGCCGGTCCTACACGGCGGTGCGGGCCCTGGAGGCGCTCACCCGCCGGACCGTGCGACGGCAGGTCGCCGGCGAGATCCCGAGCCCCCTGGACTCGGTGGACAAGCTCGGCCTCAACGAGGTGGAACAGCTCCTCTACGCGTCCGTCACCGACCTGCTCGGACCGTTCCGCCTGGCGGCCGACCGGGCTCCGTTCGGCCTCGACGGCCCGCGGTGGGTCAAGGAGCACTACTACTCCCGGGCGGCGTCCGTCTACGGCGGGACGTCCCAGATCCAGAAGAACATCATCGGTGAGCGACTGCTGGGGCTGCCCCGTGGCTGACGAGGAGATCCTGCGAGCGGTCGGGGCGTTCCTGGACCGCGGCTACCCGGACGAGCGCAGGCTCGCCGCACTGCGGTCCCAGGGCGAGGACCGGCGCCTGCTCGACGAAGCGGCGGCCCAGGGCTGGTTCGGGCTGGTCGCGCCCGAGGCGGACGGCGGCCTCGGGCTGTCTCCCGCCGCTCTCGTGCCGCTGTTCCGGCTGTTCGGGCGGCGACTGCTGACCGGGCCCCTGCTGGAACAGATGCTGCTGCCGGGACTGCTGCTGAGCACGGCCCGCGCCGACGGAGCACGGACCCGGCTGGCCGCCGCGCTGACCGGCCGGCGACGGGTGGCGGTCCTGGACCCGGGGACCACACTCGACTGGCGCGCGGCCAACGGCTCACTGACCCTGGACGCCGGCACACTGGCCGGGTCGGTGGACCTGGTGCGCTTCGGGGCGGTCTCGGACCTGTTCGTCGCGGTCGTCGACGGCGGCGGCCCGGACGGCGCGTCAGCGGTCCTGGTCGTCGACCGCGACCGGCCCGGCGTCACCGTCACCGGGCACCGGAGCACGGACCCGGGGGCGAGCTACGCGCGGGTGACGCTCGACGGGGTCGCGGTCGGGCCGGGCGACGTCGTCGCGTGGCGCGAGGACGGGGCGGCCCTCGTGACCGCCCTGCGCGGCTGGCAGCGCGTGCTGGTCGCCGCGGAACTCGCCGGGATCGCCCGCCACGTCCTCGACCTGAGCGTCGCGTTCGCCCGGCAGCGCGAGCAGTTCGGCCGCCCCATCGGAAGTTTCCAGGCGGTCAAACACATCGCGGCCTCCGCCGCCCAGCGGGTGATCATGCTGGAGAGCTTCGTCGAGGCCGTGGCGGACGACTCGGCGACGCTCGCCCCGGAGTCCTTCGCCCTCGCGGCCCTGGCCCTCAAGGGCGCCGCCGCCGAGGCCGGCCGCTCGGTGTGCGAGGACGCCCTGCAGATCCACGGCGGCATCGGCTTCACCCACGAACACGAACTGCACTGGTTCTACAAGCGCGCGCTCTCCCTGCGCACCTGGTACGGCGACGAGCGGGAGACCGCGACCGAGACGGGACGCCGCCTGGTGTCCGCCCGCGTCTGACGAGGGGCCTCCCTCGAAGGACACGGGCCCGGCAGGCTCAGTCCGCGTCGGTGCGCGGGAGCAAGGAGCGGACGGCCTGCCGGCTCAGTGCCGCGGCGATCTCGGACGGGGTCAGTTCCCCGCCCGGGCGGTACCACTGGTGGATCCAGTTGAGCATGCCCAGCACGCCGAACACCGCGAGCCGGGGGTCCAGGTCCGCGGCGATCTCACCGGCCTCCTGGCCGCTCCTGACGAGCCGGCGCAGGGACGCCTCGTAGGCGTCGCGGGTGGCGACGATGCGCTCCTGGTACTCGTCGGACAGGGCCGACCGCTCGTTGTAGAAGGCGGCCGTCACGTGGAAGTGCTCGGCGGCGAACCTGGCGTGCTGGTACAGCATGCGCTCCAGGGTCTGCAGCGGTGTGCCGCCCTCGGCCTCGGCGTTCTGGGTGAGCTCGACGAAGAAGGTGTGCGCGTAGTCGGTGACGGCGAAGAGCAGGTCCTTCTTGGAGTCGATGTAGTAGTAGAGGCTGCCCTTCTGCAGGCCCACCGCGTTGGCGAGGTCCTGCAGGGACGTGGCCGCGTACCCCTTCTCGTAGAACAGCCGGGCGGCCGTCTCGAAGATCTGGTCGTTCCTCACCTCGGCCTTGCGGGGCCGGATCTTGGGGCGCGGCCATTCCCTGCTCGTCTCGCTCATGTGACCCATCCTCGTCCCTGCCCTGCTCCGGACGTGCGGCACACCCTTGCACGCCGCCCGCGGCCACCACCATAATCCCATCGGTAGATGAATTTCTGACGATCGGTAGATCGGACGGATCGAGGGATCGTATGCGGAGCATGAGCGCGGGAACGGACGCGGGAGGGTTCCGGACCCTGTCGACGGACCTGGACGACGAGGGGATCCTCACCGTCACCCTCGACCGCCCGGACCGGCTGAACGCCTTCACCGTCGACATGGCGGACGAACTCGTGGCGCTGTTCACCGCAGTGAACTCGCGTGACGAGGTCCGTGCCGTGGTGGTGACGGGAGCCGGCCGGGCCTTCTGCGCCGGGATGGAACTGGCCGCCGAGGGCAATGTGTTCGGGCTGGACGAGTCCCGGCAGCCGGTCCTGTCCGACCTGGACGACCTCGACGACCCGGAGATCCTGCGGGGCGTGCGCGACACCGGCGGCCGGGTGACCCTGGCGATCTTCGACTGCCGCAAGCCCGTGATCGCGGCCGTCAACGGCGCGGCCGTGGGCATCGGGGCGACGATGACCCTGGCCATGGACGTCCGGCTGGCGTCGGAGGAGGCACGCATCGGCTTCGTCTTCGGCAAGCTGGGCATCGTCCCCGAGGCGGCCTCGACCTGGTTCCTGCCGCGGATCGTCGGCATGGCCCGCGCGTTGGAGTGGGTCTACTCGGCCGAGATCCTCTCGGCGCAGGAGGCCCGGGAGGGCGGACTGGTGAGCCGTGTCGTCCCCGCCGCGTCGTTGCTCGAGGAGGCGCAGGAGCTGGCACGGCGGATCTCGCGGAACCGGTCGCCGGTCGCCGTCGCGCTCACCCGGCAGATGATGTACCGCAACAGCGCCCTGCCGCACCCGAGGGAGGCGCACCGGATCGACTCCCTGGCGATGTTCTACACCAGCACGGCGGACGGCAGGGAAGGCGTCGAGGCCTTCCGCGAGAAGCGGGAGCCCCGCTTCACGGGCAGCGCGCACACCGACATGCCCCCGTTCTACCCGTGGTGGGACGACGAGTGAGAAGCGCGGTGCGCACTGCGCGCCGGTACGGGCGGCCGGGGAGCGGCCGCCCGTACCGGCGCGGGAGTCACCGGCCCTTTCGGTCGGTCACGGCCGGCTCGGCGCCTCGGTGGGTTCTTCCCGGAGTTCGCGGCGCAGCCGCAGGAAGCGGCGCGGGTTGTGGAAGGCGGCGACCGCGACGCGGCGGCCCGTCGCGTCGGTGAGGGCGAACACGGTGCCGCGGTCGGCCCCGTCCTCGCCCGCTTCGAGGACCTGGACCGAGGCGGCGAGGTCCGGGCGGCCGGCCAACTGGAAGTTCACGTCGTACTGCGTGCTCCAGAAGTAGGGCGGCGCCTGGGGGCGGGCCGGCTCCCGGCCGAGGACCGCGGCCGCCACCACGGCCGCCTGGTCGACCGCGGACGTCCAGTGCTCGTGGCGTACGCGGTCGCCGTGGACCGGCTGTTCCCAGGCCGCGACGTCGCCGAGTGCCCACACCCGGTCGCCGGCCCGGCCGCGGGCGTCGCACGGCACGCCCGCCGCGTCGTCGAGACCGAGGCCGCCCAGCCAAGCGTTGTTCGGTTCGGCGCCGATGCCCACCACGACATGGGCGGCGGTGAGTTCGGTGCCGTCGGCGAGCCGGACGGTCACGGCGCCGGTCCCCTCCCGGAGCGAGGTGAGGGGGACGCCGGTCAGCACCCGCACGCCCTCGGCCCGGTGCAGCCGGGTGAAGCAGGCGCCGATCTCCGGGCCGAGGACGGGCTCGAGAAGCGTGCCGGCGAGTTCCACGACGGTGACGTCCAGCCCGTACCCGCGGGCGGCGGCCGCGACCTCGAGTCCGATGAAACCGCCGCCCACGACGACGACCGGGCCGCCCTCCGCCAGCGCGGTGCGCAACCGGACGCCGTCGTCGAGGGTGCGCAGCCGGTGGACGCGCCCGCCGGGAGCGGTGCCCGGCCAGGTGCGGGCGGCGGCGCCGGTGGCCACGACGAGCCGGTCGTAGGCGATCCGGGTGCCGTCGGCGAGCGTGACGGACTCGGTGTCCGCCGCGACGGCACGTGCGCCGAGCACGGTCTCGATGCCGGCCTCGGCGAGCTTCGCGGAGGTGGTCAGCGCGGTGCGTCCGGCCTCCCACTCGCCGGTCAGCACGTGTTTGGACAACGGCGGGCGGTCGTAGGGGAGGTGGGGCTCGTCGCCCACCAGCCGCAGCCGGCCGGTGTATCCGTTGCCGCGCAGCGCCTCGGCGACCCGCAGACCCGCGAGTGAGGCGCCGACGACCACGATCCCGCCGCTCATGCCGGGATCCTCGGGCCGCCGGCCCGGTCAGGGCGGGCATCGGGTGCGGGCGCGGGTGCGGCGAAGGCTCGGCCGGTGGCAGTCATCGATCTCCCTCGAGGGCGGCGTGGGGAAGGAACGGAACCGGGTGTGAAGTCATTGCTTAAGAAACCAAGCACTGTCAGAATAATGTGTCACTGATCACGGTCGGCGCAACACCTGGTGCACCGGCGCTCTGCCGCCTGCCCGACGTGGCTCACCCCTTCTGGACCGGACGTGGAGGACTTCCATGCTGAGCATGACGATCGACGGGAAACCCGTCGACGCACGTGACACCTTCGACGTCGTCAACCCCGCGACCGGAGCCGTCGAGGCGCAGGCCCCGCAGTGCACGCGGGAGCAGCTCGACCAGGCCATGACGTCGGCCGCCCGCGCCCACGCCCAGTGGAAACGTGACGACGACGCGCGCCGGCAGGCCCTGCGCGACCTGGCCGACGCCGTCGACGCCCACCAGGAGGAGCTGACCGCGCTCCTGGTCCAGGAGACCGGCAAGCCGCTGGCCGTCGCCACCGCCGAAGTCGCCTCCTCGGCACCCTGGATCCGCTACTACGCCGAGCTGGAGTGGCCGAAGCGGGTGATCCAGGACGATGCCGCCGCCAGGATCGAGGTGGCCCACCGCCCGATGGGCGTGGTCGCCGCGATCACGCCGTGGAACGGCCCGGTCGGCATGTGGACCTGGAAGATCGCCCCGGCCCTGCGCGGCGGCAACACCGTCGTGCTCAAGCCCTCCCCGTTCACCCCGCTCTCGACCCTGCTGCTGGGCCGGATCGGCGCCGAGGTACTGCCCCCGGGCGTCATCAACGTCGTCACCGGCGGCGACGAGCTCGGCAAGGCGATGACCTCGCACCCGGTACCGCGCAAGATCAGTTTCACCGGTTCGATCCCGGCCGGGCGGTCCGTGGCCGTCAACGCCGCCCACGACCTCAAGCGGGTCACCCTCGAACTCGGGGGCAATGACGCGGCGATCGTCCTCGACGACGCGGACCTGGAGAAGACCGCCGGCACCCTGTTCGCGTTCTCCATGTTCAACTGCGGCCAGATCTGCTGCATCCCCAAGCGCATCTTCGTCCCGGCGAACCGCTACGAGGACTTCGTCGACGCGTTCGGTGCGGCGGCGCGGGCGACGGTCGTCGGCGACCCGACCGACCCCGCCACCGCGATGGGCCCCCTGACCACCCGTCCGCAGTTCGACCGCGTCTCGGAGCTGGTGTCGGACGCCGTCGGCCGCGGCGCCCGGGTCGTGGCCGGCGGCAGACCCGTCGACGGTGGCGGCTACTTCTTCGAGCCGACGGTCTTCGCCGACGTGGCGGAAGGGGTGCGCATCGTCGACGAGGAGCAGTTCGGTCCGGCGATCCCGCTGCTGAAGTACGACACGGTCGACGAAGCGGTGGCACGTGCCAACGCCACCGACTACGGCCTGTCCGGCTCGGTCTGGTCCGCCGACGAGGAGAAGGCCCGGGCCGTCGCCGAACAGCTCGAATGCGGCACCGCCTGGGTCAACTGCCACGCCATGCTGCCCTCCCACGCGCCCTTCTCCGGCGCCAAGCACAGCGGCCTCGGGGTCGCCAACGGCGAGGACGGGCTGCGGTCCTTCACCGAGCAGCAGGTCGTCCACATCGCGAAGGGCTGAGCACGACATGCGCAAGAGAACTCTCGCCGGACTCGCGGTGCTCCCGCTGCTGCTCACCGCGTGCGGCGACGGCGGCACCGGGGGAGCGTCCGACGGCCCTGTCAAGATCATGACGATCGCGTCGTTCGAGAGCCAGGTCTACTCCGTCCCGTGGCTCAAGACGGCCGTGACCGCCGCGGTGGACCGGCTCAACGACGAGGGCGGCATCGACGGCCGCAAGGTCGAGTTGCTGACCTGCAACGACAAGTTCGACCCCAACGAGGCCACGGCCTGCGCCCAGCGCGCCGTCTCCGAGAAGGTCGCCGCAGTCGTCGGCCCGCTCTCGCCCAACATCGGGGCCATCGCGGCGGTGATGGAGCAGGCCAGGATCCCGATCATCGGCCCCGGCGGTGCCGACGGCCAGAACGAGGCGACCAGCCCGGTGTCCTACCCCATCAACGCGACCCCGGTCGGCATGGGCGTCGGCGCCGGGAAGCTCGCGGTCGAGCGCGGCGGCCCGAAGGTCGTCGTGATCGGCGGGGACAACGAGACCGCCCGCGCCGGCGCCGAATGGGCCAGGAGGGGCGTCGAGGAGGCCGGCGGCAGGGCGACCATGATCTATGCCCCGATCGGCTCGGCCGACTACTCGACGGTGGCGGCCAAGGCGGTCGGCCTCGACCCCGACGCGGTGTCCCTGCAGGGTTCGGGCGCCGACGCCGGCCGGATCGCGACCGCGCTCCGGGCCGCCGGGTACGAGGGGCTGATCACCGGCATCTCCTCGATGGTCACCCCGGGCGTGCTCAAGATCCTCGGACCGGACGCCGGGAACATCGTGCTCACCTCCCGCGGCCATGCCGCCTCCGACACCTCGAACGCGGAGATCGCGGCGTTCAACGAGGCGATGAAGGCCGCCGATCCGAAGGCCAACGTCGACGACATCGGCCTCAACGGCTGGCTGTCGGTCAAGCTGTTCGCCTCGGTGGCCGAGGGCCACGAGATCACCGACGGTGCCTCCGTCATCGATGCCCTCGCCGACATCGAGGAGCCGGTCGACCTGGGCGGCGCCTACCCGGACTACCGGGGCGTCCAGGATCCTCCCCCGCTGCCGGAGTACCCGCGGGTCGCGTCGTTCGAGGTCGGCACCAGTGCCGTGAAGGACGGCCGGATCGTGCCGGACGGCGACTTCTTCGACCCGTTCGCCGAGTAGCGAAGCACACGTAGCCGAGCAGCCGGGTGCCGGTGGGGCCCACGACGGGGCAGACCCCACCGGCACCCCTGTGCAGAAAGGTTTTCTCATGGCAGTGACCCGCAGGATCGTCGTGGTCGGGGCCGGGGG
This sequence comes from Streptomyces viridosporus, assembly GCF_002078235.1. Lineage (GTDB taxonomy): Bacteria > Actinomycetota > Actinomycetes > Streptomycetales > Streptomycetaceae > Streptomyces > Streptomyces viridosporus. Next base: position 50,987 of record NZ_MSGP01000220.1, read on the forward strand.
TGCCGGCCTCGCCGCCGCGCTCGAGGCCGGCCGGGCCGGAGCCGACGTGATCCTCCTCGAAGCCGCCGAGCAGGTCGGCGGCGCGACCGCCCGGGCCGGCGGCGTCGTCTACGCCGCCGACACCCCGGTCCAGAAGGCCCGCGGCGTCCAGGACTCCGTCGACGAGCTCGTCAACTACTACATGACGGTGAGCCGGCACGAACTGGAGCCGCGGCTCCTGCGCGCCTCGGCGGAGGGCACCCGCGAGGTGATCGGCTGGCTGGAGGAACTGGGCATCACCTGGGAGCCCGACCGCCTGTACATCGCCGGTCTCGAGTACAAGCCGCGCGGCCACCTGCCCACGGGTGACACGCGCGGCCTCGGGCCTGCGGGCGGCGCGATGATCGTCGCCGCGCTGCTCACCGCGGTCGAGCCGATGGACAACGTCGAGATCCGCACCGGCACCCGGTGCACCGGGCTGCTCACCGGAGACGGAGGTGCCGTCGCCGGCGTACGCACCGAGGCCGGCGAGGAGATCCCCGCGGACGCCGTCATCCTCACCACCGGCGGTTTCGGCGCCGCCCCCGACCTGCTGAGCGAGCACTGGCCCGAGGCCGTCCGGCACGGCGACTGGCACTGGTACCTCGGCCCCGACACCAACGTCGGCGACGGTGTCCGCATGGGGCTGTCCGCCGGCGGCGAACTGCGCGGCTACGGCGGCACCCTGCTGGAGACACCCAACTTCGGCCGCCTCAACGACGCCTTCACCCCGCCCTGGGTGATCTACGTCAACAGGAACGGCCACCGCTTCGTCGACGAGACCGACACCTACTGCGTGATGCCGCACGTCATCGCCAAACAGCCCGGTGGCATCTGCTGGGCCGTCTTCGACGAGGCCGCGCTGCGGCAGGTCGCCGACAGCGGGCACGTCGACCCCTACGGCCTCGGCGTGGACCTGGAGTCGAACTGGACCGCCGCCATGCTGCGCAAGCAGATCGAGGCCGGCGTCGTGAAGTCCGGTGCCACGCTGGCGGAGCTGGCCGAACGCACCGGTATCGCCGCCGCGGGCCTGGAGGCGACCGCCGAGCACTGGAACGCCGACGTCGCCCGGGGCCGTGACACGGCCTTCGAGAAGAAGGGGACGCTGGCACCGATCTCGACCGCGCCGTTCTACGCGGTGGAACTGCGGCCGGCCATCATCGGCATCACCTTCGGCGGACTCCGCATCGACGACGAGGCCAGGGTCCTGGACACCGCGGGCCGCCCCATACCGGGCCTGTTCGCCGGCGGCGAGGTGGCCGGCGGTCTCGACGCCGACGTGTACGCCGGCGGCGGCACCTCCATCGGCAACGCCCTCGTCTTCGGCCGCACCGCCGCCCGGAGCGCCACCGCCGGGGCCGCGTAGTGGCGCCCCCCGAGGCGGCCCCCGGCGACCGCGGCCCCCGCGAGGTCGCCGACCGCCTGGCGATCTACGAGCTCTACGCCCGTTACGCCCAGGCGGCCGACCTCGCGGACGGCGCCGCCTACGCCGACTGCTTCACCGAGGACGGCTGGACCGACATCTCCTCCTTCGGCCACACCGCCGAGTCCTTCCGGGCGAGGGGACTGGACGTCCTCGACGACACCGGCAAGGTGCGCGGCCGGGCCCGCCTGCGGGCCGTCGCCGCCAAGACCCCCGGCGCGCCGCTCTACCACCACCTCACCGTCAACGCCGTCGTCACCTCCTACGAGGGCGACCGGGCCACCGGCACGGCGTACTTCGTCGTGCTCGCGCCCGACGGCCGTGTCCACCAGTTCGGCCGCTACGAGGACGTCGTCGTCCGCGACACCGACGGGCAGTGGCGGTTCGCCGAGCGCAGGGACCTGGCCGCGTTCAACTCCGGCACCACCCTGCCCCGGGGCTGAACGAGGCGTCCCGGAAGAGCCCGTCACGAGGACCGGCCCCCACCCGCGCGGGTGGGGGCCGGTCCTCGTGACGCCTGGAAGGGGCGGACGTCAGGCCGTGGGGGCGGCTGCGCCGTGACGGACGGGGAGCGCGGTGAAGCCGTAGGTCGTGAAGTACGTCCGGGCGGTGACCTCGCCGTCGAGGGCCAGGTCGGGCAGCCGGTCCAGGACGTACTCGAGCACGACGGTGATCTCCAGCTTCGCCAGCGCCTCACCGATGCAGCGGTGACGGCCGAAACCGAAGGTCAGGTGACCGTGGACGCCCGGCCGGTCCGGGTCGAAGCGGTCCGGCTCCTCGAACTTCTCCGGGTCGTAGTTGCCGGCGCCGAAGGTCAGCATCACCTTCTCGCCGGGACAGATGCCCACGCCGCGCACCTCGGCGTCCTTGCGGGCCGTGCGGCCCATGTTCCAGACCGGCGGGTTGATGCGCAGCGACTCGTCGATGACCTTGCCCAGCCGGGAGCGGTCGGCCCGCAGCGAGTCCATCAGACCCGGTTCGGCCAGCACCCGGTGCACGGTGTTGGTGATGCCGTCGACGGTGGTGCCGTGCCCGGCCACGATGAAGACGATGCACAGGCCGAGCAGTTCGTCGTCGGTCAGCGGCGCGCCCTCGACCTCGCCCTCCATGATCCTGCCGAGGACGTCCTCGGCAGGCTTCCCGCGGCGCTTTCCGATCTCCTCGCGGACGACGGCCTCGACGGCGGCGGCGGCGCCGCGCGCGCGCTCGGGGTCGCCCGTGGAGGCCATCCACTCGTCGACGATGTCGGAGATGTGGTTCCAGTCCTGGCCGAAGCCGAGGATCGCGGAGATCGTGGAGGTCGGCACCTTGCGGGCGACGTCGGAGACGAGGTCGCCGCGCCCGCGCGCGGTCAGGCCCGAGAAGGCGTCCTCGACGATCCGCTCGATCACCGGCCGGTAGCTCTCGACGGTCTTGGGGGTGAAGTACGGCACGAGGAACCGGCGCCACGGCGTGTGCAGCGGCGGGTCGACCTCGGCGAGCGGCAGCATCACCGACTTCCCGGTCGACGGGATGGTGTGGCCCTGCTCGACGGTGTAGGTCTCCCAGTCGTTGGCCGCCGCGGTGATGTCGGCGTACTTCGTCAGCATCCAGAACCCGCCGACCGCGTCGCTCCATGCGACGGGGCACTTGCCCTGCACGTCCTTCAGCGTCTCGAACAGATGGGGTGCGAGGGACGGATCGGTGTTGTCCAGGTAGTACGCGTGCTCGGACTTACGGCTCTCGGGCATGGCGGATCCTTGTCGTGCGCGCTTTAACCAAACGCTGTTAGCATAAAGTGGCGGGTGCCTTCCGACAAGAAGGCGGAAGACACCCGGTGCGGCGCCGGCCGCAGGTCAGGTGAGCTCCCGCAGACGGGCCGCGACCCGGGCGCGGGCGGCCTCGTCGAGGTCGTACGGCGTGACGAGGGTGAACCGGTCGAAGACGTCGGCGTAGCGCGCGGCGAGGATGTCCGCCGCCTCCTCCGGGGTGCCGACGGCCGCGAACTCGTGCAGCACCTCGTCGTCCACCGCGGCGGTCATCGCCTTCCAGTCACCCGCGCGGGACAGCGCGTGCAGCCGTTCGCCGAGCCCGCCCCAGCCGTGCGCCTCCAGCACCGGCCGGTAGGACGGGGTCGAGGCGTAGAAGGCGATCTGACTCCGAGTGGCCTCCGCCGCGGCGGAGATCTGCTCCGATGTCGTGCCGGTCGCCACGAACGGTCCGCCGACCCGCTGGAAGTCCGGCCGCGAGGACGCGGCGCGGCCCCTCCGGAGCGCCGCGAGGGTGTGCTCGCGCAGATAGCGCTCGGTGAGGAAGCTGTGGAACAGGACGCCGTCCCCGACCTCCCCGGCCACCTCGGTCATCAGGTCCCCGACGGCCGCGACGACGACCGGCGGTGTGCCGTGGCCGTGCGGGGCGGGGGTGAACATCGGCGTCATCAGCGTGTGCGTGTAGAACCGGCCCTCGAAGGCGAGGCGTTCACCGGTCTCCCAGGCGGACCAGATGGCCCGCAGGGCGAGGACGTACTCGCGCATCCGGGCGGCCGGTTCGGACCAGGGCATCGAGAAGCGCCGGGTGATGTGGGCGCGGACCTGGGTGCCGAGCCCGAGCATGAAGCGGCCCTGGGTCAGGCGCTGCAGGTCGTGCGCCATCGAGGCGACGTTCATCGGGCTGCGGGCGAAGGCGACCGCGATGCCGGTGCCCAGGCCGATCCGCTCGGTCGCGGTGGCGGCGACGGCCAGCTGGAGGAACGGGTCGCGGTCGAGCTCGCTGGCCCAGACGGCGTCGTACCCGGCCGCCTCGGCGGCGCGTGCCGCCTCGGCCGGATCGGCACCGCCCTTGATGGGCAGCGCGGTGTCCACGGGCACGCTCATGCTCCGGCCTCCCCGCCGATCGCCGCGGCCAGGGCGTCCGCCCCGCCGATCCTGCTGCTCACTTCGTCGGCCGCCGCGACCAGCCGGGCCGCGACCTGCTCGACGTCGGCGCCGTCGAGATGGCGGCGGAAGCCCCGGACGGCGAGGCCGAGCTCGACCTTCCGGGGGCCGAAGACGGGCGCCATGAGCATCCGGACGTCGTACGACGTGTGCGGGTCGAGCTCCGGGTCGAACTGCTCCCCGCGCAGTCCCCGCATCACGCTGTCGAGTTCGTCGACCGAGGGGTGGCGCAGCTGCTGGCCGACCGCGCGTTCGAGCCGGTCGTAGTGGTCGTCGCCGATCGCCACCGACCAGCGCCGCCGCCGGGCGCGGCGCAGCGCGGCCTCGCCCACCGTGGTCCGGGCCGGGTCCGCGGGGAGCCAGTCGCCGGTGCCGGCCGGGTCCCAGGCGACGAAGACCGAGCCGACCGGGAACACGAACGGGGTGCGGTAGCCGACCCGCGAGGAGGTGTAGTCGGCGTTCGGGGAGTCGGCGATGGCGAGGCACACCGTCTGCTGATCGACCGCTCCGACGGCGAGGCACTCGAGGTCGAGTTCCCCGGCGAGCCGCTCCATGTACGGACGGGCGCGCCCGGCCAGCTCGATGAGCTCGACCAGATCACGCTCGGGCGCGGCCATCAGCGACGGGGTGGTGAACCCGCCGTAGCCGCCGCGGAAGAACACCAGCGGCGGACCCGGCCGGAGCTCGGAGAGCTGGTTGACCTCGCCGACGACGATGTAGTGGTCGCCCGCCTCGTACCGCTGCGCGAGGGTGCAGTCGATCCAGGCGAGGGCCCCGTCGATCACGGGTGCGCCGGAGGGCGCCGGGAACCAGGTGATGCCGTTGAACTTGTCCGCGCCCCTGGTCGCCATGGCACGGCACACGTCCTCCTGGTCGGCGCCGAGGATGCTGACGCAGAACCGGCCGGTGGCCTCGATCCTCGGGTAGGTGCTCGACGTGCGCGCCGGCATGAAGCCCACCAGGGGCGGATCCAGCGAGACCGAACTGAAGGTCCCCACCGCCATGCCGTGAGGCCGGCCCTCCGCGTCGAGCGCCGTGATGACCGCGACGCCGGTGGGAAATTGTCCGAGGACGTCGCGGAAGTAGCGCGAGTCCTGTGGTGGGGCGGTCGCCCGGGCGTAGTTGCTCACATCGCACCTCACTGGGACGGCAATGATCTAAATCTAACAGCATTGGATTCTATGGCCAAGAGGTGGGCGGGGGTGGGCTCGTCGGGCAGGCGATCCGCGGG
>NZ_MSGP01000221.1 GCF_002078235.1 Streptomyces viridosporus
GTATAAGGGACAGGGGTGGGCCCGGGCGGGGGCGCGGGACAGCCCGGTGCCGGAGGCGGCACGGGCGCGGGGACGTGTCCCTGGTGCGCTCCCGGGTGCTGGCCCGGGTGGTGTGCGGCCGGCGACCAGCCGGCGGCCGGTCCGTGCCCCGGCTGGTGGGGCGGCGGCAGCGGCGAACCCACTGCGTGCTGCATCCGGTGCCACTCCGTCTCGTACAGGCGATGGGCGATGACAGCGGGGTACCCCGCGTGCTACCGAACGGTACCGCCCCCTGCCGCCGTTGTGTGAACGGCCGGGGGCGGTGGAGCGTGCCCGTCCCGGCGAGCCGGTGGCCGGCGCGCCGGGCCGGGCGCGGGCCTCGGGCCTACTGCCCCACCTCGCCGTACGCGGCGAGCAGGACGGCCGGGTCCGGTCCCTCCAGCACGGTGGGCTTGGCGAGACCGTCGAGGACGATGAAGCGCAGCAGGTCGCCGCGGGACTTCTTGTCGACCTTCATCGCCTCCAGCAGCCTGGGCCACTGGTCGTGGCGGTAGTGCAGCGGCAGGCCGACCGCCTCGAGGACCGTGCGGTGGCGGTCCGCGGTGGCGTCGTCGAGGCGGCCGGCCAGGCGGCCCAGCTCGGCGGCGAAGTGCATGCCCACCGACACCGCCGCGCCGTGGCGCCACTTGTAGCGCTCGTTCTTCTCGATGGCGTGGCCCAGCGTGTGACCGTAGTTGAGGATCTCCCTGCGGCCCGACTCCTTCAGGTCGGAGGAGACCACCTCGGCCTTGACCCTGATGGACCGCTCGATCAGTTCGGCGGTGTGCGGGCCGGCGGGGGTGCGGGCGGCCTGCGGGTCGGCCTCGATGAGGTCCAGGATCACCGGGTCGGCGATGAAACCGGCCTTGATGACCTCCGCCAGCCCCGAGACGTAGTCGTTGACCGGGAGGGAGTCCAGCGCGGCCAGGTCGCACAGCACCCCGGCGGGCGGGTGGAAGGCCCCCACCAGGTTCTTGCCCTCGGCGGTGTTGATGCCGGTCTTCCCGCCGACGGCCGCGTCCACCATGGCCAGCACGGTGGTCGGGATCGCGATCCAGCGCACCCCGCGCAGCCAGGTGGCGGCCACGAACCCGGCCAGGTCGGTGGTCGCGCCGCCCCCCACGCCGACGATGACGTCGGTGCGGGTGAACCCGGACTGGCCCAGCGCCTTCCAGCAGTAGGCGGCGACCTCCGCGGTCTTGGCCTCCTCCGCGTTGGGCACCTGGACGGCGATGGCCTCGTAGCCCTGTTCGGCCAGGTCGGCGCGGAGCGCGTCACCGGTCTCGGCCAGCGCCTCGGGGTGCAGGACCGCCACCCGCTTGGCCTTGGTGCCGATCAGGCCGGCCAGCTCGCCCAGGAGCCGGCGGCCCACCAGGACCTCGTACGGGTCGGTGCCCGCCGTGCCGCCGACGTGGATCCGGGTCACTGCCTCGCTGCTCATGCTTCCTTCAACTCCAGTGCGTTCAGGGCGGCTTCGGTGACCTCGTCGGGGGTGCGGCCGTCGGTGGGCACGACGGCCGTGGCGACCTCCTCGTACAGGTGCCGCCGGGCCTCCATCAGCGCGCGCCACTGCTTGCGCGGATTGACCGCGAGCAGCGGCCGGGCGGTGTTGAGACCGGTGCGCCGGACCGCTTCCTCGACGTCCATCGACAGGTAGACCACCCGCCGCCCGGCGAGCAGCGCGCGGGTGTCCGCGTCCAGGATCGCGCCGCCGCCCAGGGCCAGGACGCCGTCGTGCTCGGCGAGCGCGGTGCGCACGGCCCGCTTCTCGATCGCCCGGAAGGCGTCCTCGCCCTCGTCGACGAAGATGTCGGCGATGCTGCGGCCCTCACCGGCGACGATGTCGTCGTCGGTGTCCCGGTAGCCCGTCCCCAGCCGCTCGGCGAGCAGCCGCCCGACGGTGGACTTGCCCACGCCCATCGGACCGACCAGCACGATCACCGGTGAACTCATCGCACCGCCAGGTGCTCGAGGTACGACGTCACGTTGCGGCGGGTCTCGGTGACGCTGTCGCCGCCGAACTTCTCCGCCACCGCGTCCGCCAGGACGAGGGCGACCATCGCCTCGGCGACGATGCCGGCGGCCGGCACCGCGCACACGTCGGAGCGCTGGTGGTGGGCCGCGGCCTCCTCGCCGGTGGCCACGTCCACGGTCTTCAGCGCCCGCGGCACGGTCGCGATCGGCTTCATCGCCGCCCGCACCCGCAGCAGCTCGCCGGTGGACAGGCCGCCCTCGGTGCCGCCGGAGCGTCCCGAGGAGCGCCTGATGCCCTCGTCGGTGGCGACGATCTCGTCGTGCGCCTGCGAGCCGGGCACCCGCGCCAGGTCGAAGCCGTCGCCGACCTCGACGCCCTTGATCGCCTGGATGCCCATGAGCGCGGCGGCCAGCCGGGCGTCCAGCCGCCGGTCCCAGTGCACGTGCGAGCCCAGGCCCACCGGCACGCCGTACGCCAGCACCTCCACGACGCCGCCGAGGGTGTCGCCGTCCTTGTGGGCCTGGTCGATCTGGGCGACCATCGCCTTCGAGGCGTCCGCGTCCAGGCAGCGCACCGGGTCCGCGTCCAGCCGCTCCACGTCCGCCGGGGTCGGGTACACGCCGTAGGGCGCCTTGGCCGCGGCCAGCTCGACGACGTGGCTGACGATCTCGATGCCGGCCGTCTCCTTCAGGTACGACCGGGCCACCGCGCCCAGCGCCACCCGGGCCGCGGTCTCCCGCGCGGACGCCCGCTCCAGCACCGGACGGGCCTCGTCGAAGCCGTACTTCTGCATCCCCGCGAGATCGGCGTGGCCGGGGCGGGGCCGGGTCAGCGGCGCGTTGCGGGCCAGACCGGAGAGCACCTCGGGGTCGACCGGATCGGCCGCCATGACCTGCTCCCACTTCGGCCACTCGGTGTTGCCCACCATGACCGCGACCGGGGAACCGAGGGTGAGGCCGTGCCGGACGCCGCCGAGGAAGGTGACCTCGTCCCGCTCGAACTTCATCCGGGCACCGCGCCCATAGCCCAGCCGCCGCCTCGCCAGGTGGTCCGCCACCATGTCCGTGGTGATCGGCACGCCGGCGGGAAGACCCTCCAGCGTCGCCACGAGTGCGGGACCGTGGGACTCCCCCGCGGTCAGCCAGCGCAACCTGCTCAACGGTGCTCCTCCGTGCTCGCGCCCCGGTACTGCCTGCGTACGCGTCTCCTCGCGTACGGCTGCGGCGCGACGGGGTGCGCGGCCCCGGTCCGCCACCTCCGATCCTCCCACGTCCACACCTTCGACCCGGCCCGCGGTCCACTTGGCGGACGTACGAAGACACGTCTGCGAACAGGAAAGATCAGGACGAGCACCGTGCTCCGCAGCCAGTCGGGCAGAAAAGCAGGCACGGTCTCGCGGATCTGGCTCTTGCCGGACGCCAGAGGCACGCCGGCGGATCTGCGGGACACGGGGCCGGGCCGCCGACTCATGACTTGATCATTTCAAGTCAGCGGGCGCCTCAAAGGATACTTCCGCGCCGCACACATGATCAGTAATCTCCAGCCAACTTCCATAACTCGCAGGACAGTTGGGACATCATGCGTAAATTCACCAAGTCCGTTGCCGTCACCCTTGCAGCGTTCGGGCTCGCCTTCACCTTCTCTTCTTCGGCTCAGGCCGCCAGCAACCCGGTCTCTGTGTGTGGGTCTGGCTACTACATCCAGTCCTCCAAGGAAATGGGTCTGGTGGTCAGAACCGGTGAGCCCCAGGCCATCGTCTATCTCCTGTACAACGCGTCCACGGGCTACAACTGCGTAGTGACTGTGGTGACCGGCGAGCAGGTCAGCAATCCGGTCGGTGCCGGGCTGCGTGCCGAAGGTGGCTCCTGGGTGAAGGACACCGGAAACTACAACCAGTACGCGGGGCCGGTGCGTCTGCGCGCCGCCGGCAAGTGCGTGCAGTACTGGGGGATGACCCGCTGGTGGACCGGGAGCGGCGCCCCTCAGACGTCCGAGTACACCAGCAGCCTGGGCTGGTGCGGCTGATCTGCACCCGGTTCACCGGACCAACGGCCGGGGCTCCCACCGCTAGCGGTGGGAGCCCCGGCCGTTCATTCGCAGTGGGCAGGCCTCACGACCGGTTGTTCAAGGCGGCCGACCCGGCCTTGCGCATGGCAGCGAGCGGGGCCGGCGCGCGCCCCGTCATCTGCTCGACCTGGAGCACCGCCTGGTGCACCAGCAGGTCGAGCCCGCCGACCACGGCGCCGCCGTACGCCGACCAGCGGGCCGCGAGGACGGTCGGCCACGGGTCGTAGAGCACGTCGAAGAGGGCCGCCGGGCGTTCCGGGACCGCCCGGGCGAGGGTGTCGGTGACGCCCGCCGGGGTGGTGCTGACGACCAGCGGGGCGTGCAGGGCCTGCTCGGCGTCGTCCCAGTCGGCGATGCGCACCGCGGCGCCGAGCCGCTCGGCCCACTGCCGCATCTCGGCGGCGCGGGCCGCGCTGCGGACGTAGACGGCGATCTCGCCCGTGCAGATCCGCGCGAGCGCGGCGAGCGCGGACGAGGCGGTGGCGCCCGCGCCGAGGACCGCGGCGGTGTCCACCTTGTCGATGCCGTGCTCGCGCAGGGCGGCGACCATACCGGGGATGTCGGTGTTGTCGCCGGTCCGGCGGCCGTCCTGGGTGAACACGACGGTGTTGACCGCGTCGACCGAGGCGGCGGTGTCGCTGATCCCGTCCAGCAGCGGGATCACGGCCCGCTTCAGCGGCATGGTCAGCGACAGTCCCGCCCACTCGGGGCCGAGCGTCTCGAAGAACCCCGGCAGCGCCTTCTCGTCCACCTCGAAACGGTCGTACGTCCAGCCGTCGAGCCCCAGCTCCGCGTAGGCGGTGCGGTGCAGCGCCGGGGAGAGCGAGTGGGCGATCGGGGAGCCGAGCACGGCGGCACGGCGGGGTGCGGCCATCAGTTCTTCCTCGAGGCGTTCCACTTGTCGACCAGCTTCTGGTGCTCGGCGTTGGTCTTGGTGAACTCGCTCGTCTTGCCGTCGAGCGAGATGAAGTAGTACCAGCCCTCGTCCGTCGGGTTGAGCGCGCCCTTGATCGCGTCCTCGCCGGGGTTGCCGATCGGTCCGGGCGTCAGGCCCTTGTAGTAGTACGTGTTGTACGGGTTGTCGTAGTTCCGGAGCTCCTTGAGGGACAGGTCGAGCTTGCTCTGATTCTTTATGTAGTTGTACGTGGAGTCGAACTCGAGCATGCCGTTGGTCTCGGTGTTGCCGGGTTCGAGGCGGTTGTAGATGACCTCGGCCATCTTGCGGAAGTCGCTGTGGCTGGTGCCCTCGGCCTGGACCATGCTGGCGACGGTGACCAGCTGCCACGGATTCTCGAGGCCGAGACTCTCGGCCTTCTTCTCGACCTCGAGCTTCTCGTAGCTCTCGGCGGCCTGGGCGACCATGCGCTTCAGGACGTCCTCGGGCTTCTGCCCCTTGGACACGCCGTAGCTGGACGGGAAGAGGAAGCCTTCCAGCGGGTCCTTGACGTTCTCGTGGCCCTGCGCCCAGTCCGGCAGACCGAGTTTCTCCCAGTCCTCCTTGGCGACCTTGGCGGTGGTGCCTTCCTCGACCTCGAGGCGCTGGTCGATGAGCTCGTAGATGTAGGCGTTGCGCCAGCCCTCGGCGATGATCAGGTTGCTGCGGCTCTTGGGGCTGAGCATGAGCGCGACCGCGCTCTCGGCCGACATCTCCTTCTGCAGGGTGTAGACGCCGTCCTGGATCGTGTTGCCCTGCGGGTTGTCGGCCTGGGCCGCGACGAAGGCGTCGACGCTCTTGACCACGCCCATCTTCTTGAGCTCCTGGCCGATGACGTAGCCGCCCGCGCCCTTGGGGATCGTGACGGTCACCTGCTCGCCGTTGCCGTCCCCCGCGAAGTCCGGGGCACTGCCGAAACGATCCTTGTAGAACTGGTACCCGAAGTAGCTGATGCCGATGGTCCCGCCGCCCAGGACCAGGACCACCACGAGGCAGGCGACGCCGTTGCGCCGCTTCTTCTCCTTGCCGCCCCTGTTGCCGCCCCTGCCCCGGCGCTCGCCGCGCCCGCGGCGGTCGCCCGGCTCGTCGTCGCGGTCACCCTCGTCGTCGCGGCCACCCTCGTCGTCGCGGTCGTCCTCGTCCTCACCCGTGTCCCCCGCGAAGAAGGCGTGCTCGCCCTCGTCGGGGCCCGGGCCCCCGTCGGTCCGCGGCTCGGGTTCGGCGCGCCTGCGACCGGGCGGCTCGGGCGGCGGGTAGGCGTCGGGGGTGCGGTAGTGGTCGGCCTGCTCCCCGCCGTACGCCCCGTTCTGCTGCCCGTACGGGTCCGCCGGGCCGGCGGCGTACGGGTCCGGGGAGTGGGAGCCGGCGGGCCAGCCGCCGGTGTCGTACTGCTGCTGGGGGGCGTACTGCTGGTCGTACTGCGGATACTGCTGCGGCTGGGTGTAGCCGTTCTGCCCGGTGGTGTCCCAGCCGCCGGTGTCGTAGTGCTGCTGCGGCTCCTGCGGATGGTGCTGCGGCCGGCCGCCATAGGGGGACTGCTGACCCGGATGGGCGTGATGGCCCTGCTGGGTCTGCTGTCCTCCCCATCCGCCGTCCCCGTACAACGGGTCGTCCGGATGCCACGGTTCGGAGCCTTGGCCCCGGCCATACTCAGTCATCGATCCCCTAGAGCCGCGAGGCGGTGGCTGCCCGGCCGTCCGAGGACCCCGGCTGCCGTTCCGCCTCTTTCTGTGCGGCGGCTGTTCGAACACCGCCGCATCGCGCGGAACGTTACCGTATCGCGATCAGGCAACCACTTCGACGCCCTCGCCGGGTGGTTCGCCTGACACCCGTTCGGATTCCAGGGCCTGCTGAAGGATGATCACAGCGGCTGCCTGGTCGATGACGGAGCGCCCCTTCTTGGACTTCACGCCAGAGGCGCGCAGTCCCTGGCTCGCCGTCACCGTCGTCATGCGCTCGTCCACAAGTCTCACCGGAACGGGCATGATCATACGTGCCAGTTCCCGCGCGAAACCGCGGACCTTGGCCGCGGCCGGGCCCTCGCCCCCCTTGAGGGAGCGAGGGAGGCCGACGACGACCTCGATCGGCTCGTACTCCTCGACGAGCTGCTTCAGCCGCCGGTGGGCGGCCGGGACGTCCCGGCCGGGGACGGTCTCGACCGGGGTGGCGAGGATCCCGCCGGGGTCGCACGAGGCGACCCCGATGCGGGCGTCCCCGACGTCGATCGCGAGCCGACGTCCTTGGCGCATGGTCTCCGGCCCTACTTCGCCGTGTCGGCGACGAGCCGCTCGACGGCGTCGACGGCCTCGCCGATGGCGGCCGGGTTCTGGCCGCCGCCCTGGGCGACGTCCGGCTTGCCGCCGCCACCGCCGCCGAGGGTCTTGGCGGCGGTGCGCACCAGGTCACCGGCCTTGAGTCCGCGCTCGCGGGCGGCCTCGTTGGTGGCGATGACGGTGAGGGGCTTGCCGTTGACCGTGGTGAACAGGGCGACCACGGCGGCCCGGCCGCCCTGGATGCGGCCGCGCACGTCGAGGACCAGCTTGCGCAGGTCGTCGGCGGTGGTGCCGTCCGGGACCTGCCCGGTGACGACGGCGACGCCGCGGACGTCCTTGGCGGACTCGGCGAGGCCGGCGGCGGCCTGGAGCACCTTCTCGGCGCGGAACTTCTCGATCTCCTTCTCGGCGTCCTTCAGCCGGCCGAGCATGGCGGAGACCTTCTCCGGCAGCTCCTCCGAGCGGCCCTTCAGCAGCTCGGTGAGCTGGTTGACGACCGTGTGCTCACGGGCGAGGAAGTGGTAGGCGTCCACGCCGACCAGGGCCTCGATGCGGCGCACGCCGGAGCCGATGGAGGACTCGCCGAGCAGCTTCACCAGGCCCAGCTGGGCGGTGTTGTGCACATGGGTGCCGCCGCACAGCTCCTTGGAGAAGTCGCCGATGGTGACCACGCGGACGCGCTCGCCGTACTTCTCGCCGAACTCGGCGATGGCGCCCTGCTTCCTGGCCTCGTCGATGCCCATGACGTCGGCCCGGACGTCGAGGTCGCGGGCGAGCACCTCGTTGATCTTCTGCTCGACGTCGAGCATGACCGTCTGCGGCACGGCGGACGGGGAGCCGAAGTCGAAGCGGAAGCGGCCGGGCTGGTTCTCGGAGCCGGCCTGGGCGGCCGTCGGGCCGAGGGCGTCGCGCAGGGCCTGGTGGGTGAGGTGGGTGGCCGAGTGGGCGCGGGCGATGGCCGTGCGGCGGCGGGCGTCGATGGAGGCGTGGGCCTTGGCGTCGACGGTGACCTCGCCGACCTGGACGACGCCCTTGTGGACGTAGACGCCCGGGACCGGCTTCTGGCAGTCGCGGACCTCGATGACGGCACCGGAGTCGGTCCTGATCCGGCCGGTGTCGCCGATCTGGCCGCCGCCCTCGGCGTAGAACGGGGTGCGGTCGAGGACGATCTCGACCTCGTCGCCCTCGGTGGCGGCCGCCGAGGAGACGCCGTCGACCAGGATGCCGACGACGGTGGACTCGCCCTCGGTGTGGGTGTAGCCGATGAAGTCGGTGGCCCCGGCCCGGTCGGCGATCTCCCGGTAGGCGCCGAGGTCGGCGTGGCCGGTCTTCTTGGCCCGGGCGTCGGCCTTGGCCCGCTCCCGCTGCTCCTTCATCAGGCGGCGGAAGCCCTCCTCGTCCACGGACAGCCCCTGCTCGGCGGCCATCTCCAGGGTGAGGTCGATCGGGAAGCCCCAGGTGTCGTGGAGCAGGAAGGCCTTGTCGCCGGGCAGGACGGTGGAGCCGGCGGCCTTGGTGTCGCTGACGGCGGTGTCGAGGATGTTGGTGCCGGCCTTCAGCGTCTTGAGGAAGGCGTTCTCCTCGGCGAGGGCGACCTTCTCGATGCGCTCCCGGTCCGTGATCAGCTCCGGGTACTGCTGCCCCATCATGCCGATGACGACGTCGATGAGGTCCTTGACGACCGGGCCGGTGGCGCCGAGCAGGCGCATGTTGCGGATGGCGCGGCGCATGATGCGGCGCAGCACGTAGCCGCGGCCCTCGTTGCCGGGAGTCACCCCGTCGCCGATGAGCATCACGGAGGTGCGCATGTGGTCGGTGACCACGCGCAGGGAGACGTCCGAGGCCTGGGCGTCGCCGTAGCGGACGCCGGTCAGCTCGGTGGCCTTGTCGATGACGGCCATGGAGGTGTCGATCTCGTACATGTTCTGCACGCCCTGCAGAATCATGGCGAGCCGCTCGAGGCCGAGGCCGGTGTCGATGTTCTTGCTCGGCAGGTCCCCGAGGATCGGGTAGTCCTTGCCCGGGCCCTCGCCCCGCTCGTACTGCATGAAGACGAGGTTCCAGATCTCCACGTACCGCTCGTCGTTGACGGCGGGGCCGCCCTCGACGCCGAACTCGGGGCCGCGGTCGTAGTTGATCTCGGAGCAGGGGCCGCAGGGGCCGGGGACACCCATGTCCCAGAAGTTGTCCTTCTTGCCCAGGCGCTGGATGCGCTCCTTGGGCACCCCGACGACCTCGTGCCAGATCTGCTCGGCCTCGTCGTCGTCCTGGTAGACGGTGATCCACAGCCGCTCGGGGTCGAGGCCGTAACCGCCCTTGTCCTGGGCGCTGGTGAGCAGCTCCCAGGCGAGCTTGATGGCGCCTTCCTTGAAGTAGTCGCCGAAGGAGAAGTTGCCGCACATCTGGAAGAACGTGCCGTGGCGCGTGGTCTTGCCGACCTCTTCGATGTCGGGGGTGCGCACGCACTTCTGCACGCTGGTGGCGCGGTCGAAGGGCGGCTTGACCTCGCCCAGGAAGTAGGGCTTGAAGGGCACCATGCCGGCCGGGACGAGCAGCAGAGTCGGGTCGTCCGCGATGAGCGACGCCGAAGGGACGACGGTGTGCCCGCGCTCCTCGAAGAAGCTCAGCCAGCGGCGGCGGATCTCGGCCGACTCCATCAGTGGTCCTCATTCCGGTTGTACGGGTACGTCTTGTACGTCGGTTTGTCCGCGGGCCCGTGCGCCGGGCCCTCGACGTACGTGGGGCTGTTGCGGTTCTCGATGACGGCGTACCGCCTGGGCGGGGGGAGTTCGCGGTCGACGGGGGCGTTGAGCCCGAGCGCGTCGCCCAGTTCGGCCTCCCGCCGGGCCATGTTCTCGCGGACCTCGAGCGCGAAGTCCACGGCGCGGTCCCTGAGCCGGCCCCCGGTCTCGATCGCCTTGTTCGCCGCGGTCGCGGCGAGGCTCTCGGGCGTCAACTGCTTGAGCTTGCGGTTCACCTTGGTGGTGGCCCACACACCGGCGGCGACGCCGGTGGTGAACCAGAACGTACGGCGGAACATCGCGGATCAGCCCTTCTTTCCGCGGGTGCGCTTCTCCCGCCGCGCGCCCGGAACGGTGCGGCCCACGATCACGGTGCGCCTCGGCGCCTTGGCCGGAGCGTCCTCCTTGCGGCCGCTGACGGCCCGGCGCACGCCGTAGCCGAAGGCGGCGACCTTGACGAGCGGGCCGCCGAAGGTGGAGGCCACGGTGGTCGACAGCGCGGAGGCGTTGGAGGTGACCTCCTGGACGTCGGAGGCGATCGCGTCGACCCGTTCGATCTGGGTCTGCGCGGAGCGCACCGCCGCGGAGGCGTCGGCCAGCAGCGGGACGGCCTGGTCGGTCACGTCCGCCACGAGCTTGGTGGTCGCCCTGAGCGTCTGGGCCAGCCTCGCGAGGGCCACCGCGAGGAAGGAGACCAGGATCGCCCAGAAAACGGCCACCAGGATTCCGGCCACCTCTCCACCGGACACTGTGTGCACCCGCTCCCTGAAACGTGCCTGAACATCGAGAAAGTCGTGGCACCGAGCCTATCGCGCCGGTGGCGGGAGTCCGTACCGGATTACCGTCCGGCGTCGGTGGAGTTGCGCGAAGCGATTGTACGGAGTGAATACGCTTCAGTACGCTGCGTGTCCCATGCGGGATCTTGGGCACGCCGCCACGCCGGCGCACGGCAACCTGCCCCTGGAGCCGGACCCCTTCGTGGGGCGCTCCGCGGAACTGGCCGAGCTGTCCCGGGCGCTCGGGGCCGCACGCCTGGTGACGGTGACCGGGACGGGCGGGATCGGCAAGTCGCGTCTGGCCCTCCGCGCCGCCGCGCGGTGCGCGCCCCGCGACGGGGCGTGGCGGGTGGAACTGGCGCCGGTCAGGGATCCGGAGTTCGTGGACCACGCCGTCATGGAGGCCCTGGGACTGACGGACCACACCACCCGGCCGCCGTGCGAGACCCTGCTCCGTCATCTCGCCGGGCGCCGGGTCCTGCTGGTGCTGGACGGGTTCGAGCACCTGGTGGACGCCTGCGCCTCGCTGGTGGCCGAGCTGCTGCGCCGGGCGCCGGGGCTGCGGGTGCTCGCCGTGGGGCGGCGGGCCCTGTCCGTCACCGGGGAGACGCTGTTCCCGCTGGCTCCGCTGGACGAGGACGAGGCGGTGGCGCTGCTGGAGGTGCGCGCGGCGCAGCACGCGGTGTCCGCCGGGAACGGCCGCGAGGCACGGGCCCTGTGCCGGCGGCTGGACGGGCTGCCGCTCGCGATCGAGCTGGCCGCGGGGCGGCTGGGGACGCTGTCCCCGGGGCAGTTGCTGGAGCGGCTCGACGACCGGTTCCGGCTGCTGACCGGCGGCTGCCGGGACGCCCTGCCCCGGCACCGCACGCTGCGCACGGCGATCGGCTGGAGCCACGAACTGTGCACGCCCGAGGAGCGGTTGCTGTGGGCGCGGCTGTCGGTGTTCGCGGGGCCGTTCGACCTGGAGGCCGCCGAGTACGTGTGCGGCGGGAACGGCCTGCCCGCCGCACACGTCCTCGACGTGCTGACCGCGCTGCTCGCGCAGTCGGTGCTGACCCGCGAGGAGACGGCGGCGGGTGCGCGCTACCGGATGCTGGACACGCTGCGCGCGTACGGTGCCGAATGGCTGGAGGCGACGGGCGACGCGGAGCGGGTCGGGCGGCGGCACCGGGACTGGTACGTGGGGCTGGCCACCTGGTGCGAGCTGGACTGGTTCTCCCCGCGGCAGAGCGAGATCGCCGCGCGCGTGGAGGCGGAGCTGCCGAATCTGCGCCGTGCCCTGGAGCTGGCCCTGACCGAGCCGGAGGAGGCGTATCTGGGGCAGTTCCTCGCGGGCTCGCTGTGGTTCTACTGGGTCGGCTGCGGGCGGCTGTCGGAGGGGCGGCACTGGCTGGAGCGGGCCGCCCGGCTGGATTCCGGCCACGAGCAGCCGCGGCTCAAGGCCCTGTGGGTGCTGGGGTACGTGGCGATCCTGCAGGGCGACACCGTGGCCGCGCTGGCGGCGCTCCAGGAGTGCCGCCGGGAGGCGGAGCGGGTCGCGAGCGGCACGGCGCTGGCGTACGCCGAGCACCGCACCGGCTGCCTGGCCCTCGTCGCGGACGACATGCCGCGCGCGGAGACGCTGCTGCGCTCGGCGCTGGACCGCTACGGGGAGATCGGCGAGCTCAACAGCAACGTCCTGATGAGCCAGGTCGAGCTGGCGATGGCACGTGCCTTCCAGGGCGACCTGCCGGAGGCGGTGCGGCTGTGCGAGGACGTGCGCCGGGTCTGCGACGACCACGGTGAGCGGTGGGCCCGCACCTACGCCCTCTACGTCCTGGCGTACGCGGCCTGGGGCGAGGGCGATCCGGGCAGGGCGCGGGTGCTGCTGACGGACTGCCTGGAGGGGGCGCACGCCTTCCGCGACCTGCTCGGCGCCGTGCTGGCGCTGGAGCTGATGGCGCTGGTCACCGCGACGGAGGGGGAGGCGGCCGAGGCGGCGGTGCTCCAGGGGGCGGCGGACCGGATGTGGCCGTCGGTGGGGCTGCCGCTGTTCGGCTCGGCCCACTACAACGTGCCGCACGAGCTGTGCGAGGCGCGGGCCCGTGAGTGCCTCGGCGACGAGCGGTACGAGGAGTACCGGCGGAAGGGAGCGCGGCTCGGCCGGGACGAGGCCGTCCGCCGGGCGCTGCGGCGGCCCGGGGAGCCGACCGCCGCGCCCGCGCGGCGCGGGCCGGCGCAGCAGGCGGCCCCGAGTACCGCCCCCACGCACGAGCCCGCCGCCTCGCCCACCCGGAAGGGCGGGGAGACGGCGGGCTGAGGTACCGCGCGCCTGCTTCGGTCAGCGGGCGTAGAACTCGACGACGAGCTGCTCGTCGCAGATCACCGGGATCTCCTTGCGGTTCGGCTCACGGTCCAGGCGGAACGCCAGGGCCTTGAGGTTCACCTGGAGGTAGCGCGGGGTCTCGCCGTCGGGGGCGAAGCCGCCCTCGCGGGCGATCTGGAAGAGCGTCTTGTCCTTGCTGCGCTCGCGGACCTGCACGACGTCGTCCGGGCGGACGAGGAAGGAGGGCTTGTCGACCTTCTTGCCGTTGACCTGGATGTGGCCGTGCGTGACCATCTGGCGGGCCTGGTAGATCGTGCGGGCGATGCCCGAACGCAGGACCAGCGCGTCGAGGCGGCGCTCGAGCTCGATGACGAGGGCGTCGCCCGTCTTCATCGTGGTCTTGGCGGCACGCTCGTACGCGCGGACCAGCTGGCGCTCGGAGACGTCGTACTGCGCGCGCAGACGCTGCTTCTCCAGCAGACGGACCTTGTAGTCCGAGTTCTGCTTGCGGCCACGGCCGTGCTCACCGGGCGGGTAGGGACGGGCCTCGAAGTACTTGACGGCCTTCGGGGTCAGCGCGATACCGAGGGCACGCGACTTCTTGACCTTGGGGCGGGACTGATTCGCCACTGTCTTGTCTCTTTTCCAAAGTTTCCGGCTCACCAGGGTTAAGGGAGGTCGCATCCGCAGCCGGGGAAACCCGCGGGTCCGTGAAGGGACCTGCCGGGCAGCCGCTCCCCTGGTCTGGGCACATACGTGCAGCACGCGAGTGGCCCACCGACCGCTTCCGGGGATCCGGATGGTGGTGGGCTGCCCGCGACACCGTTCGCCGGTGCGCAACGCTCCTGGAGATCCCCGCCCGGGGGCCGGGTCTCCGGCTGGATGTCCCGCTCTGGTGATGCCGGCTCCCCTTACAGGGGCCGGACGCGGGACGCAGCTCTTCGGGAAAGTCTACAGGGTGGTCAGGACCGCTTCCGACCGAGGTGCTTCCTGGTCCACTCCACGGCGTCCGCGTACCGGGCCTCGGCGCCGTGCCGGGTGGGTGCGTAGTACTGGCGGTCCTTGAGGGCGTCCGGGGCGTACTGCTGGGCGGCGATGCCCTCGGGCAGGTCGTGGGGGTAGACGTACCCCTGGGCGTGCCCCAGCTTGGCCGCGCCCTTGTAGTGCCCGTCGCGCAGGTGCGGCGGCACGGGTCCGGCCAGGCCCTTGCGCACGTCGTCGAGGGCGGCGCCGATCGCGGTGGTGGCCGCGTTGGACTTGGGGGCCAGGGCGAGGGCGATGGTGGCGTGGCTGAGGGTGAGGGCGGCCTCGGGGAAGCCGATCATGGCGACGGCCTGGGCGGCGGCGACCGCGATCGGCAGGGCGTTCGGATCGGCGAGGCCGATGTCCTCGCTGGCGGAGATCATCAGGCGGCGGGCGATGAAGCGGGGGTCCTCGCCGGCCTCGATCATCCGGGCCAGGTAGTGCAGGGCGGCGTCCACGTCGGAGCCGCGGATGGACTTGATCAGGGCGCTGGCGACGTCGTAGTGCTGGTCGCCGTCGCGGTCGTACTTCACCGCGGCCCGGTCGACCGTCTCCTCCAGCGTGGTCAGGGCGATCTCCGCCTCGCCCTTGTCGAGGGCGGCCCCGGCGGCGGCCTCCAGGGCGGTCAGCGCGCGGCGGGCGTCGCCGCCGGCGATGCGCAGCAGGTGGCCCTCGGTGTCCTCGGGGAGGGCGACGGCGCCGCCCAGGCCCCGCTCGTCGGTGAGCGCCCGCTTCAGCAGGTCCCGGATGTCGTCGTCGGTGAGGGGTTCGAGCGTGAGCAGGAGGGACCGGGACAGCAGCGGGGAGATGACCGAGAAGTAGGGGTTCTCGGTGGTCGCGGCGATCAGGGTGACCCAGCGGTTCTCCACGGCGGGGAGCAGGGAGTCCTGCTGGGCCTTGCTGAAGCGGTGGATCTCGTCGAGGAAGAGGACGGTCTCCTGGCCGTACCCGCCGGAGGCGCGGCGGGCGCCGTCGATGACCGCGCGGACCTCCTTGACGCCCGCGGTGATCGCCGAGAGTTCGACGAAGCGCTTGTTGGTGGCCTTGGAGACGACGTAGGCCAGGGTCGTCTTGCCGGTGCCGGGCGGCCCCCACAGGATCACCGAGGACGGTCCGGCGGGGCCCGAGGAGCCCTCGCCGACCAGTCTGCGCAGGGGGGATCCCGGCTTCAGCAAGTGCTGCTGGCCCACCACCTCGTCGAGGACGCGCGGACGCATCCGGACCGCGAGGGGGCTGCCGGCCGGGTCCTTCTCCTGGCGTTCTTCTGCTGCGGCGGTGAACAGGTCGGGCTCCACGTCGGCAACCCTAAATCACCGCGCCGACAGTGCGGCGGGCGCCGTCAGCCGGTCCAGAAGTCCCACCAGCGGGTCAGGATCAGCATGCCGATGATGCCGATGTGCAGGGTCGGCAGCACCCAGGTGAACTCGCCGAAGAAGCTCCTCAGCCAGCCCGGCGCGGGCAGGAAGCCCGTGCGGACGTTGAACGACGTGACGTACCAGAACATGACGATCGTGGCGACCCAGGCCAGGCAGCACCACAGGCACAGGGCGTTGATCCGGTACAGGGACTGGAACATCAGCCAGGCGCAGAAGACGGTGCCGAAGAGCGTGCCGGCGTTGAGGGTGAGCCAGTACCAGCGCGGGAAGCGGGCGCCGGCGAGCAGGCTCATGCCGACGCAGACGACGATGCCGTAGGTGACGAGGCCGAGCATCGGGTTGGGGAAGCCGAAGACGGAGGCCTGGTCGCTCTCCATCACGCTGCCGCAGGAGACGACGGGGTTGAGGCTGCAGCCGGGGACGAACGTCTCGCCCCTGACCTTGGCCTCGAGCAGCTTGAACTTGTCGAGCGTGATCACCCACGCGGCGAGCACACCGGCCGCACCGGTGATCACCAGGAGCAGTGCGAGGGCCCGGCTCGCCCCTTCCTTGCGCGGCGCGGCGGCACGCTCCGGCGAGGTGGGGGGTTCGGGCTCCATGGCGACGTCCTTGACTGTCGTCTTGCTCATCACGCCGATTCCGTCACTAGAGAGTGTGGACCTGCTTCGGGCAGGGCCATTGTGCCGTACGGGACCGCGGATCCGCCGGTCGCCGGGCACAAGGGCCCACGGATGATCGCCCGCGGGCGTTCGGTTTCGGCCGACGTGTGCGGCACTGCCGCACACCTGCTCCCCTCGGGTCCCACGCACGGGCGAAGCGGCGTTCGCAGAGTTGACGAAGGCGCCGGACACCCCGGGTGTCCGGCGCCTCGCGCGTCGCGTCAGCCGAGCCGTGACTCCAGCTCGGCGACGATCTCGTTCACACCGACCGCCGTCTGCTCGCCGGACTCCATGTTCTTGAGCTGGACCACGCCCTCGGCGAGGTCGCGTTCGCCCAGCACCAGGGCGTAGCGGGCGCCCGAGCGGTGGGCGGCCTTCATCGCGGCCTTCAGGCCCTTGCCGCCGTAGGCGAAGTCGGCGGCGACGCCGTTCTTGCGCAGCTCGGTGACCTTCGCGAACAGCACCCGGCGGGCCTCCTCGCCGAGCGGGACCGCGAACACGCTGGTGGTCTCGGGGAGTTGGAGCTCGACGCCCTCCGCCTCCAGGGCCAGCACGGTGCGGTCGACGCCGAGGGCCCAGCCGACGGACGGCAGCGCGGGGCCGCCGATCATCTCCGACAGGCCGTCGTAGCGGCCGCCGCCGCCCACCGCGGACTGGGAGCCGAGACCGTCGTGGACGAACTCGAAGGTGGTCCGCGTGTAGTAGTCCAGGCCGCGCACCAGCTTGGGGTCGTCCTCGAAGGCCACTCCCGCGGCCGTGATCAGCTCGCGGACCTCCTCGTGGTACGTCTTGCAGGCGTCGCAGAGGTAGTCGCGCAGCAGGGGGGCGCCCGTCAGCTGCTTCTGCACCGACTCCCGCTTGTCGTCCAGCACGCGCAGCGGGTTGATCTCCGCGCGGCGCAGGGTGTCCTCGTCCAGGTCCAGGCCGCGCAGGAAGTCCTGCAGCGCGGCCCGGTACACCGGGCGGCACTCCTGGTCGCCCAGCGAGTTCAGCAGGATGCGGAAGTCGCTCAGGCCCAGCGAGCGGTACGCCTGGTCGGCCAGGATGATCAGCTCGGCGTCCAGCGCCGGGTCCTCCGCGCCGATCGCCTCGGCGCCGACCTGGGAGAAGTGGCGGTAGCGGCCCTTCTGCGGGCGCTCGTAGCGGTAGTACGAGCCGGAGTACCAGAGCTTGACCGGGAGGTTGCCCGCCTTGTGCAGGTTGGCCTCCAGGGCGGCGCGCAGCACGGAGGCGGTGCCCTCGGGGCGCAGCGCGAGCCGGTCGCCGCCCTTGGTCTCGAAGGCGTACATCTCCTTGGTCACGATGTCGGTGGACTCGCCGACCCCGCGCGCGAACAGCTCGACGCTCTCGAAGCCGGGCGTCTCGATGTAGCCGTAACCGGAGTCGCGCAGCGGGGCGGCGATGGCGTCGCGGACGGCGAGGTACTTGGCGCTGTCCGGCGGGATCAGGTCGTACGTGCCCTTGGGGGCCTTGAAGGTGCTCACGGAAGGTCTCGTCACATTCCTCGTCGGGGAGCCTCGGCGGCTCCCTGGCCGCCGGCCGCCACCTGCCGCAGGTACGGGTTGGTGGCGCGCTCCTGGCCGATGGTCGTCTGGGGGCCGTGGCCGGACAGCACCACGGTCGAGTCGTCGAGCGGCAGGCACACGCGGGCCAGCGAGTCGAGCATCTCGGCCATGTCACCGCCGGGCAGGTCGGTGCGTCCGATGGAGCCGGCGAACAGCAGGTCGCCCGAGAAGAGGATCGGCGGTATGTCCGCCGCCTCGGGCAGGCCGAAGGTCACCGACCCCTTGGTATGGCCGGGCGCGTGCGCGACCGTCAGCTCCAGGCCGGCCAGCTCCAGCTTCGTGCCGTCCGTCATCTCCCTGACGTCGTCCGGCTCCCCCACGGTCAGCTCGCCCATCAGCGGCATCCCGATGGAGCGGCCCAGCGCCTTCTCGGGGTCGCTCATCATGTACCGGTCCTCGGGGTGGATCCAGGCCGGTACGCCGTGCGCTCCGCAGACCGGGACGACCGAGGCCACGTGGTCGATGTGGCCGTGGGTGAGGACGACGGCGACGGGCTTGAGGCGGTGCTTCCTGACCGCCTCCTCGACTCCGGGGGCGGCCTGATGGCCGGGGTCGATGATCACGCACTCCTCACCGGCGGCGGGGGCGACGAGATAACAGTTCGTCCCCCAGGCCCCGGCGGGGAACCCGGCAATGAGCACGATCGTCCTTCGTTGTGTCGGTTACGGGAGGCTTGCGACGGGCTGCGCCCGTGGTCAGAGCCTACCGGCGCTGCCGATTCCTCAGCGAACCCATATACGGTACGGGCACACGCAGAGGGTCGGCCCACCGCCGCCACGCGTACCGGTCGGCACACGAGACGCATGAGGAGAGAACCCGGTGGTCAGCCAGGAGCAGCGGCGGCGTCAGCTCGCCCGGGAGAAGTTCTTGCGGCAGCAGCAGCGCCGCACCGAAGCGCGGCGCAAGGCGCGGATCCGCAACTCGGTGATCGCGTCCTCTCTCGGAGTGGTTCTCGTGGGCAGTCTCGCGCTGTACACGACCGGAGCACTCGACCAGGACGACGACAGCACCCACGCGAACGCGGAGGTCACGCCGAGCCCGACGAGCAAGGCGCCGGACCCGTGCGACAAGCCCGCGAAGGGCGAGCCGAAGTCGGAGACCTGGAAGAAGGAGCCGGCGCTGTCCATCGACAAGTCGGCGAAGTACACGATGACGCTCGACACGACCTGCGGCGAGATCGAGGTGGCGCTGAAGGCGTCGGCGGCTCCGCACACGGTCAACTCGTTCAGCTTCCTGGCGGACAAGGGCTACTTCGACCACACCAAGTGCCACCGGCTCACCACCGAGGGCATCTACGTGCTGCAGTGCGGTGACCCGACGGGCACCGGCACCGGCGGCCCCGGCTACACGATCCCGGACGAGAACCTGAAGGACGAAAGCCTGAAGGACAACATCTACCCGGCGGGCACGGTCGCGATGGCCAACACCGGGCAGAAGGACAGTGGCGGCAGCCAGTTCTTCCTGGTCTACCAGGACAGCCAGCTCCCGCCCAGCTACACACCGTTCGGCACCGTCTCGGAGGACGGCATGAAGGTGCTGAAGAAGATCGCCGGTGCGGGGGCGCAGCCCGCCGACCCGACCACCGGCAACACCGCACCGAACGCGACGGTCGTGATCGACAAGGCGACGGTCGCGAAATCCTGACCCTCAACTGCGTAATTTCGGTCGCGCGGGATGCGGACAGGCGTCCCGTCGGTCGCCTATGTTGGCCGTGACGAAACTGTGGACGATGCCCGGGGGAACACGAGCCCCTCGCAGGCATCATGTGGAGGAGGCGCTGTGAGCAGCGACCCGTGGGGCCGCGTCGACGAGACGGGGACCGTGTACGTGCGTACGGCCGACGGCGAGAAGGTCGTCGGTTCCTGGCAGGCCGGCTCTCCCGACGAGGCGCTGGCCTACTTCGAGCGCAAGTACGAGGGCCTGGTTGTCGAGATCGGCCTCCTCGAGAAGCGAGTGAAGACCACCGACCTGTCGTCCAAGGACGCCCTGACCGCGATCGAGCACCTGCGGGAGCAGGTCGACGCCCACCACGCGGTCGGTGACCTGGACGCCCTCAGGGCCCGGCTGGACAAGCTCGTGGAACTGGTGGAGGCGCGTCGCGAGGAGCGCAAGGCCCAGCGGGCCCGGCAGTCCGAGGAGGCGCGTCAGGCCAAGGAGGCGCTGGTCGTCGAGGCGGAGGAGCTGGCGCAGTCCGACCAGTGGCGGGTCGCCGGTGAGCGGCTGCGGGCCCTGGTGGACACCTGGAAGGGCCTGCCGCGGCTGGACCGGAAGTCCGACGACGAGCTGTGGCACCGGTTCTCGCACGCGCGCTCGGCGTTCTCCAAGCGGCGCAAGCAGCACTTCGCGCAGCTGGACGCGCAGCGCGAGGAGGCCCGCCGGACCAAGGAGCGGCTGGTCGCCGAGGCGGAGTCGCTGTCGGGCTCGACGGACTGGGGTCCGACCGCGGCGCGCTACCGCGAGCTGATGGCGGAGTGGAAGGCCGCGGGCCGCGCACAGCGCGAGCACGAGGAGGACCTGTGGAACCGCTTCCGCGGTGCGCAGGACATCTTCTTCGCCGCCCGCAGTTCGGTGTTCGCCGAGCGTGACGCGGAGCAGGCCGAGAACCTCAAGCTCAAGGAGGAGCTGGCCGGGGAGGCCGAGAAGCTCCTGCCGATCACGGACCTGAAGGCGGCGCGGGCCGCGTTCCGCGCGGTCAACGAGCGCTGGGAGGCCATCGGCCACGTGCCGCGGGACGCACGGCCGAGGGTCGAGGGCCGGATGCACGCCGTGGAGCGGGCCCTGCAGGAGGCCGAGGAGGCCGAGTGGCGCCGGACGAACCCGGAGGCACGCGCGCGTGCCGAGGGTCTCACCGGCCAGCTGCAGGCCGCCGTGGACAAGCTGAAGGGCCAGATCGAGCAGGCGCGGGCGCAGGGCAACACCGCCAAGGCGGAGAAGCTGGAGCGGGAGCTGGAGGGCCGCCAGGCCCTGCTGGACCAGGCGCTGAAGGGTCTGCAGGAGTTCGGCGGCTGAGGCCGTCCGCATCGCGAGAGGGGCTCCCGTACCTCGGGTACGGGAGCCCCTCTCGTGTGCCGCGCGGCGCTACGAGCGGTTGCGGGCCGACGTCACGCGGTAGACGTCGTAGACGCCCTCCACGCCCCGTACGGCCTTCAGGACGTGTCCGAGGTGCTTGGGGTCGCCCATCTCGAAGGTGAAGCGGGAGGTCGCCACGCGGTCCCGGGAGGTCTGGACGGCCGCGGAGAGGATGTTGACGTGCTGGTCGGACAGCACGCGCGTGACGTCCGAGAGCAGCCGGGAGCGGTCCAGGGCCTCGACCTGGATGGCGACCAGGAAGACGGAGGACTGGGTCGGCGCCCACTCGACCTCGAGGATGCGCTCGGGCTCGCGGGAGAGCGAGTCGACGTTCACGCAGTCGCTGCGGTGCACCGAGACGCCGCTGCCGCGGGTGACGAAGCCGATGATCGGGTCGCCGGGGACCGGGGTGCAGCAGCGGGCCAGTTTGACCCAGACGTCCTCGACGCCCTTGACGACGACGCCGGGGTCGGAGCTGGAGCGGCGCTTGCGGCTGCGGCCGCGGGCCGGCGGGACCGCCTCGTCGATCTCCTCGGTGGCCGCCTCCTCGCCGCCGAGGGCCTGGACCAGCTTCTGCACGATGTTCTGCGCGGAGACGTGGCCCTCGCCGATCGCCGCGTACAGCGCGGAGATGTCCGAGTAGCGCATCTCGTGCGCGAGCGTGACCAGCGAGTCGCCGGTGAGGATGCGCTGGATCGGCAGGTTCTGCTTGCGCATCGCGCGGACGATGGCGTCCTTGCCCTGCTCGATGGCCTCGTCGCGGCGCTCCTTGGAGAACCAGGCGCGGATCTTGTTGCGGGCGCGCGGCGACTTGACGAAGCCGAGCCAGTCGCGGGAGGGGCCCGCGCCGGCCGCCTTGGAGGTGAAGA
>NZ_MSGP01000222.1:0-270 GCF_002078235.1 Streptomyces viridosporus
TCCCCGAGGAGGGGCCGACCGAGCTGCGGCTGGCGGCGGTGGCGTTCAACTCCATGGCCGACCAGGTCGTCCAACTGCTCGCCAACGAGCGGGAGCTGGCCGCCGACCTGTCCCACCGGCTGCGGACGCCGCTGACCGTGCTGCGGCTGAACGCCGCCTCCCTCGGCGACGGTCCGGCCGCCGAGCAGACCCGGGCGGCGGTCGAGCAGCTGGAGCGCGAGGTGGACACCATCATCCGCACCGCCCGGGAGGCCAAGCCGCAGACGGCCG
>NZ_MSGP01000222.1:363-3359 GCF_002078235.1 Streptomyces viridosporus
CGCCGATCTGGCCGCCGCCCTCGACGCCCTGCTGGGCAACGTCTTCCGGCACACCCCCGAGGGCACCGCCTTCGCGGTCGACGTGCACAACGGCGACGACGCGGTGATCGTGCTCGTCTCCGACGCGGGGCCCGGCATACCCGACCCCGAGGCGGCGATGGCCCGCGGCCGGGGCTCGGGCAGCGACGGCTCGACCGGGCTCGGCCTGGACATCGTGCGCCGGCTCGCGGAGTCGACCGGCGGGGACGTGCGGATCGGCTCGTCGGTGCTCGGCGGGACCGAGGTGCGGATCTGGATCCAGCTCGACGGACGTGAGCGGGCACCCCGGCGGCGCGGGCACCGGGGGACCGTGCGCCGGCGCGGGCCCGGCCGGCTGATCCCGGCCTTCCACCGCTCCCGGTCGCTCCCTTGAACGCGCCCTGCGAACGGGTCCCGAGGGCACCGACGGCCTTCGGATAGGGAATTTCGTCCGACTGTGGACCGCCGGCCTGCTGCCGCACCGCGGGCCACCGCCGACGGGGCGGGCGCGCGCCCCGGCCGGTTCCCCGTCCGGCCGGGGCACCCGCGGGTCCGGTGGCAGGTCCGGACCCCGTACGGGGCGCGACACCCCCCTGTGGCGCCGCGCCCCGCCCCCTCCCGGGGAGGGTCAGAAGCGCTCGGGCTCCGGCAGGGTCCCCGACCCGGCCGCCCGCGCGTACCACAGGGCACTGGACTTCGGGGTCCGCTGCTGGGTCGCGTAGTCCACGTACACCGCGCCGAAGCGCTTGTCGTAGCCGTACGCCCACTCGAAGTTGTCCAGCAGGGACCACAGGAAGTAGCCGCGCACGTCCGCGCCGTCGGCGATGGCCCGGTGGACCGCCGAGAGGTGGCCGTGCAGGTAGGCGACGCGCTCCGGGTCGTGCACCGTGCCGTCGGCGCCGGGCTTGTCGTCGTAGGCCGCGCCGTTCTCGGTGATGTGGAGCGGCAGGCCGGGGGCCTCGCGGGTGTAGCGCATGATCAGCTCGTGCAGCCCCGTCGGGTCGACGGACCAGCCCATCTCGGTCTGCTCGCCCGGCGCCTGGTGGAAGGCGACGTCGTCCGCGGCGGGCCACGGCGAGTGGTCGCTCGCCCCGTGGCCGTCGGCGCGCGGGCCCTTCGCCTCCGGGTCCGCCGCCGACACCAGGGTGGGCGTGTAGTAGTTGAGGCCCAGCGCGTCCAGCGGCTGGTGGATCAGGTCCAGGTCGCCGTCCTGGATGCACGACCAGTCGGTGACCGACGAGGTCGCCTCCAGCAGCGTCTCCGGGTAGGCGCCGTGCAGGACCGGGCCGTGGAAGATGCCGCCGGACAGGTCGTCGATCTTGCGCGCCGCCGCCCGGTCCGCCGGGTCGCCGGGCGAGAGCGGCCGCACCACCGAGGTGTTGAGGCTGAGCGCGACCGAGTTGCGGGCCGGCATCACCGAGCGCAGCGCCTTGGTGCCCAGGCCGTGCGCCAGGTTGAGGTGGTGGGCGGCCCGCAGCGCGGCCGCCGGGTCGGTGCGGCCGGGGGCGTGCACCCCGGAGGCGTAGCCCAGGAAGGCGCTGCACCACGGCTCGTTGAGCGTGATCCAGTTCTCCACCCGGTCGCCGAGCGCCTCGCCGACGATCTGCGCGTACTCGGCGAAGCGGTACGCGGTGTCGCGCTCCGGCCAGCCGCCCGCGTCCTCCAGCTCCTGCGGCAGGTCCCAGTGGTAGAGGGTGACGGAGGGCTGGATGCCGCGCGCCAGCAGCTCGTCCACCAGACGGCGGTAGAAGTCGAGGCCGCGCTGCACGGCGGGGCCGCGGCCGGTGGGCTGCACCCGGGGCCAGGAGACGGAGAAGCGGTAGGCGTTCAGGTTCAGCTCCGCCATCAGCGCCACGTCGTCGCGGTAGCGGTGGTAGTGGTCGACAGCGATGTCACCGGTCTCGCCGCCGGCCGTCTTGCCCGGCGTGTGGCTGAAGGTGTCCCAGATGGAAGGGGTACGTCCGTCCTCCCGCACCGCCCCCTCGATCTGGTACGCGGAGGTCGCGGCGCCCCAGAGGAAGGCGGAAGGAAAGGTCACCGGGGTCGCCGGCGTGGCGGAGTCAGACATGGAAGCGCTCCCATAGGAGGTCGTGGAAGACCGACGGATGACGGAAGGGGGATGAGGGGGGCCGGGACGGCGGTCACCCGGCCCCGAGGGTACGGAGGTGAGCGGGCGTCAGCCCTTGACGGCGCCCTGCATGATGCCGCCCACGATCTGCTTGCCGAAGATCGCGAAGACCAGCAGCAGGGGCAACGTACCCAGCAGCGCACCCGCCATGATCAGGGACTGGTCCGGGGTGTAGCCGCGGCCGAGGGCCGCGACGGCGACCTGCACGGTCGGGTTGCCGTTCTGGGTCAGCACCAGGAACGGCCACAGGAAGTCGTTCCAGGTCTGCACGAACATCAGCATGCCGAGCACGGCCATCGCCGGCCGCGCGGCCGGGAACACCACGTGCCACACCACGCGCCAGCTGCTCGCGCCGTCGACCCGGGCGGCCTCGATGACCTCGTCCGGCAGCGCCTGGAGCAGGTACTGCCGCATGAAGAACACACCGAACGCGCTCACCAGCGACGGGAAGATGACCGCCTGCAGCTGGTCGGTCCAGTCGAGTTTGGCGACCATCATGTACAGCGGGATGATGCTGAGCTGCGGCGGCACCATCATCGTGCCGATGACGATCAGCATCAGCGCGTTGCGGCCCTTGAAGCGCAGCTTGGCGAAGGCGAACCCGGCGATCGTCGACAGCACGACGATGGTCGCCGCCGAGATGCCCGCCACGATGGTGGTGTTGAGGAACGCCTCACCGAGGTTGGCGTCCTTCCAGGCGATCTCCAGGTTCTTGAACAGGTTGGAACCGAACCAGAACGGTGGCGGGGTCTGCGCCAGGCGCTGGTTGTCCCGGGAGGCGGCGATCGCGGTCCACACCAGCGGGAACAGCGACACGAGGGTGAACACGATCAGGATCGCGTACGCGATC
>NZ_MSGP01000223.1 GCF_002078235.1 Streptomyces viridosporus
GTCGTCCGGGACGCGCAGGCCGTAGCGGCGGGCGGCGGCGAGCAGATCGGTGCCGTTCGGATCGAACAGGCCGTAGACGGCGTCGGGGCGGTCGGGGCGGGCGAGCAGCCGGTCGGCGGCGACGGCGCCCGCGCACGGGTCGTGCGCCGGGTAGGACTCATACACCGGATCCTGGCCGACCCGCTCGCACCAGCGCAGGTACGCGGTGGTCGACAGACGGGTGTAGGTGTCGGTCGTCGTTCCGGTGAGCAGGCCGATGCGGCGGGCGCCGGCGTCGGCGAGGTGGTCGAGGACGCCGAGGACCGCAGCCTCGTGGTCGTTGTCGACCCAGGCCGTGACCGGCAGCGAGCCGGCGGGCCGGCCGTCGGAGACGACCGGTAAGCCCTGGCGGACCAGTTCACTGACGACCGGGTCCTGGTCGGAGGGGTCGATGACGACCGTGCCGTCCAGGGCGACGTTGGACCACATGTCGTGGCGGGACGTCGCGGGGAGGATGACGAGGGCGTAGCCACGGGCGAGCGCGGCGGAGGTGGCGGCGCGCGCCATCTCGGCGAAGTAGGCGAACTCCGTGAAGGTGAAAGGTTCATCCCCGTAGGTCGTCACGGTCAGGCCGATGAGCCCGGACTTGCCGGTGCGGAGCGTGCGGGCGGCGGCCGAGGGGCGGTACCCCAGTCTGTCGGCGACCTCGCGGACGTGGCGCCGGGTGGCGTCCGGGAGCCGACCCTTGCCGTTGAGGGCGTCGGAGACGGTCGTGATGGAGACTCCGGCGGCGGCGGCCACGTCCCTGATGCCCGCTCGACCCGGCCGGTTGCCTCGGCGTGAGGTTTCCGCGCGGCTCACCTGGTGCTTCCCTGCTGCTGTCATGGCGAGCCGATAGTAGGGCTCATGTGGTGGGGTAGGGCGGACGCATATGCACGCGTTGACAGGTACGTTTCTGCAAGATCATCTCATGCCAATCTCCTTGGAATGCAAGCCAGTTGAGTGTTTGCATGCCAGTACCTGAAGTGTCGGCGCATGCGGGCCTGTCGAGGGTGCGATGTTGCGAAGAGGTCTCAACTCACCTGCAAGGGTGATGCGCGCTACGGCGCAAGCCACCGGCGCGTAGATATATGTGCGGCGCGCCCCCGACCCGCGCGCCCTTCATGCACCTTCGGGTGATGTTGCCCATGTTGCCCACGTTGCCAGGGGGGCGGGCGAGGCTCGGTGAGCGGCTTCGCCGCCCCTATACGCAGCGGCGCCGAATCCTCATAAGGTGAGCAGTATTGAATGTCGGCGGCGGTCATGGGCCGCCGGTCTTCGCGAGGAGGACTGCGGTGAGCGAGACGAGCCCCAAGCTGCGCGCCGAGCTGGAGGGGATTCCCACGTACAAGCCGGGCAAGCCGGCGGCGGCCGGTGGCCCGGCGGCCTACAAACTGTCCTCCAACGAGAACCCCTATCCGCCGCTGCCGGGTGTGATGGAGACCGTCACGGCCGCGGCCTCCTCCTTCAACCGCTACCCGGACATGGCCTGCACGGCCCTGATGGCCGAACTGTCCGAACGCTTCGCCGTTCCGACCTCCCACCTGGCCACCGGCACCGGCTCGGTCGGTGTCGCCCAGCAGTTGCTGCAGGCCACCTCGGGCCCCGGCGACGAGGTGGTCTATGCCTGGCGGTCGTTCGAGGCGTACCCGATCATCACCCAGATCAGCGGTGCCACGTCCGTACAGGTCCCGCTGACACCGGGCGAGGTGCACGACCTGGACGCGATGGCCGCGGCGATCACCGACCGGACCCGGCTCGTCTTCGTCTGCAATCCCAACAACCCGACCGGCACGGCGGTGCGGCGGGACGAGCTGGAACGCTTCCTCGACCGGGTGCCCGACGACGTCCTGGTGGTGCTCGACGAGGCCTACCGCGAGTTCATCCGGGACCCCGAGGTGCCGGACGGCGTCGCGATCTACCGGGAGCGGCCCAACGTCTGCGTGCTGCGGACCTTCTCCAAGGCGTACGGCCTGGCGGGGCTGAGGGTCGGTTTCGCGATCGCCCACGAGCCGGTGGCCGCGGCGCTGCGCAAGACGGCGGTGCCGTTCGGTGTGAGCCAGATCGCACAGGAGGCGGCGATCGCGTCGCTGCGGGCCGAGGACGAGCTCATCGGCCGGGTCGGTTCGCTGGTGTGCGAGCGCAACCGTGTGATGGACGCGCTGCGTGGTCAGGGCTGGACGGTGCCCGAGAGCCAGGCCAACTTCGTGTGGCTGCGGCTGGGGGAGCGCACGGTGGAGTTCGCGCAGGTGTGTGAGCAGGCGGGCGTGGTCATCCGGCCGTTCGCCGGTGAGGGCGTGCGGGTGACGGTCGGGGAGACCGAGGCGAACGACATCTTCCTGAAGGTGGCGGAGGGCTTCCGCAAGCAGCTCTAGCGGCACGGGCCTCGGCCCGTGCGGGGTCGGGCCCTGACGTCCTCAACCGGCCGGCGACTCGGTCGTCGGCCGGTTTGCTGTGTGATGCCCGTTTCACGTGAAACGGGCACCCCGGCGCCGAGGCCTTCCCGTCAGCGGAATGTAGAAGTTCCCGCAGAGGGGTTGACGTCACAGGGGACCCCCCTTCCTGATCCGAAAAGCAGTAGGTCATAATTGCTTGTGAATGTGAACGCGTTCACAAGCGGATCCTGTTTTCCCGAGTTGTGGGGGACGAACGGGGTCAAACGGCCGCTGCTGACCGCGGCGAAGTAAGGAGCGACGACGTGGATCTGGCTCTGGCGCCGGAAACCCTGGCGCGGTGGCAGTTCGGTATCACCACCGTCTACCACTTCCTCTTCGTTCCCCTGACGATCTCGCTGGCCGCCCTCACCGCCGGGCTGCAGACCGCCTGGGTGCGCACGGGGAAGGAGAAGTACCTCAAGGCGACGAAGTTCTGGGGCAAGCTCTTCCTGATCAACATCGCGATGGGTGTGGTCACCGGCATCGTGCAGGAGTTCCAGTTCGGCATGAACTGGTCCGACTACTCGCGGTTCGTCGGTGACGTCTTCGGTGCCCCGCTCGCCTTCGAGGCGCTGATCGCCTTCTTCTTCGAGTCCACCTTCATCGGTCTGTGGATCTTCGGCTGGGACAAGCTGCCCAAGAAGATCCACCTGGCCTGCATCTGGATGGTCTCGATCGGCACGCTGCTCTCGGCGTACTTCATCCTCGCGGCCAACTCCTGGATGCAGCACCCGGTCGGCTACCGGATCAACGAGGAGAAGGGCCGCGCCGAGCTCACCGACTTCTGGCTGGTGCTCACCCAGAACACCACCCTCAACCAGGTCTTCCACAGCTTCTCGGCGGCCTTCCTGACCGGTGGCGCCTTCATGGTGGGCATCGCCGCCTTCCACCTGATGCGCAAGAAGCACATCCCGGTGATGCGCACCTCGCTCCGGCTCGGCCTGGTCACCCTGGCGGTCGGAGGCCTGTTCACCGCGGTCAGCGGCGACACCCTCGGCAAGGTCATGTACGAGCAGCAGCCGATGAAGATGGCCGCCGCCGAGGCCCTGTGGGACGGCGAGGGGCCGGCGCCCTTCTCCGTGTTCGCCTACGGGGACGTCGACGAGGGCCACAACAAGGTTGCCCTGGAGATCCCCGGCCTGCTGTCCTTCCTCGCCCACAGCGACTTCGAGTCGTACGTGCCCGGCATCAACGACACCAACGAGGCCCTGCAGGAGCAGTTCGGCCCCGGTGACTACAAGCCCATCGTCCCGGTCGCCTACTGGAGCTTCCGCTGGATGATCGGCTTCGGCATGGCGTCCTTCTCGCTCGGACTGCTGGGGCTGTGGCTCACGCGGAAGAAGTTCCTGCTGCCGGCCGCCCTGCGCACCGGGGAGGACGAGGTGCCGCACCTGGTGCTGCTGAGGAAGCCGCTCGGGGCGAGGCTGTCCCGGCTGTACTGGCTCCTGGCCCTGTGGACGATGGGCTTCCCGCTGATCGCCAACGCCTGGGGCTGGATCTTCACCGAGATGGGTCGTCAGCCCTGGGTCGTCTACGGCGTGATGCAGACCAGGCACGCCGTCTCCCCCGGCGTGTCCCAGGCCGAGGTCATCATCTCGATGACCGTCTTCACCCTGCTCTACGCCGTCCTGGCCGTCATCGAGGTCAAGCTGCTCGCCAAGTACGTCAAGGCGGGTCCGCCCGAGCTCACCGAGTCCGATCTCAACCCGCCCACGAAGCTCGGCGGCGACCTCCGTGACGCCGACAAGCCGATGGCCTTCTCGTACTAGGCCGAGGGAGCTGCACCGTCATGGAACTGCACGACGTCTGGTTCGTACTGATCGCCGTCCTGTGGATCGGCTACTTCTTCCTCGAGGGCTTCGACTTCGGGGTCGGTGTCCTCACCCGGCTGCTCGCCCGCGACCGTGCCGAGAAGCGGGTGCTGATCAACACCATCGGCCCCGTCTGGGACGGCAACGAGGTGTGGCTGCTCACGGCGGGCGGTGCGACCTTCGCCGCCTTCCCCGAGTGGTACGCCACCCTCTTCTCCGGCTTCTACCTGCCCCTGCTGGTCATCCTGATCTGCCTGATCATCCGCGGCGTCGCCTTCGAGTACCGGGTGAAGCGGCCGGAGGAGCACTGGCAGCGCAACTGGGAGACGGCGATCTTCTGGACCTCGCTGATCCCCGCCTTCCTGTGGGGCGTGGCCTTCGGGAACATCGTCCGGGGCGTGAAGATCGACGCCTCGTTCGAGTACGTGGGGAACGTCTGGGAGCTGCTCAACCCGTACGCCCTGCTGGGCGGCCTGGTCACCCTCACCCTGTTCACCTTCCACGGGACGGTGTTCACGGCGCTCAAGACGGTCGGTGAGATCCGGGAGCGAGCGCGGCGGCTCGCGCTGCGCCTGGGTCTCGTCACGGCGGTCCTGGCGCTGGCCTTCCTGCTCTGGACGCAGGCCGACAAGGGGGACGGCACGAGTCTGATCGCGCTGGTCGTCGCCGTGGCCGCGCTGGTCGCCGCGCTGGTCGCGAACCAGGCGGGGCGTGAGGGCTGGTCGTTCACGCTGTCCGGCGTCACCATCGTGGCCGCCGTGGCGATGCTCTTCCTGACGCTCTTCCCGAACGTCATGCCGTCCACGCTCGACGCGGACTGGAGCCTCACCGTCACCAACGCCTCCTCCAGCCCCTACACCCTGAAGATCATGACCTGGCTCACGGTGATCGCGCTGCCGCTCGTGCTGCTCTACCAGGGCTGGACCTACTGGGTGTTCCGCAAGCGGATCGGCACCCAGCACATCGCCGATCCCGTGCACTGAGGTGTGTTTCACGTGAAACCAATCGACCCGCGACTGCTCCGGTACGCCCGTGCCACCCGGTTCTTCCTGGTGGCGGTCGTCGGCCTGGGCGCCGTCGGCGCGGGGCTGGTCGTCGCCCAGGCCGTGCTCATCGCCGAGATCGTGGTGGGCGCGTTCCAGGACGGCATGTCCGCCGGGGAACTCGGCACTCCCCTGCTGCTCCTCGTCGCCGTCGCGCTCGGCCGTGCGCTGGTCGGCTGGCTCACCGAGCTGGCCGCCCACCGGGCGAGCGCCGCGGTGAAGTCGGAGCTGCGGGGGCGGCTGCTGGAACGGGCGGCGGCGCTGGGTCCGGGGTGGCTGAGCGGACAGCGCACCGGTTCGCTCGTCGCCCTGGCGACCCGCGGGGTCGACGCCCTCGACGACTACTTCTCCCGCTACCTCCCCCAGCTGGGGCTCGCGGTGGTCGTACCGGTGGCGGTGCTGGCGCGCATCGTCACCGAGGACTGGGTCTCGGCGGCCATCATCGCCGGCACCCTGCCGCTCATCCCGCTCTTCATGGTGCTGATCGGCTGGGTCACCCAGCACCGGATGGACCGCCAGTGGCTGCTGCTGTCCCGTCTGTCCGGGCACTTCCTGGACGTCGTCGCCGGGCTGCCGACGCTGAAGGTGTTCGGGCGGGCCAAGGCGCAGGCCGAGTCGATCCGCCGGATCACCGCGGAGTACCGGCGGGCGACCATGCGGACGCTGAGGATCGCCTTCATCTCCTCCTTCGCGCTGGAACTGCTCTCCACCCTCTCGGTGGCCCTGGTCGCCGTGACGATGGGCATGCGGCTGGTGTACGGCGACGCGGACCTCGTCGTCGGTCTGGTCATCCTGATCCTGGCGCCCGAGGCGTACCTGCCGCTGCGGCAGGTCGGGACGCAGTACCACGCGGCGGCGGAAGGGCTGGCGGCGGCCGAGGAGATCTTCTCGGTGCTGGAGACGCCCGTTCCGGCGTCGGGCACCGGGGCCGTTCCGACGGGCGGCCTGTCCTTCGAGGGGGTGACGGTCCGCTACCCGGGCCGCTCCGAGGACGCCGTGTCGGACGTGTCCTTCACCGTCGCCCCGGGGGAGACGGTCGCGCTCGTCGGACCGAGCGGGGTGGGCAAGTCCACGCTGCTGAACGTGCTGCTGGGGTTCGTCCGGCCGGCCGCCGGACGGGTGCGGATCGGGGAAACGGATCTCGCCGGGGTCGACCTGGCCGAGTGGCACCGCCGGGTCGCCTGGGTGCCGCAACGGCCGCACCTGTACGCCGGGACGATCGCGGAGAACGTACGGCTGGCCCGGCCCGACGCGGACGACGAGGCCGTGCGGCGCGCCCTGCGGGACGCCGGCGCGCTGGAGTTCGTGGACGCGCTGCCCGAGGGCACCGGCACCCTGCTCGGCGAGGACGGGGCGGGGCTGTCCGCGGGGCAGCGGCAGCGGCTGGCGCTCGCCCGGGCCTTCCTCGCGGACCGGCCCGTCCTGCTGCTCGACGAGCCGACGGCCGCGCTGGACGGCGCGACCGAGGCCGAGGTCGTGGCGGCGGTGCGACGGCTGGCGGCCGGACGGACGGTGCTGCTGGTGGTGCACCGGCCGGCGCTGCTGGCCGTCGCGGACCGGGTGGTGCGGCTGGCGGTACCGGCTCTCGCCGGTCCCGGGGAGCCCGTGCGCCGGGAGGCCGGCACCACGACGGTCCCCGAGGCGGAGCCCGTGCCGGAGGGCGGACCCGCCGGGCCCGGCACGGAGCCGGCCCCGGGCGGTGTCCTCGACCGCGTCCGCGCCGTGTCCGGCGCCCGGCGGGGGAGGCTCACGCTCGCGCTGCTGTTCGGCACGCTCGCCCTGGGCAGCGCCGTCGGGCTCATGGCCACGTCCGGATGGCTCATCTCCCGGGCCTCGCAGCAGCCGCCCGTGCTGTATCTGATGGTGGCCGTGACGGCGACCCGGGCCTTCGGCATCGGGCGGGCGGTGTTCCGGTACGCCGAGCGGCTGGTGTCCCACGACGCCGTCCTGCGCATGCTGGCCGACCTCAGGGTCGCGGTGTTCCGGCGGCTGGAGCGGCTGGCGCCCGCCGGGCTGCGCGAGACGCGCCGGGGCGATCTGCTCTCCCGGCTGGTCGCCGATGTGGACGCCCTCCAGGACTACTGGCTGCGGTGGCTGCTCCCGGCCGGTGCGGCCGTCGTGGTCTCCGCCCTCTCCGTCGGCTTCACGGCCTGGCTGCTGCCCGAGGCCGGGGCCGTGCTCGCGGCCGGGCTGCTGGCGGCGGGAGCCGGGGTGCCCCTGCTCACCGGCGCCGTGGCCCGGCGCGCGGAACGCCGGCTGGCGCCCGCCCGGGGTGTGCTCGCGACCCGGGTGACCGATCTGCTCACCGGAACCGCGGAGTTGACCGTGGCCGGCGCCCTGCCCGCGCGGACCGCGGAGGCGCGGCGGGCCGACGGCACGCTCACCCGGATCGCCTCGCGCGCCGCCACCGCCACCGCGCTCGGCGACGGGCTCACCGCACTGATCTCCGGTCTGACCGTCGCGGCCGCCGCGCTCGTCGGCGTCCAGGCGGTGGCCGCCGGCCGGCTGGAGGGCGTGGCGCTGGCCGTCGTCGTCCTCACCCCGCTGGCGGCGTTCGAGGCGGTCCTCGGGATGCCGCTCGCCGTGCAGTACCGGCAGCGGGTGCGCCGGAGCGCCGAGCGCGTGTACGAGGTGCTGGACGCCCCGGTGCCCGTACGGGAGCCGGAGCGTCCCCGGAAGGCGCCCGCGTCGCCGTTCCCCCTGGTGGTCGAGGGGCTGACCGCCCGGTACGCCGGGCAGGACCGGGACGCGCTCGCCGGGCTGGACCTGACGCTGGAGCGGGGCCGCCGGATCGCGGTGGTCGGCCCGTCCGGGTCCGGCAAGACGACGCTCGCGCAGGTGCTGCTGCGGTTCCTGGACCCGGGCGCCGGCGCGTACACGCTGGCCGGGGTGGACGCCTGCGCCCTGGACGGCGACGACGTACGGCGGCTGGTCGGGCTGTGCGCCCAGGACGCGCACCTCTTCGACAGCACGGTGCGGGAGAACCTGCTGCTCGCGAAGCGGGACGCGACCGAGGACGACCTGCGCGACGTGCTCGCCCGGGTCCGGCTGCTGGAGTGGGCCGACAGCCTGCCGGACGGGCTCGACACGCTCGTCGGCGAGCACGGGGCGCGGCTGTCCGGCGGGCAGCGGCAGCGGCTGGCGCTGGCCCGGGCACTGCTCGCGGACTTCCCCGTGCTGGTGCTGGACGAGCCCGCGGAGCACCTCGACCTGCCGACCGCGGACGCGCTCACCGCCGATCTGCTGGCCGCCACCGAGGGCCGCACGACGCTGCTCATCACCCACCGGCTGGCGGGTCTGGAGGCGGTGGACGAGATCCTCGTGCTGGACGGGGGGCGAGTGGTGCAGCGCGGCCCGTACGCCGAACTGGCAGC
The DNA here is from genome assembly GCF_002078235.1 of Streptomyces viridosporus. Lineage (GTDB taxonomy): Bacteria > Actinomycetota > Actinomycetes > Streptomycetales > Streptomycetaceae > Streptomyces > Streptomyces viridosporus. The sequence continues at coordinate 8,682 of NZ_MSGP01000223.1, forward strand.
CGTGGAGGGCGCGTTGCGGTCGATGGTGCAGCGGGAGGCGGAGTCGGACCTGCGGGTGGGCGTCCGCTAGCCGAACGCTCCGCGTGTGACGGGACGTCAACCGGGACCGGTCGGGCAGTCGTTCGGCGGTATGGGGGTATCGCTGGTCCATCCGGGGTGCCCGGTCCCCCATGCGTACGATTTGAACAGGGCTGTGCGCCGGGACGGGCGTCAGGATCGCAGGCATGCGCCTCACCCGCCGTCATCCGTCGCTCGCCGCCGTGCTGCTGTGCGCGCTCGCCGTGCTCGCCGCCCGACCCGCCGACGGCGACGGCGCCCACGCCCCCGGCCACGGCTCCGCATCCGGCATCAGCGCGCAGGTGGCGCGGTTGTACGAGGAAGCGGCGGTGGCGACCCAGCAGTACGAGGCGGGGCGCCGGAAGGCCGAGGAGCAGAAGGCCGAGGCACGGCGGCTGGAGGAGCGGCTCGACCGCGAGCGGCGGGCGACGGCCGTCCTGCACGATGAACTGGGGCGGATCGCCAGCTCCCAGTACCGCAGCGGCGGCGGGCTGCCGCTCACCGTGCACATGATCCTCGCGGACGATCCGGAGGAACTGATGCGCAGCCAGCGGGCCGTGTGGCAGGCGGAACTCTCGCTCGAGAGGGCGATCGAGAAGAGCGAGCGGGCCGCGGCACGGCTCACCCGGGCCGAGGCGAAGGCCGCGGCGGCGTGGAAGGCGCTGCAGAAGCGGAACGCGGAACTCGCCGTCCTGAAGCAGAGCATCGAGCAGAAGCTCGAAACGGCGCGGTGGGAGCTCCAGGGCCAGGCGGACGTCTCGGTCGCGGCCGGTGCCTGTGCCGGTGCGGTCCGGCTCGACCAGCCGGAGACGCGGTTCGCCACCTCCTGGGTGGCGCCGGTGGAGACGTACGTGCTGTCCGCGTCCTTCGGCAGCGGCGGCGCGCGGTGGGCGAACCGGCACACCGGGCAGGACTTCGCGGTGCCGATCGGCACACCGGTCCGGGCCGCGGGCGCCGGCAAGGTGGTGAAGGTGTCCTGCGGAGGCGCCTTCGGCATCGAGATCGTGCTGGAGCACGCGGGCGGTTACTACACCCAGTACGCCCACCTCGCCGCCGTCGCCGTCGACCAGGGCGACCGGGTCGCGCCCGGGCAGTGGATCGGTCAGTCCGGCACCAGCGGCAACTCCACCGGACCGCACCTCCACTTCGAGGTGCGGGTCACTCCGGAGATGGGCTCGGCGGTGGATCCGGTGTCGTGGCTGGCACAGCGCGGGGTGCCCCTGTGAACGGAGCCCGGTCCGCCGGCGGCGCGCTCGGGCAGGTCCTAGGAGCGTTCCGCCAGCAGGCGTTCGATCACCACGGCCACTCCGTCGTCGTTGTTGGCGACCGTGCGCCCCGACGCGGCGGCGACGACGTCCGGGTGGGCGTTGCCCATCGCGTAGGACCGCCCCGCCCAGGTCAGCATCTCGATGTCGTTGGGCATGTCCCCGAACGCGACGACCTCCTCGTGGGAGATGCCGCGCTCGGCGCAGCACAGGGCGAGCGTGCTGGCCTTGGACACCTCGGGGCCGCTGATCTCCAGCAGGGCGCTGGGGCTGGAGCGGGTGACGTTGGCACGGTCGCCGATGGCGAGCCGGGCCAGGGTGAGGAAGGCGTCGGGGTCGAGCGCGGGGTGGTGGGCGAGGATCTTGAGCACCGGCTCGTCGGCGGCGGGACCGTCCGGGCCCAGCAGTTCCTCGGCGGGCCCGAGGACGTCCGGGACCTCCATGTGCAGCTTCGGGTACGCCGGCTCCTGGTTGAAGCCGTACGTCTGCTCCACGGCGTACACCGTGCCCGGCGCGGCCTCGCGCAGCAGCCGTACGGCGTCCAGGGCGTTCTCCCTGGCCAGCTCCCGCACCTTCACGAAGCGGTGTGCGCCGGGGCCGCCGTGCAGGTCGACGACGGCCGCGCCGTTGCCGCAGATGGCGAGCCCGTGGCCGTGGACGTGGTCGCTGACGACGTCCATCCAGCGGGCCGGGCGGCCGGTGACGAAGAAGACCTCGATGCCCGCCTCCTCGGCGGCGGCCAGCGCGGCGATGGTGCGGGGGGACACCGACTTGTCGTCGCGCAGCAGGGTGCCGTCCAGGTCGGTGGCGATGAGCCGTGGGGGAAGGATCGGGGTGCCTCCCTGCTCCTGGTGGTGCCCCCGCTCGAGCGGAGCCGAGGATGGGGGAACAGTCGAGAACGTGGGGGAGGCCGGGGTCTCGGGCTGTCGGGTCGCTGAGGTCACCCGGCCATTGTTCCGCATATGCCCGCACGGTCGTGCGGCACTGTGCACATCTGAGTGATTACCGCCCTCGTCCCGCGTGACGGCCGCCCTTACCGAGGCCCGGGCGCGGAGCGGAGCCGTGGGGCGGCGCCGGGTCCGTCCGGCGCTCAGCGCAACTGCGCCGGCGCCTCCATCGCGATGCGCTCGAAGACCTTAGGGTCCACCGCGAAGTCCGAGTCGGGGAGGGGCCAGTGGATCACGATCTCGGTGAATCCCAGCTCGGCGTGGCGACCCGCGAAGTCGACGAACGCGTCCAGGGACTCCAGCGGTCGGCCCCGGTCCGGGGTGAACCCGGTGAGCAGGATCTTGTCCAGCTCGCCCACGTCCCGGCCGAGTTCGGCGCAGGCGTCGGCCAGCTGCTCCGCCTGACCGCGCATGGCCTGAACCGACTGCTCGGGCGTGCCGTTCTCGTACAGCCTGGGGTCACCCGTGGTCACCCACGCCTGCCCGTACCGTGCCGCCAGCCGCAGTCCGCGCGGTCCGGTGGCCGCCACGGCGAACGGCAGCCGGGGCCGCTGCACACAGCCGGGGATGTTGCGGGCCTCGTGCGCCGCGTAGAAGTCGCCCTCGTACGACACGGAGTCCTCGGTGAGCAGCCGGTCGAGCAGCGGGACGAACTCCCCGAAGCGCTCGGCACGCTCGCGCGGCGTCCACGGTTCCTGGCCGAGCGCGGTGGCGTCGAAGCCGGTGCCGCCCGCGCCGATGCCGAGGGTGAGGCGTCCGCCGGAGATGTCGTCGAGGGTGATGAGCTCCTTGGCCAGGGTCACCGGGTGCCGGAAGTTCGGCGAGGTCACCAGGGTGCCCAGCCGCATCCGTTCGGTGACGGCCGCGGCGGCGGTCAAGGTCGGGACGGCACCGAACCACGGGCCGTCCCGGAAGCTGCGCCAGGACAGATGGTCGTAGGTGTACGCCGTGTGGAAACCGAGGTCCTCGGCACGCTCCCAGGCCGCACGGCTGCCCTCGTTCCAGCGGCGGTACGGAAGGATCACGGTGCTCAGGCGCAGACTCATGTCACCGAGCCTATGTGCCGTCACCGGTTTCACGTGAAACGACCGGCGTTCCCGAGCATCACGTCGGCCCTCGGCGATCCCCGCCGTGCTCGGTCATCGCACCTGTGCGCTCAACCACGGCGTGAGAACGACCATGGGGATGAACTCCTTGTGCGTCCGGTCCCCGGGAAGCGGCACCACCAGGAAGTACCCGGGTGGGAAACGACGCGCCCTGACGTACGCCAGTCCGTCGAAGACGGAACGGAGGAAGGCGGGCACGTCGTCGCGCGCGATGTCGGGGCACCCCACCCCTTCGACGTCGATCAGCGCGTCGTCCTCGGGGTAGAGCCGCACGCTCACCCGCGGCAGGCCGCCGAACGCGACATGGGCCTCATGGGGGAGGGAGCCGTCGGGGTCGGTGGTGACGCCGACGCCCGCGGCGGTGCGGCGCGAGGTCTGATCGGCGCCGATGTCATGGGTGACCTCGATCTCGCGCTCGTACGCGTCGGCGAGGACCCGGAGGGCGGTGACGGCGGCCTCGGTGGTGGGCAAGTGGTCCATGCCATGGATCATGCGGCTTCAGCGACCGCCGGGGAACCGCAGATACCGAGCGGGCACGGCCCGGGTCAGCCACACGCCGTTGGCGCTCACCCGGAAGACGTGTCCGTCACGGTGCATGGCGGCCGCGTCCACGGACAGGACGACCGGACGGCCGCGACGGGCGCCCACCCGGGTCGCCGTCTCACGGTCGGCGGAGAGGTGCACGTCGTGCCGGTCCATGGGCCGGAGCCCCTCGGTGCGGATGGCGTCCAGGGCGCGGGCGACGGTGCCGTGGTACAGGTACGGCGGCGGCGTGGCCGGCGGCAGTCCGAGGTCGACCTCGACGCTGTGGCCCTGGCTGGCGCGGATCCGGGAGCCCTCGACGGCGAAGCGCCGCTTGTCGTTGACGGTGATGACGTGGTCCAGTTCCTCGCGGGTGAACGGGAAGCCGTGGGCGGCCGCCGCGGCGATCAGCGTGTCGATCTCCACCCAGCCCCCCTCGTCGAGCGAGAGCCCGATCCGCCCGGGCTGGTGGCGCAGATGCCGGGAAAGGTACTTCGACACCTTCACGGTGCGTCTTTCGTCCATCTCTCCAGCCTGCCGGGAGAGACGTGAATCACGCGACGGATTTCGCCCACCAGGTTTGATCCACAGCCAAGTGCTGTTATCCACAGGAGAGTTGGGAGTTCCTGTGGACAACCGGCCCGCCCGGGCTCACACGGGCGGCTTCACCCGCGCGATCCTGCGCAGCGCACCCGGCATCCACCGCGACAGCGCGTACGCGGTCCGCGCCTCCGGGGTCACCGGCACCACCGCCTCGTTCCGCACCACCGCGCGCAGGATCGCGGCGGCGACCTTCTCCGGGGGGTAGTTGCGCAGCCCGTAGAGGCGTGCCGCCCGCCTGCGCAGGCGCCGCTCCTCCTCGGCGTCCGCGCCCGCGAAGCGGGCGGTGGAGGTGATGGCGGTGTTGACGAACCCGGGGCACACCGCGGTCACGCCGATGCCCCGCCCGGCCAGCTCCGCGCGCAGGCACTCGCTCAGCATCAGCACCGCCGCCTTGGAGGTGCCGTAGGCGGGCAGCGCCCTGGACGGCTGGAACGCCGCCGCCGAGGCGACGTTGACGATGTGGCCCCCCTGCCCCCGCTCGGCCATCCGCCGCCCGAAGAGCCGGCAGCCGTGGATCACCCCCCACAGGTTGACGTCGAGGACCTCCTTCCACTCCTTCGGCGTGGTGTCGAAGAAGGAGCCGCCCAGGCCGATGCCGGCGTTGTTCACCAGGACGTCCACCACACCGTGCTCGGCGGTGACCCGTTCGGCGAGCCTCTCCACGGCCTGCTCGTCGGAGACGTCCGCCGTGCGGGCCCAGGCCGCCGCCGCGCCGCGGCGCCGGGCCTCCTCGGCGGTGCGGGCCGCGGCCCGGCCGTCCCGGTCGACGGCGAGCACGCGCGCGCCCGCCTCCGCGAACGCGAGCGCGGTCGCCCGCCCGATGCCGCTGCCCGCCCCGGTGACCAGGACGAGCTGGCCGCCGAAGCGGTCGGCGTACCGGCCCGGGGCCGCCACCTTCGGCCGTCCGTCCTCCACGGACGTCACGAACTCGGTGATCCAGTGCGCCAGCAGGTCGGGGCGGGTGCGCGGCACCCAGTGCTTGGCCGGCAGCGTCCGCCGGATCGACCGCGGGGCCCACCGCTCCAGTTCGTCGTGGAGCCGCTCCGACAGGAACACGTCCTCCAGCGGTGTGATGAGCTGCACCGGCGCGTGCGCGTAGGCGTCCGCGCGCGGACTGCGCAACCGGGGCCGCACGTTGTCCCGGTAGAGCCAGGCCCCGTGGGCCGCGTCCGACGGCAGGGACGGGGTGGGGTAGTCGCCGCCGGGGACCTTCTCGGCGCGTTCCAGGATGCGCGGCCAGTGCCTGCCGAGCGGACCGCGCCAGGCGAGTTCGGGCAGCACGGGCGTGTGCAGCAGGTACACGTACCAGGACCTGGCGCCCTGGCCGAGCAACTGGCCGATCCGGCGCGGGGTGGGGCGCCCGAGGCGGCGGTGGATCCAGTGCCCGAGGTGGTCGAGGGAGGGCCCGGACATCGAGGTGAAGGAGGCGATCCGCCCCTCGGTGCGGGCCACGGTGACGAACTCCCAGGACTGCACCGAGCCCCAGTCGTGCCCCACCAGGTGCACCGGCCGGTCCGGGCTGACCGCGTCCGCGACGGCCAGGAAGTCGTCGGTCAGCTTCTCCAGGGTGAACCCGCCCCGCAGCGGCCGCGGAGCCGTGGAGCGGCCGTGGCCCCGGACGTCGTACGCCACGACGTGGAAGTGTTCGGCGAGGCGCGGCGCGACCTCGGACCACACCTCCTTGCTGTCGGGGTAGCCGTGCACGAGGACGACCGTCGGCCGGTCCTGGTCGCCCAGCTCGGCCACGCACAGCTCGATCCCGCCCGTGTGCACCCGGCGCTCTCGCGCGCCCGTCATCCCCGTCACACCGGCGAATGTGGCAGTCGTTAGAGGAATCGTCAATAGCGCCCCGCGGTCCGCGGGTCACTCCCAGGCAGGGGCCCCCTACGGGTCCGTACGACTCCAGGGGGACGCCAAGACGGCTCTCCGGTCTGACGACCGGGGTGGTGGGGGTCACTACCGTCGACGACGTGACTGTGATCGCGACCGAAAGCCTGAGCAAGCGGTTCCCCCGGGTGACCGCGCTTGACCGGCTCTCCGTGGACGTCGGGCCCGGTGTGACCGGTCTCGTCGGAGCCAACGGGGCCGGCAAGTCCACACTGATCAAAATCCTGCTGGGTCTGTCCCCCGCCTCCGAGGGCCGTGCCGAAGTGCTCGGCCTCGACGTCGCCACCAAGGGCCCCGCCATCCGCGAGCGGGTCGGCTACATGCCGGAGCACGACTGCCTGCCGCCGGACGTCTCGGCCACCGAGTTCGTCGTCCACATGGCGCGCATGTCCGGCCTGCCGCCCACCGCCGCGCGCGAACGCACCGCGGACACCCTGCGCCACGTCGGCCTGTACGAGGAGCGCTACCGCCCCATCGGCGGCTACTCCACCGGCATGAAGCAGCGCGTGAAGCTCGCGCAGGCCCTGGTGCACGACCCGCAGCTGGTCTTCCTGGACGAGCCGACCAACGGCCTCGACCCGGTCGGCCGCGACGAGATGCTCGGCCTGATCCGCCGGATCCACACCGACTTCGGCATCTCGGTCCTGGTCACCTCGCACCTGCTGGGCGAACTGGAGCGCACCTGCGACCACGTCGTCGTCGTCGACGGCGGCAAGCTGCTGCGCTCCAGCTCCACCACGGACTTCACCCAGACCACCACGACCCTCGCGGTCGAGGTCACCGACACCGACGAGCACCCGGACGGCACCCGCGCGGTGCGCGAGGCGCTGCACGCGCGCGGGGTGACCGTCGAGGACGGCAGCGGGCTGCCGGGCGCCGGACACGTCCTGCTGCTCACCGCGCGGGGCGAGGAGACGTACGACCTGGTCCGGGACGTCATCACCGAGCTCGGCCTCGGCCTGGTGCGCATGGAGCAGCGCCGCCACCACATCTCCGAGGTCTTCAGGAACAGCGACGAGCAGCGGAAGGAGGCGGTCGGCCATGGCGGCTGAGCAGTCCGTGCGGTCCCCGCAGACACCGGCCACCGCATCGGGTGACACCCGTATCCACAACATCGGCTACCGCTCCTACGACGGCCCCCGCCTCGGCCGCTCCTACGCCCGCCTGTCGCTGTACTCGCAGTCCCTGCGCGGCTCCTACGGCCTCGGCCGCTCGGTGAAGTCCAAGGTGCTGCCGATGCTGCTGTTCGTGGTGATGTGCGTGCCCGCCGCCATCATGGTGGCCGTCTCCGTCGCCACCAAGGCGGGCGACCTGCCGGTCGACTACACGCGCTACGCGATCATCATGCAGGCCGTCATCAGCCTGTACGTCGCCTCGCAGGCGCCCCAGTCCGTCTCCCGCGACCTGCGCTTCAAGACCGTGCCGCTGTACTTCTCGCGGCCCATCGAGACCTCCGACTACGTGCGCGCCAAGTACGCCGCGCTGGCCTCGGCCCTCTTCATCCTCACCGCCTCCCCCCTGCTGGTGCTGTACATCGGCGCGCTGCTGGCCGAGCTGGACTTCGCCGACCAGACCAAGGGATTCGCACAGGGACTGGTCTCCGTGGCACTGCTCTCGTTGCTCTTCGCCGGCATCGGCCTGGTCATCGCGTCGGTCACCCCGCGCCGCGGCTTCGGCATCGCCGCCGTGATCGCCGTCCTGACCATCTCCTACGGCGCGGTCTCCACGCTCCAGGCGATCGCGGACGTCCAGGGCAGCGGCGGCTCCATCGCGTGGATCGGCCTGTTCTCCCCGGTCACCCTCATCGACGGGGTGCAGTCCGCCTTCCTGGGCGCGAGCTCCACCTTCCCGGGCGGCGTGGGCCCGAGCAACGCCGAGGGCGTGGTCTACGTCCTCTTCAGCCTCGGTCTGATCGCCGCCTGCTACGGCCTCCTGATGCGGCGCTACAAGAAGGTGGGGCTGTGACCGCGCCCGACCCGTCGCCCGCCACCACCCTCCCAAGGAATGGGCTGCGCCCGTGAGCACTCTCTCCATCGACCACGTCTCCCGCTGGTTCGGCAACGTGGTCGCCGTCAACGACGTCACCATGACCATCGGCCCCGGCGTCACCGGGCTCCTCGGCCCCAACGGCGCCGGGAAGTCCACCCTCATCAACATGATGGGCGGCTTCCTCGCCCCCTCCACCGGCTCCGTCACCCTGGACGGGCAGCAGGTGTGGCGCAACGAGACCATCTACCGGCACATCGGCATCGTCCCCGAGCGGGAGGCGATGTACGACTTCCTCACCGGCCGCGAGTTCGTCCTCGCCAACGCCGAACTGCACGGCCTGGGCGCCAAGGCCGCCCAGCAGGCCCTGGCGACGGTCGAGATGGAGTACGCGCAGGACCGGAAGATCGCCACGTACTCCAAGGGCATGCGGCAGCGCGTGAAGATGGCCTCCGCGCTGGTGCACGAGCCGTCCCTGCTCCTGCTGGACGAGCCCTTCAACGGCATGGACCCGCGCCAGCGGATGCAGCTGATGGACCTGCTGCGGCGCATGGGCGACGAGGGCCGCACCGTGCTGTTCTCGTCGCACATCCTCGAGGAGGTCGAGCAGCTCGCCCGGCACATCGAGGTCGTCGTCGCCGGACGGCACGCGGCCAGCGGTGACTTCCGCAAGATCCGCCGGCTGATGACGGACCGTCCGCACCGCTACCTGGTGCGCTCCAGCGACGACCGCGCCCTCGCGGCCGCGCTGATCGCCGACCCGTCGACGTCCGGCATCGAGGTCGACCGCACCGAGGGCGTCCTGCGCGTCCAGGCCGTCGACTTCGGCCGCTTCACGGCCCTGCTGCCGAGGGTCGCGAAGGAGCACGGCATCCGCCTGCTCACGGTCTCGCCGTCCGACGAGTCCCTCGAGTCCGTCTTCTCGTATCTGGTCGCGGCGTAGGAGGCCGAAGATGTACGACCCCACAGTCGCCCGGCTCACCTACCGGGCCCTGCTCGGCCGTCGCCGGGCCCTCATCCTGGGCGCGCTGCCCCTGCTGCTGGTCGTGATCTCCCTGGCGGTGCGCGGGCTCGCCGGGGCCGACGACCAGACCGCGGCCGACGTGCTGGGCGGGCTGGCGCTCGCCACCATGGTGCCGATCATCGGTGTCATCGCGGGCACCGGCGCGATCGGTCCCGAGATCGACGACGGCTCGGTGGTGTACCTGCTGTCCAAGCCGATCAAGCGGCCGACGATCATCTACACCAAACTGATCGTCGCGATCGCCGTGACCATGGTGTTCTCGGCGGTGCCGACCCTGATCGCGGGCTTCGTCCTGAACGGCAACGGCCGGCAGGTCGCCGTCGCCTACACGGTGGCCGCGCTGGTCGCCTCCATCGCGTACGCGGCGCTCTTCCTCCTGCTCGGCACGGTCTCCCGGCACGCGGTGGTGCTCGGCCTGGTCTACGCGCTGGTCTGGGAGGCCCTGTTCGGCTCCCTGGTGCCCGGCGCGCGCACGCTGAGCGTCCAGCAGTGGTCGCTGGCCGTGGCCCAGAAGGTCTCCGGCGGTGAGCTGGTCACCTCGGACGTGAGCCTGACGACCGGGACGGTCCTGCTGGTGGCGGTCACCGTCCTGGCCACCTGGTACGCCGGCCGGAAGCTGCGCACGCTGACGCTCGCCGGCGAGGAGTGAGGGGTCTTCGAGCGAGTGGCGGGCGGCGGCCGGGCGGGCGCCGCCCGCCGCGTTTAATCGGTGGCGCCCGACTTCCCCGGCGGGCAGAGTGGTGGTGTCCGCAGCGCCGGGAGGGCCCGGCGCCGTCTGCTGGGAGAGGAGCGGGACGATGCCCCTGCACGGCAGTACGTCCGGCTCCCGTCAGGGCAGCCCACGGCGGATTCCGGAGTAATCCCTACCGCTCCGTCGAGTCCGCCCCGCACGGGGGACTGCCCGGGGCGGCCGCTTCGAGCACGCGCACATCGGCGCGTGGGCCGCCCACCCGGAGGATTGGCCGAGTGGTAAGGCACCGGCTTGGCTCAAGCCGTGGTCGGGTCCGGAAAACCCGCGCACGTTCGATCCGTGCATCCTCCGCCGAACGCCGAACGCCGAACGCCGAACGCCGGGCCTCAGCCCAGCAGGCGCTCCAGCACCACCGCGATCCCGTCCTCCTCGTTCGAGGACGTCACCTCGTCGGCCACCGCCTTCAGTTCCCGGTGGGCGTTGGCCATGGCCACGCCGTGCGCGGCCCAGGCGAACATCGGGACGTCGTTGGGCATGTCGCCGAAGGCGATCGTCTCCGTCGCCTTCGCGCCCAGCCGGCGCGCCGCCAGCGACAGCCCCGTCGCCTTGGACAGCCCGAGCGGGAGCAGTTCGACGATGCCCTCGCCCGCCATGGTGACCGTGACGAAACCGCCCGCGGTGCGGGTGGCCGCCTCGGCGAGCTCGTCGGAGGTCAGGTCCGGGTGCTGGATGTACAGCTTGTTCAGCGGCGCCGTCCACAGGTCCGAGGCGTCCGTGAACGGTATCGCGGGCAGCCCGCCCACGACCTCGTAGCCGGGGCCGACCAGCACCTCGCCGTCCAGTCCGTCGCGGCTCGCGGCCAGGTGCAGCGGGCCGACCTCCGCCTCGATCTTGGCCAGCGCCACCCCGGCCAGTTGCCGGTCCAGCGTCACCGAGGTGAGCAGGCGGTGCGCGCCGGCGTCGTACACCTGGGCGCCCTGGCCGCAGACGGCGAGACCCCGGTAGCCGAGGTCGTCGAGTATGGGGCGGGTCCAGGGCACCGCGCGGCCGGTGACGACGATGTGCGCGGCGCCCGCCGCGGTGGCCGCGACGAGCGCGTCCCGGGTGCGGCGGGAGACCGAGTGGTCGTCACGCAGCAGGGTGCCGTCGAGATCGGTGGCGACGAGCCGGTACGGGAAGGGCGACGAAGCGTTGCTCACTTGGCGGCCGGCTCCAGGATCTCCCGGCCGCCCAGGTACGGACGCAGCACCTCGGGCACGCGCACCGAGCCGTCGGCCTGCTGGTGGTTCTCCAGGATCGCCACGATGGTGCGCGGCACGGCGCACAGGGTGCCGTTGAGCGTGGCCAGCGGGCGCACCGTCTTGCCGTCGCGGACGCGGATCTGCAGCCGGCGGGACTGGAACTCGGTGCAGTCCGAGGTCGAGGTCAGCTCGCGGTACTTGCCCTGGGTCGGGATCCACGCCTCGCAGTCGTACTTACGCGCGGCGGAGGAGCCCAGGTCGCCCGAGGCGACGTCGATCACGCGGAACGGCAGCTCCAGCGAGGTCAGCCACTGCTTCTCCCACTCCAGCAGCCGCTGGTGCTCCGCCTGCGACTCCTCGGGGGTGACGTAGGAGAACATCTCGACCTTGTCGAACTGGTGCACCCGGAAGATGCCGCGGGTGTCCTTGCCGTGCGAGCCGGCCTCGCGGCGGAAACAGGGCGAGAAGCCCGCGTAGCGCAGCGGCAGCCGGTCGGCGTCGATGATCTCGTCCATGTGGTACGCCGCCAGTGGCACCTCGGACGTGCCGACCAGGTAGAGGTCGTCCTTGTCGAGGTGGTAGACGTCCTGGGCGGCCTGGCCGAGGAAGCCGGTGCCCGCCATGGACTGGGGACGCACCAGCGCCGGGGTGAGCATCGGCGTGAAGCCGGCCGCGGTGGCCTGGGCGATCGCCGCGTTCACCAGGGCGAGCTCGAGCAGGGCGCCGACGCCGGTGAGGAAGTAGAAGCGGGAGCCGGAGACCTTGGCGCCGCGCTCGACGTCGATGGCGCCGAGGAGCTGGCCGAGCTCCAGGTGGTCCTTGGGCTCGAAGCCCTCGGCACCGAAGTCGCGGACGGTGCCGTGCGTCTCCAGCG
>NZ_MSGP01000224.1 GCF_002078235.1 Streptomyces viridosporus
GCGACGAGCGCGGCGACGGCCCAGGACATGGTGTACATCCCCTGGTAGCGCCCGCGGCCGTGCACCGGGGAGAGCCGGACCACGAGACCGGTCTGGGTGGGCGCGTTGACGATCTCGGCGAGGGTCCACACGCAGACCGTGAGGGCGAAGACGCCGACCGACCCGGCGAAGGCGGTGAGGCCGAAGCCGTACCCGGCGAGCAGCGAGGAGATCACCAGCAGCCGCCCGGGGTCCCGGTGCTCGATGAACCGGGTGACCGGGATCTGCAGCACGACGATGAGCACGCCGTTGACCGCGATGGCCAGGCCGTAGTCGGCCGGGGTGAACCCCGCCGCGCCCATCGCGACGGGCAGGCCGACCGAGCCCTGCTGGAAGATCACCGCGACCAGGAAGGACAGCCCGACGACCCCCATGAACCGCCCGTCGCGCAGCACCGTCCCCAGCCCCACGGACTCCTCCCGCGCCTGCTCCGCGCTGCTCCGCACGGGCTTCGACTCGGGCAGCTTCACGAAGACGACGACGGCGCACACCATCGTCATCACGGCCTCGATGAGGAAACCGGCGAGGTAGCTGTACTCGGCGATGAACCCGGCGGCCATGGAGGAGACGGCGAAGCCGAGGTTGATGGCCCAGTAGTTGAGGGAGAAGGCACGGATGCGGTCCTCGGGCCGCACGATGTCCGCCATCATCGCCTGGACGGCGGGCCGGGAGGCGTTGGAGGCCATGCCGACGAGGAAGGCGACGCCGGCGATGGCGACGGGGTCGTGCACGAACCCGAGCAGCGCGACGGACACCGCCGTCGACGCCTGCGCGACCAGCAGCGTGGGCCGCCGTCCGAGCCGGTCGGTCATCACCCCGGCGCCCAACGACGAGATCACTCCGCCGAGGCCGTGCAGGGCGGCGACGAGACCGGCGTAGGTGGCGGAGTAGCCGCGGTCGAGGGTCAGGTAGAGCGCCATGAAGGTGGCGACGAAGGCGCCGAGCCGGTTGACCAGGGTGCTGGTCCACAGCCACCAGAACGCCGGGGGCAGCCCGGAGACGGTTTGGCGGACCGCGTGTCTCGCACGGGCTACCGATGACATGGGACCCCCCGGATGTAAGTGGCTGGAAAGGCAAGCAGACCTTACGGAGGGTTCGTGTCCGGGGGCCACTCGATTAACAGATCCCGTCAACCGTCCGACCGGCGGGCGCCCCGCGCAGCAAGGACGGGCCTTCGATTACGCTCGGGCACATGGCCGACGCACCGTACAAGCTGATCCTCCTCCGCCACGGCGAGAGCGAGTGGAACGAGAAGAACCTGTTCACCGGCTGGGTGGACGTCAACCTCACCCCGAAGGGCGAGAAGGAGGCGACGCGCGGCGGCGAGCTGATCAAGGAAGCCGGCCTGCTGCCCGACGTGCTCCACACGTCCCTCCAGAAGCGCGCGATCCGCACCGCGCAGCTCGCGCTGGAGGCCGCCGACCGCCTGTGGATCCCGGTCAGCCGCAGCTGGCGCCTCAACGAGCGTCACTACGGTGCCCTCCAGGGCAAGGACAAGGCGCAGACCCTCGCGGAGTTCGGCGAGGAGCAGTTCATGCTGTGGCGCCGCTCCTACGACACCCCGCCGCCCCCGCTCGACAACGACGCCGAGTACTCCCAGTTCTCCGACCCGCGCTACGCGACCCTCCCGCCGGAGCTGCGCCCGCAGACGGAGTGCCTGAAGGACGTCGTCGTCCGGATGCTCCCGTACTGGTTCGACTCGATCGTCCCCGACCTGCTGACCGGCCGCACGGTCCTGATCGCCGCCCACGGCAACAGCCTGCGCGCCCTGGTCAAGCACCTCGACGGCATCTCGGACGCGGACATCGCGGGCCTGAACATCCCGACGGGCATCCCCCTGTACTACGAGCTCGACGCCGACTTCAAGCCGGTCACCCCGGGCGGCAAGTACCTCGACCCGGAGGCGGCGGCAGCCGCGATCGAGGCGGTCAAGAACCAGGGCAAGAAGAAGTAGCCCGAATGCTTTAAGCCCCCTACCTGCGGATTCTTCGCCGGTGGGGGGCTTTGTGCTGTCCGTTACCCGGGTGAGCAGGTACCGCTGCTCGCCGACCCATACCGGCGGGAGCGCGAACAGCGGGACGGTGACAGTGACCCCCGACGCCGGCCCGTCGTGCACGGGCATCCGGAGTCCGCCGCTCTCGTCGGACTTGAACTTCATGGAAGGAGTCCGCCCGGATTCGAGCCACAGGGCGGACACGCCTCCTTCGACGCGTGCTCAGCACCCCCAACAGAAAGACGGGGAGCCGTCGCACTCCGCACGAGCTCACCGGCGCTCGCCACCGATGCCTCGGCATGGTTCCACGACCTGCTACCGCTGACCCGGTGGTCTTTCGCCGCGGTAATTCGATGGTGCGCGCGAAGGGGTGTGTTCACCCTGGTCCGTGTGACAGAACCTCAACACCGGATTCGAGCAGTGCACACGGACTCCACGGTCACCGTCTACCAGGCGTACGCGCCGGAGATCGGCCTGCCGGCCGCCCGGGAGGGCCGTTTCCCGGCGGTGTGGAAACGGGACCGGATGACATGGATCAAACCGTCGTTCCTGTGGATGATGTACCGCTGCGGCTGGGGCACCAAGGAAGGCCAGGAGGCCGTTCTGGCCGTCGAGATCACCCGGGAAGGCTTCGAGTGGGCACTGGAACACGCTTGCCTGTCCCACTACGAACAGGGGCTCCACGGTGACCGCGCCACGTGGAAGCGCCGGCTGAAGCGGGCTCCTGCCCGGGTGCAGTGGGACCCCGAACGCGATCTGCGCCTTCAGCCGCTTCCCCACCGCTCGCTCCAGCTCGGCCTCGCCGGCGAAGCCGCACGTCGCTACGCCGACGAGTGGGTCGTCTCCCTCACCGACGTCACGCCGCTCGCCCACGCCGTCCATGCCCATGTACGGCGTGGAGACCTGGACATCGCCCGGCAGCTCCTCCCCCAGGAACGTCCCTACCCCGTGAACGACGAGCTCCTGGCCCATCTGCGCCAGTGAGCCAAGCCGGCCGAACGAGATGTCTTGTGAAGAGGCGACGCAGGCTTGAAGCCTGCCGGGAGCACTGACGCGGCACGCGCCGAACCGGTCGTGGTCCGGCGCGTTCGACGTGGGTCAGGATGCTGCGACGAGCCTTCACGGCGGGTGCGTTAACGTCCTGCGGCATGAAGAGAAGTGGGGTGGGGCCCCGCCTGGCCGCTGTCGTGGCCGTTTCGGGGCTGGTGCTGGTGGGTTGCCCGCGTTGTATTTCCTGTCCGTCTATGGCTGCGGCGAGGACGAGGACCGGCTTGCCGAAGTGATGGCCGGCGCGGCGATGCTGGACACGGCCCCGGAGGGAGCTGCCCCGGAGGACCGGTACCGGGATTGCGACGACGACGACCGCTTCGTGGCCGTCGGGACGCAGTACCGGTACGGCGGGTCCCTGAAGAACGCCTTGGCTCACTATCGGGAGGCCGCCGGGGCGGACGGCTGGCGACCGAGCACCACGGCCGAGGGCGAGACGGTGTCCGGTTGTTTCACCAAGTCGCTGGGCGGGACGACCGCCTACTTGGGCATAGAGGGTCCGGACGACGGTCTGCTCCAGGTGGAGATCGTCGCGGACCGCGCGGGTTCGCAGTGGTGCTGAGGGATTGATCGGCTCCAGTCCTGGTGCTCTACGGCGGAGCAGGGTTGAGGTCGGTCGACAGCAGGCGCACATCGGTTGCGCGCCAAAATGAACCGCCTCGGGTGTTCGTCAGGTGCCTCACACGCTCACGGCGTGCTCGCGCACCGCGATCCGGGCCAGCTTCGTCAGCATCATGCCGTTGCGGACCGCGACGAAGTAGTCCACGGGGAGGCCGTGCATCCGGGTGCCGGGGCCCCGGAGGGGGTGCCGATCGAGGGTGAAGAGGGTGTTCCCGCTCCAGGGGGTCAGCTTCATGGCGATGCGAGCTGCGCCGAAGGGATCTGCCTTCGCTTCCAGTTCCATGCGGTGTCGTGGTTCGCAGATGCGGACGACGCAGGTGTCGTCGAGGGTCAGAGGGCCGACGCCGACGCGGACTTTCAGTCGGGCGCCCACGTCTGGCCAATGCGGATCCACGGCGAGGACCTGCTGGGTTCCCGTCACCCACTCCCCGTAGCGATGGCCGTCGGACAGCAGGCGCCAGACTTCGGACGGCGAGCTCAGGATCAGGCAGCGGTTCCGGGCCATCATCACGCTCCTGGAGGAGGGGCAGCATGGAGGCGCCCCCGGTCGTGGCGTCCCCGGAACGAGGACGTCCGGCGCAGCAGACGCTCGGCGGCTGTGAAGCGCGGCGCGGGAGCCCGGCCACTCCTCGGCTCGACGGGTGGGCCCGGCGCACCGGGTCGTCCCTCCGGCCGTCCCGCGGGCTTGGCTTCCAGCGTCATGCCGACCGCACCACTTGCACAGCCCGACAGATCCAGACGGGTGAGTCGACAGCCGGGGACGAGTTGCGGTGGGCCCCACCTGCCTGCGGCGCCGGACGTGCCGGCCCACAACCAGCACGACCGGAAGCGACAGCACGAACGTCCGAACGGTCGTCGCCGCGTCGTAGGACCGGTACACGACGGCCGGCCTGCAGGTACGGACACCTGGCACGTCGCACAGCAGCCCCGCACCGCAAGCGCACCGGATCGAGCGGGTAACAGCGGGGAACCACGGTGAGAGCCGCCGATCCCGGTAAGGCCACTCCTCGGTCGTTCACCCGGGTCAGTGCCCGGACGGGCCGCACACGGTCGCAGCTTCCCAAACTGACGGCGCGGCTCAACGTGCCGGTGACGGCGGCTGCCGTGTGGTCGGCTCAAGGGCCGGAAGCGCGTTCGCGCGGGCCGGTGCAGCCGCCGGGCTTGCGCGGTCCCTGCGGTAGTGTCTCGTCGGCAAGCAGCTCGCCCTCGGTCTCCTCGCCGCAGCGGAAGCAGGCGCCTGGCGAAGCCTGGCGATCCCTGACGGTGCTCCGGGTCGTTGCTGGGCCGTCCGAGGGCGTCGTGGGCGTCCGTCAGAGTGTGGTGAAGGAGGCGAACAGGGTCGCCGCGCCGCCCAGGAGCAGGAGTTGCAGGGTGCCGGGGATGCGCCAGCCCAGGACGAGCAGGCCGCCGCCGGTGAGTGCCGCGCCGCCGGTCAGGAACCACATCGCCTGTCGGGCGGCCCGAGGGGCGTCCGGTGGGTTGGAGGTGTCGTAGCCGTCGGCCCACCCCGTCATGCCGTAGCCGTACAGCAGCCAGGCGATCACCATCAGGTCGATCAGGAGCAGCGCCGCGGCGACTCCCGCCTGTCGGCCGGTCGACGGCCTGCTCTCGCGCCTCATCCCCACCGCCGTTCCGGTTGTCGCCCCTCGTCCGTCCACCGCACGGGGGACAACAGCATGCGGCCTCGGGCCGCGCCCCGCATGAGTACGCCTACTCAGATGTACGGAGGCTCAAGGGAGGGGC
>NZ_MSGP01000225.1 GCF_002078235.1 Streptomyces viridosporus
CGCGCTGGCGGTGATCGCGCGCAAGTCGCAGATCCCGGTGATCGCGGACATCCACTTCCAGCCGAAGTACGTGTTCGCGGCGATCGAGGCGGGCTGCGCGGCGGTGCGGGTGAACCCGGGCAACATCAAGAAGTTCGACGACCAGGTGCGGGAGATCGCCCGGGCGGCCGGGGAGCGCGGCACGCCGATCCGCATCGGGGTCAACGCCGGGTCGCTGGACCGGCGGCTGCTGCAGAAGTACGGCCGGGCCACGCCGGAGGCGCTGGTGGAGTCCGCGCTGTGGGAGGCGTCGCTGTTCGAGGAGCACGGTTTCCGGGACCTGAAGATCTCGGTCAAGCACAACGACCCGGTGGTGATGATCGAGGCGTACCGGCAGCTGGCCGAGCGGTGCGACTACCCGCTGCACCTGGGCGT
Organism: Streptomyces viridosporus; assembly: GCF_002078235.1. Taxonomy (GTDB): domain Bacteria; phylum Actinomycetota; class Actinomycetes; order Streptomycetales; family Streptomycetaceae; genus Streptomyces; species Streptomyces viridosporus. Next base: position 415 of record NZ_MSGP01000225.1, read on the forward strand.
GACCGAGGCGGGCCCGGCCTTCCAGGGCACGGTCAAGTCGGCCGTGGCCTTCGGCGCGCTGCTGTCCGAGGGCATCGGGGACACCATCCGGGTGTCGCTGTCGGCGCCGCCGGTGGAGGAGATCAAGGTCGGCATCCAGATCCTGGAGTCGCTGAACCTGCGGCAGCGGGGTCTGGAGATCGTCTCGTGTCCGTCCTGCGGGCGGGCGCAGGTGGACGTCTACAGGCTGGCGGAGGAGGTCACCGCGGGGCTGACCGGGATGGACGTGCCGCTGCGGGTGGCGGTGATGGGGTGTGTGGTGAACGGCCCGGGCGAGGCCCGGGAGGCCGATCTGGGGGTGGCCTCCGGCAACGGCAAGGGGCAGATCTTCGTGAAGGGCGAGGTGATCAAGACCGTGCCCGAGTCGAGGATCGTCGAGACGCTGATCGAGGAGGCGATGAAGATCGCCGAGCAGATGGAGAAGGACGGCGTGGCGTCGGGGGAACCGGCCGTCACCGTGAGCTGAACGGACCACGAGCCGAACGGCACGGAACCGAAGGGGGCCCGAGCGTGACGATCCTGGAGAGCATCCGGCAACCACAGGACCTGAAGGCGCTGTCCGAGGCGGAACTCGGCGAACTGACCCATGAGATCAGAGAGTTCCTGGTGCACGCGGTCGCCAGGACCGGCGGTCATCTCGGACCCAACCTGGGGGTGGTGGAACTCACCGTCGCCCTGCACCGGGTCTTCGAGTCGCCGACCGACCGCATCCTGTGGGACACCGGCCACCAGAGCTATGTCCACAAGCTGCTGACCGGCCGTCAGGACTTCTCCAAGCTGCGCGGCAAGGGCGGCCTGTCCGGCTACCCCTCGCGCGAGGAGTCCGAGCACGACGTCATCGAGAACAGCCACGCCTCCACGGCGCTCGGCTGGGCCGACGGGCTCGCCAAGGCCCGCCGGGTGCAGGGGGAGAAGGGCCATGTCGTCGCGGTGGTCGGCGACGGCGCGCTGACCGGCGGCATGGCCTGGGAGGCGCTGAACAACATCGCCGACGCCAAGGACCGCCCGCTGATCATCGTCGTCAACGACAACGAGCGCTCCTACGCGCCCACCATCGGCGGCCTCGCCAACCACCTCGCGGCCCTGCGCACCACCGACGGCTACGAACGCGTGCTGGCCTGGGGCAAGGACGTACTGCAGCGCACCCCCGTGGTCGGCCCCACCGTCTACGAGGCCCTGCATGGCGCGAAGAAGGGCTTCAAGGACGCGTTCGCCCCGCAGGGCCTCTTCGAGGACCTGGGCCTGAAGTACGTCGGCCCCATCGACGGCCACGACATCAAGGCCGTGGAGTCCGCGCTGCGCCGCGCCAAGCGCTTCCACGGCCCCGTCCTGGTCCACTGCCTCACCGAGAAGGGCCGGGGCTACGAACCGGCCCTCGCCCACGAGGAGGACCACTTCCACACCGTCGGCGTCATGGATCCGCTCACCTGCGCGCCGCTCGCGCCGTCCGGCGGAGCGTCCTGGACCTCGGTGTTCGGCGAGGAGATCGTCCGGATCGGGGAGGAGCGCGAGGACGTGGTGGCGATAACCGCCGCCATGCTGCATCCGGTCGGCCTGGGCGCCTTCGCCGAGCGGTTCCCGGACCGGGTGTGGGACGTCGGCATCGCCGAGCAGCACGCGGCCGTGTCCGCGGCGGGCCTGGCGACCGGCGGGCTGCACCCGGTCGTCGCCGTCTACGCGACCTTCCTCAACCGCGCCTTCGACCAGGTGCTGATGGACGTGGCGCTGCACCGCTGCGGGGTCACCTTCGTACTGGACCGGGCCGGCGTCACCGGCGTCGACGGTCCTTCGCACAACGGCATGTGGGACCTCTCCGTCCTCCAGGTCGTCCCCGGCCTGCGCATCGCCGCGCCCCGCGACGCCGACCAGTTGCGCGCCCAGCTGCGCGAGGCGGTCGCCGTCGACGACGCGCCGACCCTGCTGCGGTTCCCGAAGGAGTCCGCCGGACCGGCGATCCCGGCGCTCGACCGGGTCGGCGGCCTGGACGTGCTGCACCGCGCCGACGCTCCCCAGGTGCTGCTGGTCGCCGTCGGCGTCATGGCCTCCGTCTGCCTCCAGGCCGCCGAACTGCTCGAGGCGCGCGGCATCGGATGCACCGTGGTCGACCCCCGCTGGGTCAAACCCGTCGACCCGGCCCTGCCCCGACTGGCCGCCCGGCACCGCCTGGTGGCCGTCGTCGAGGACAACAGCCGGGCGGCCGGCGTCGGTTCGGCGGTGGCGCTGGCGCTGGGGGACGCCGAGGTCGACGTGCCCGTGCGGCGGTTCGGCATCCCGGAGCAGTTCCTCGCGCACGCCAAGCGCGGCGAGGTGCTCGCCGACATCGGCCTGACCCCCGTCGAGGTCGCCGGACGGATCAGCGCGAGCCTCGCCGTGGGGGCCGAAGCCCCGAAACAGTCACCGGACCCACAGGAGCACCAGGCATGACCACCGCCAAGTCCGCGTCGGAGCCGTCGCGGACGGAGAGTTTCGACCTCGGCGCGCTGCTGGCCGAGCGCGGAGCCGAGCGCTACGAGCTGCACACCCAGTACCTCAACCACCAGCTCCCGCGCATGCTGCGCACCATCGGCTTCGACAAGGTCTACGAGCGTGCCGAGGGCGCTTACTTCTGGGACGCGGACGGCAACGACTACCTGGACATGCTCGCCGGGTTCGGGGTGATGGGCCTGGGCCGGCACCACCCCGTGGTCCGCAGGGCGCTGCACGACGTCCTGGACGCCTCCCTCGCCGACCTCACCCGCTTCGACTGCCAGCCGCTGCCCGGGCTGCTGGCCGAGAGACTGCTCGCGCACAGCCCCCACCTGGACCGGGTCTTCTTCGGCAACAGCGGTACGGAGGCGGTCGAGGGCGCGCTGAAGTTCGCCCGGTACGCGACCGGCAGGCCGCGCGTCCTGTACTGCGAGCACGCCTTCCACGGCCTGACCACCGGCTCCCTGTCCGTCAACGGCGAGTCCGGCTTCCGGGACGGGTTCGCCCCGCTGCTGCCCGACACGGCCGTACCGCTCGGTGACCTCGACGCGCTGGAGCGGGAGCTGCGGAAGGGGGACGTCGCCGCGCTGATCGTCGAGCCGATCCAGGGCAAGGGCGTCCACGAGGCCCCGCCCGGCTACCTGCGCGCCGCGCAGGAGCTGCTGCACCGGCACAAGGCGCTGCTGATCGCCGACGAGGTGCAGACCGGTCTGGGGCGGACCGGTGCCTTCTACGCCCACCAGCACGAGGAGGGGGTCGAGCCGGACCTGGTGTGCGTGGCCAAGGCGCTCTCCGGGGGGTACGTTCCGGTGGGCGCCACGCTCGGCCGGGACTGGATCTTCCGGAAGGTCTACTCGTCGATGGACCGGGTGCTGGTCCACTCGGCCAGCTTCGGGGCCAACGCCCAGGCGATGGCGGCGGGCCTCGCGGTGCTGTCGGTCATGGAGGACGAGCGGATCGTCGCGAACGCCCGGAGCACCGGGGAACTGCTCAGGACCCGGCTGGCCGCGCTGACCGAGAAGTACGAGCTGCTCGCCGGCGTCCGGGGCCGGGGCCTGATGATCGGCATCGAGTTCGGCCGGCCCCGGTCGCTGAAGCTGCGCGGCCGCTGGGCCATGCTCCAGGCCGCCCGCAAGGGGCTCTTCGCGCAGATGGTGGTCGTACCGCTGCTGCAACGGCACCGGATCCTCACCCAGGTCTCCGGCGACCACATGGAGGTGATCAAACTGATCCCGCCGCTGATCATCGGCGAGCGGGAGGTGGACCGGTTCGTGGACGCCTTCACCGCGGTGATGGACGACGCGCACGACGGCGGCCTGGTGTGGGAGTTCGGCAGGACGCTGGTGAAGCAGGCGGTCGCCCACCGCTAGGACCGGTCCGGCGGCGCTTGCCTCTCAGGCAAGAAAATTGCCTCAGGGGTAAATGTCCGGCTGAATGGAGGGCATGAGCCCCTCCGTGACGGAGCCGCCGGCCGGCGAGCTCCCCGTGGTCGCGCCGCAACTGCGCGCCCTGCGGCGGCGGGCCTCCCTGACGCTGGAGGCCGCCGCCCGCGACGCGGGTCTGTCGCCCGCGCACCTCTCCCGGCTGGAGACCGGGCAGCGCCAGCCCTCGCTCCCGATGCTGCTCTCCCTCGCCCGGACCTACGGTACGACGGTCTCCGAACTGCTCGGCGAGGCGGCGCCCGGCCGGGACGCCGTGGTGCGCGCCACCGACATGGAGCCCACGGCCGCGGGCGGTTGGACGTACTGGCAGGCCGGCGCCCCCGGGCGCGGCATGCAGGCCCTGCGGGTGCGCGTGCCGCACGGCTCCCAGGGCGACATCGTGCGCGTCCACCCCGGCGAGGAGTGGCTGTACGTCCTCAAGGGGCGGCTGCGGCTGCGCCTCGGGGACAGCCTGCACCGGCTCGGCCCGGGCGACAGCGCGCACTTCGACTCGCTGACCCCGCACCGCATCGCCGCCGTCGATCCCGACGGGGTCGATCTCCTGTTCGTCCACACCCTGCTGCAGAGTCCCACGGCCACGCTGTGCCTGGGCCCGACCCACGGAGAAGAGCCATGAACGCCAAGAGGAAACTGGAGGAGAAATTCCCCCGCGCCCTGTGGGTGAGGCTCTTCGTCTACGTCGTGGTGTGCCACGGTCTCGGGGCCTTCCTCTACATGCTGTTCAAGGTCGGCGCGCAGCAGTAGCGGGCGCCGGGCTCAGTCGAGCAGGCGCTCGCGCAGCCGCTCCCGGACTCCGGGGGTGATCCCGAGCGCCGTCTCGAGGTAGGGGTCCACACCGCCCCAGGTCTCCTCGACGGTCTCCAGCGCGGCCGACAGGTACTCCGCGCGCGCGTCGAACAGCGGGCTGAGCAGCTCCATGACCTCGGGGGAGTAGGCCGAGGCGGAGCTGCTGCTGCGGCGCACCTTGTAGCGCCGGTGGGTGGCGTTGGACTTCAGGTAGTCGTCGAAGATCGCGTCCCGCTCCACGCCCAGCGCGAGCAGCGTCACCGCCACCGACAGGCCCGCCCGGTCCTTGCCCGCCGCGCAGTGCATCAGCACGGGGACGCTGTCCTCGGCGAGGGCGTGCAGCACCCGGGAGTGCTCGGCGGTGCGCTGCCGGATGGTCGTGCGGTAGGAGGCGATCATCCGGTGCGCGCCCTTGCCGTCCGCGAGGATCGAGCGCAGCTGGTCCAGGTCGCCGTCGCGCACCATCCTCCAGAACTCCGCGCCGTCGGCCGGGTCGCTCAGCGGCAGGTTCACATTGCGCACGCCCGGCAGCTCGACGTCCGGCCCCTCCAGCTTCTGGTCGGCCGCGTTGCGGAAGTCGAAGATCGTGTGCAGCCCCAGGGAGGACAGGAAAGCGGTGTCCTCCTCGGTCGCGTGGGCGAGATGGCCACTGCGGAACAGCACCCCGTGCCGCACCCGCCGGCCGTCCGCGGTCGGCAGTCCGCCCACGTCGCGGAAGTTGCGCACGCCGGCCAGCTCGGGCTCGGTCGACGGGACCTGCTGCGTCACGTAGGGCTCCTCCCACTCGGCGCCGCCGGCGAGGCTCGTCGACGGGCGTCCCCCGACGATACGACACGGCCGCCCGGGCCGATGAGGTGTCCACGGGCATTGCCGGTGGCCCCGGCGACCTCGATGATGTCGGTATCCGGTCGTGTCCGTGCGAGTCCGTGGGGGGAAGCGGTGCCGGAGGTGTCGCAGGACGGTCGTACGTGGCTCCTGTCGGGGCCGACGAGCAGCTACGCGGTCCACCTGACGGACCGCGACGAGCTGGTGCACCTGCACTGGGGCCCGCGGATCGCGCTCGCCGACGCCCGGGCCCTGGCCCGGCGCCCGCTGCCGGACTACCGGCCGTTCGAGTCCCCGCTGGACGGACGCGAGGAGTACCCCGTCGAGGGCGGCCCCCGTTTCGTCCGCCCCGCCCTGTCCGTGCGCACGCGCGAGCGGCGCGGCACCGAGTGGGCCTTCGCGGGCCACGAGAGCGACGACGGCGAGCTCCGGCTCCGCTTCCGCGACGGCGGGCTGACCGTGACCCTGCACTACCGGATGCGCGACGACGTGATCGAGCGCTGGGTGACCTTCGACAACCGGGGGCCGGCCGTCGAGGTGCTGCGCGCCGACTCCGCCGCCTGGACCCTGCCCGACCGCGCGCACTGGCGGCTGTCCCGGCTGCACGGCCGCTGGGCGGCGGAGTCCCGGCTGATCCGCTCCCCGCTCGACCACGGCGAGGTGGTCGTCGGCAGCCGCCGCGGCCACACCGGACACCAGCACCTGCCGTGGGTCGCGCTCGACACCGACGCCACCGAGGAGCGCGGCGAGGTCTACGGCTGCGCCCTCGGCTGGTCGGGCTCCTGGCGGATCGCGGTCGCCCGGCTCCCCGACGCACGCGTGCAGATCACCGGCGGCGCGGGGCACGACGACTCGGGCCTGCTGATGCTGGGCACGGGCGAGACCCACGTCACCCCGGTCTTCGCCGCCCTGTGGAGCGACGGCGGCTTCGGCGGCGCCAGCCGCGCCTGGCACGCCTACCAGCGGGCGCACGTGATCCCGGACCCGGACCGGGACCGGCCCGTGCTGTTCAACTCCTGGGAGGCCACCGGGTTCGACATCTCCGAGGAGCAGCAGCGGGCGCTCGCGGCACGGGCCGCCGCGATGGGCGTCGAGCTGTTCGTGGTCGACGACGGCTGGTTCGGGGCCCGTACGGGCGACCGGGCCGGACTCGGCGACTGGACGCCCAACCCCGACCGCTTCCCCGGCGGTCTGAAACCGCTCGCCGACCATGTGCACGGGCTGGGCATGCGGTTCGGCATCTGGGTCGAGCCGGAGATGGTCAACCCGGACAGCGACCTGTACCGCGCCCACCCGGACTGGGTGCAGTTCCAGCCCGGGCGCACCCGTACGGAGTTCCGCAACCAGCTCGTCCTCAACCTCGCCCGCACCGACGTGCAGGAGTACCTCTGGGAACAGCTCGACGAGCTGCTCGCCGGCGCCCCGATCGACTACGTGAAGTGGGACTTCAACCGCTGCTTCACCGACGCGGGCTGGCCCGGCGACCCGTATCCGCAGCGGCTGTGGACCGAGCACGTGCACGCCCTGTACGCCCTGCTGGACCGGCTGCGGGCGGCCCACCCGGGCGTGGCCTTCGAGTCCTGCTCGGGCGGCGGCGGGCGGATCGACCTCGGCATCCTCCGCCGCGTCGACCAGGTGTGGACCTCGGACAACACCGACCCGCTCGACCGGCTCGCGATCCAGCACGGCTTCAGCCAGATCCACCCGGCGCGGGTCATGGCCGCCTGGGTCACCGACAGCCCGAACACCATGCTGAACGGGCGGACCAGCTCCCTGCGCCTCCGGTTCGTCAGCGCCATGGCCGGGGTGCTGGGGATCGGCGGCGACCTCATGCGCTGGAGCGAGGAGGAACGGGCCGAGGCGCGGGAGTGGATCGCGCTCTACAAGGAGATCCGGCCCGTCGTCCAGCGCGGCGACCTGTACCGGCTGCGCGCCCCGGAGGGCGGGCTGAGCGCGGTGCAGTACGTCCTCGGTGACGAGACCGTCGTCCTCGCCTGCCTCCAGGCGCAGCACTACGGGGAGCCCGTCCCCGCGCTCCGGCTGCGGAGTCNNCACCACGGTCTGCGCACCGGTCTGCGCGGCGACCTGGACGCCGCGGTGTTCCGGCTGCACCGCCTGGAATCAGGCTATTAGGGTGGTATGCTCGATCCGCCCGTTTGGTCACAACGTGCCCCAATGTAAGGGAGGGTGGGG
>NZ_MSGP01000226.1 GCF_002078235.1 Streptomyces viridosporus
TCAAGACCGTGCCCGAGTCGAAGATCGTCGAGACGCTGATCGAGGAGGCGATGAAGATCGCCGAGCAGATGGAGAAGGACGGCGTGGCCTCCGGCGAACCGGAGGTCTCGGTCGCGGGCTGACCGGACTCCCGGCGCCGGCCGGACGAGCCGACCGGTCCGGCGCCGGCGGACGGGACCGTTCGACCGAAGCGGGGGCCCGGGACGGCAGCCCCGGAGACGGCGTGCCGACCGGCGGTGCCCTTCACAGAAGTGGCACCCCGCACGATGCGGCGCCGTACAGGCTCCGCGGGTACAGTGCGGAAATCAGCAGACCCCAGTGTGTGAGGCCCCCACGCGTGTTGACGCAGACCACATCCAGGGTCCTCGAACCGAGCGACCTGGACGCCGCACTCGCCGTGCTCGACCGCGAGCCGGTGGTGAACGCCTTCGTGGCCGCCCGGGTGCGGGTCGCGGGCCTGGACCCGTGGCGGCTCGGCGGCGAGATGTGGGGCTGGTACGAGGGCGGCGCGCTGACGTCCCTGTGCTACGCCGGCGCCAACCTGGTCCCCATCTGCGCCACCCCGAGGGCCGTCCGCGCCTTCGCCGACCGCGCCCGCCGGGCGGGCGCGGTCGGCGAAGGCCCGGACGGCCCTCGGGGTGGCGCCGATGGGGACCAGGTTGGCGCCGGCGTAGCACAGGGACGTCAGCGCGCCGCCCCCGTACCAGCCCCA
>NZ_MSGP01000227.1 GCF_002078235.1 Streptomyces viridosporus
CCACGCTGCGCAGCGTGGTGCCCAGGGACGGGGTGGTGGTGAAGCTGATGTCGGTGTGCCAGTGGTCGGCGCGCTGGTCCTCGCCGTCCACCGGGATCACCTGGGCGGAGGCGTCGACGGTCCGCATCATGGGGTGCTTCTGCGTCAGCGGCCCGAACCGGCCGGCGAAGGCCAGTTGCTGCGCGTCGGTGATCTCCTGGTCGCGGAAGAAGAGCACCTTGTGCTCCAGGAAGGCCTCGTGGATCTGGCCGAAGACCGCATCCGGCAATTCCGTGGAGAGATCGACGCCCATCACCTCCGCGCCGATACGGCCGCCGATTCTGCGTAGGTCAAAAAGGGACACCAGTTATCCTTCCGAACTCGTCAGAAGTCCGCGTCTCCCGGGAGGGACCTCACGGCCCGCCGCCCCGGAGAAGGGGGAGCGGACCGGCCACGGGAGCGATACCGGCAGCACGGAGCAGGGGTCGGCCGGACTGGACGGCACCGAGCAAAGCACGGGCCACTCGCATCCGGCCATGCATTCCCGCGTGAGTGCGACGACTTGGCCAACTCCCCCGGCGGCCCGTCCGGGCCCGACCTGTTCAAGTCGTCGGCGCCCCGGCTCTCCCCCTTGCCGCCTCTGCGGCCGGCGTGGTGGGCTCGTCGCGCCCCCGACTCACCCTGCGCCTTTGCCGAATTCCCCGGAACAGGCGGAACCACCCGCGCGAAAGGGCCCCCCATGAGCCTCGGCGAGCTGCACCCCAACATCCGGCTGCGCATCGGCGTCGGATTCGTCCAGCGCCTGCTGGCCGTCATGCTGATGCCGCTGCTGGTGATCCGCCTCGCCGAGCTGTACGGGCCCGCCGCGGCCGGTGCGCTGACGCTGGCGGTCGCCGGTGCGGGGATCGCCGCGAACTTCCTCGGCGGCCACCTCGCCGACGTGTACGGGCGGCGCCCGGTGCTGGTCGCCGGTGAACTCGGCGCGACCCTGAGCTTCGCCCTGCTGGCGCTGGCCAACTCGCCCTGGTGGTCCTCCGGCGGGGCCACGTTCGCGCTGTTCCTGCTCAACACCTGCTGCGCGCAGCTGGCCGTGCCCGCCGCCGAGGCGATGATGGTCGACGTCTCCACGCCCGAGAACCGGCCGCTCGTCTACACGATCAACTACTGGTCGGTGAACCTCGCCTTCACCGTGGGCGCGCTCATCGGCGGTTTCTTCTACCAGGACCACTTCGCCCGGCTGCTGACGGGCGCGGCCGTGCTGAGCGCGCTGACCACGGCCGTGATCGGACGCTGGCTCAGCGAGACCGCGCCGCGCACCGGCAAGGACACCGCCCGCGGTGTCGGCGCCATGGCGCGCGGCTACCTGGCCGTCGCCCGGGACACGGTCTTCCGGCGGGTACTGGTCGCGGCCGCGCTGATCTCCGCCGTCGAGATGCAGATCGGCTACTACATCGCCGTCCGTCTCGCCGACGAGTTCCCCACCCAGGTCCTCGCCCGGATCGGCTCGTGGGCGCCCGCCGTGGACGGCACGGGCATCCTCGGCATCCTGCGGGCGGTCAACGCCGCCCTGGTGGTGGTGCTGGTGCTGTTCGCCAAGGGCCTGCTGGCCCGGCTGGGCGACCGGGCGCGACTGTACGCCGGCATCGCCGTCTTCACCGCCGGCTACATGGTCTGGGCGGTCAGCAACACCGGCTGGGTGCTCATCGCCGCGGCCGTGCTGCTCACCGTGGGCGAGATCGCCGCGGTCCCGGTGCGCCAGGCGCTGCTGGCCGACCTCGTCGACCCCGAGGCCCGCACCAAGTACATGGCCGCCTACGTGCTCAACGCCCGGGTCGGCCTGCTCGTGGCCTCCCTGTGCGTCACGCTCGGCGCCTTCGTCCCGGCCCTGGCCATGAGCCTGCTGTACGGGACGGCCGGCCTGGCCGCGATCCTGCTGTACCGGTCGCTGCTGCGGGTGCGGGCGCAGCGCCGGGCCGCCGAGCGGGAACAGGCCCCCGCGCAGGCCGTCTGAGGAGCGCCGGAGACCACCCCCGCACACCCCGCGCACCGGCACAGCAGCCTCGGAGATGCCGCCGCCCGGCCGGGCCACCGAGCATGGTCGCCGCGGGCAAGGCGCCCGGACGTTCTCCCGGATGAGGTGCTGAGCAGTGACGGTGGACATCGCACGAAGCAACACGCGCGGCATTGCCTCGCTCTTCAACTCGGCCGTGGCCGCCTGGGCCATCGCCGCGGCGTGGGAGATCGGCGCGCTCGACGAACTGCACCGCACCCGGATCCTGGACACCGCGGACTTCGCGGACCGCCGGGGGCTGGACCCCGCGTCGACCACGGGCCTGTTCCGCGCGCTGTCCGCGGTGGGCCTGGTGCGGCGCGAGGGCACGGTCGTCACCACGCTGGACGGCTTCGACGAGATGTACCGCACCAAGTCCTTCTTCCACTGGCTGGCCCGGGGCAGCGCCGAGCTGTTCCAGCAGATCCCGGCCGTGCTGCGCAACGAGAACCGCACCGGCTCCTTCTACCGGCGCGACTCCGCCGCCATCGCCTTCGCCTGCCGCGAGATCGACCAGGTCACCTACGCCCCCGCGTTCTGGGCGGCGATGGGACGGGTGGAGTTCCCCTTCACCCGGGTCGCCGACCTCGGCTGCGGAAGCGGCGCCCGGCTGATGCAGATCCTCGACCGCCACCCCGGCACCACCGGGACCGGCATCGACATCGCCCGGCCCGCGCTCGAGGTGGCGCGCGCGGAGGCGACCGCGGCGGGCCTGGCCGACCGCACCGCGTTCCTGCACGACGACGTCCTGGACCTCGAGCCCCGGCCCGAGTACGCCGACGTGGAACTGCTGACGTGCTTCATGATGGGGCACGACTTCTGGCGGGACGGCCGGCGCGAGAACGCGATCGCCACCCTGCGGCGGCTGCGCGAGGCCTTCCCCGCCGCCCGCCGCCTGCTGATCGGCGACGCCACCCGCACCGACCTGCCCGACACCGACCTGCCCGTCTTCACCCTCGGCTTCGAGCTCGGCCACGACCTGATGGGCACGTTCCTGCCCACCGTCGCCGACTGGGAGTCCGTCTTCGCCGAGGGCGGCTGGGAGCTGGTGCGCACCCGCCGCATCGAGATGACCGTCGGAGAGGTCATCTTCGAACTGGCCTGACCCGGAAGAGTCCCCTATGACGACGACATGCGCGGCGGCAGTCGCCCGGGCCCTGGCCGACTGCGGCATCGACCACGCCTTCGGTCTGGTCGGCGGCGGCAACGTCCTGGCCACCGCCGCACTGACGCGGGCCGGTGTGCACTACACCGCGGCCCGGCACGAGGGCGGCGCGATGGCCATGGCCGACGCCTACTTCCGGGCCACCGGACGGGTGGCCGTGTGCACGACCACGCACGGACCGGGGCTGGCCAACACGGCGACCGCGCTGGCCGAGGCCGCCAAGAACCGCAGCGCCGTCGTCCTGCTGTGCGGTGACGCCCCGGTGGCGGGCCCGCGCGCCCACGACATCGACCAGAGCGCCCTGGCCGCCTCGCTGGGGGTGCCGGTGGTGCGTCCGACGGACCCGGACACGGCGGTGGAGCACACCGTGCGGGCCGTGCGCACCGCGACCACCGGCCAGTGCCCCGTGGCGCTGTTCCTGCCCGGCGACCTGACGGGCCGTGAACTCTCCGCTCCCCCCGTGCCCGTGGTGCCGGCCTTATCGGCGCGACCGCCGTCGCGTGCCCGCGCCGCGGAGGCCGACGAGGTCCTCGCGCTGCTGGCCGGCGCCCGCCGTCCGCTGGTCCTGGGCGGGCTGGGAGCCTGGCGGGCGGGCGGGGCGAAGATCCTCGCCGACCTCGGCGACCGGCTCGGGGCGCTGCTGGCCACGACGGTCATGGCGAACGGGATGTTCGCCGCGCACCCCGGTGCGCTCGGCCTGTGCGGGGGGTTCGCCTCCCCGCCCGCGGCCGCCCTGATGGGCGAGGCGGACGTGGTGCTGGCGTTCGGCACGCGCCTGGACGACTTCACGCTGCACGGCGGGCGGATCCTCGACCCGGCCGCCCGCGTCGTCCAGATCACCCTGGAAGGGGCCCGCGCGCCCCGGGCGGATCTCGCGGTGCGCGGTGACGCGGCGGCCGTGGCGGCCCAGTTGCTGGACGCGGTGGAGTCGCTCGGCATCGCCCGCTCCCCGTGGCGCGAGCGGGCCGCCGCCTCCGGTGCGCTGGAGCGCGCCGGAGGCGGCTGGGCCGCCCTGCCGCACCCGGACGCCTCCGGCGGGGGCCGGATCGACCCGCGCACCCTGAGCCGGGCGCTGGCCCCGCTGCTGCCCGCCGAGCGCACGGTCGTCCTGGACGGGGGCCACTTCATCGGCTGGCCGGCCATGTACTGGCCGGTGCCGGACCCGGCGGGGCTGGTGTTCACCGGCGCCGCCTTCCAGAGCATCGGGCTGGGCCTGGCGGGCGCGGTCGGCGCGGCCGTGGGCCGGCCGGACCGCACCACGGTGGCCGCCGTCGGCGACGGCGGGGCGCTGATGGGTCTGCCGGAGCTCGACACCCTGGTGCGCTCGGGCCGGTCGGCGCTGGTGGTGGTCTACGACGACGCGTCCTACGGCTTCGAGGAGCACATGTACGTGCCCCGAGGGGCCGACGCGGCCACCCTGCGCTTCGGTGACACCGACTTCGCCGGGGTGGCGCGGGCGCTCGGCGCGCGGGCCGTCACCGTGCGCGGCACCGACGACCTGCGCGCCGTACGGGAGTGGACCGCCCGGGGGGCCGAGGGCACGCTGCTGCTCGACTGCAAGGTGTCCCGGGACGTGCTGGCGCCGTTCCTGTCCGACCTGCTCGGCCGCTGACGGCAGGGAAAGGAGCGGCCGGGGACCCGTCACGGGTCCCCGGCCGCACGCTCGGCGCCGCGGGGGATGTCAGCCGCCGAGCAGTCCCGGGAGAGACGCGCGCAGATGGTCGAAGGAGACGAGGTCGGGAGCGGTCCAGCCGTCCAGGTCGTACTCGGACAGGCACTGGTCGGCGAACGCCTTGTAGTCGTCGAGCTGGCCGGAGGCGGTCTGGGCGAACAGCAGCTCGGCCCGGGTCGCCTCGTGGTTGCCGGCGTAGTTGCGCTCGTACAGCTCGTGCCGCCCGCCGAACTCGGTGCCCACCGCGTCCCACAGCAGCTTGAGGACCTTGACCCGCTCCTCGGCCCCGATGCCTCCGGAGCCGCGCAGGTAGGTGTCGAGGTAGGGCCGGATCTCCGGGTTCTTGAAGTCCGCGGCGCCGGAGTTGAGGTAGATCAGCCCGCTGGCCACGTCCTGCTGGACGATCTCCTTGACGCGCGGGTAGCCGATCTGCAGGAACCACCGGTAGGCCATGCCGTACTGCGGATTGGGCAGCACCGCGCCGTCCCGCCACTTCACCGGGTTGCGGGCGGCCGCGTCCGACAGCCCCCAGAACAGGTTGCGCCAGGCGAGCACCTCGCCCAGACGGGTCTGGACGCCGCGGAAGTCCTGGGTGCCGGTGATCTCCAGGGCCTTGGCGAGGAGGCCGGCGATGAACTCCAGCTTCACCGCCAGGCGGACGCAGCCGTGGAAGGTGAAGCGCTCCATGAAGCCGGACTGGCCCGAGAACATCCCCACCTTGGCCGTGTCGCCGTAGACGAACACGTTCTCCCAGGGGACGAGGACCTCGTCCAGGACGAGGATGGCGTCGTTCTCGTCGAGCCGGGAGGACAGCGGGTAGTCGAAGGGCGAGCCCATCACCGCGGACATCGCGCTGTAGGAGGGCCGGCAGATCAGCTTCACGCCCCGCGCGCCGGTGGGCACGGTGGCGATGAGGGCGAACCTCTTCTCCTTCACCGGAAGCCCGTGATGGGCGATGAAGTTCGCGTGGGTCAGCGCCGAACCGGTGGCGACCACCTTGGCCCCGCTCACCACCAGACCCGCGTCGGTCTCCTTCTCCACGTGCACGAACACGTCGGAGACCCGGTCGGGCGGCAGGTTGCGGTCCACGGGCGGGTGCACGATCGCGTGGTTCCAGTACAGGACCTTCTCCTGCGACTCGCGGTACCAGCGGCGCGCGTTGTCGTCGAAGGGCGCGTAGAAGTCGGCGTTGGCGCCCAGGGTGCCGAGGAACGCCGCCTTGTAGTCCGGGCTGCGGCCCATCCAGCCGTAGCTCATCCGGGACCAGGCCGCGATGGCCCGCTGATCGGCGACCAGGTCCTCGGCGCTGCGCGGGGTGGTGAAGAAGCGGTGCGTGTAGCCCGCTCCCCCGCTGTCCGTGCGCGTGGTCAGCACGTCCTGGTGGGCGGGGTCGTGGAGGGCGTCGTAGAGGCGGGCCGTCATCCTCGCCGGGTTGGCGAACGCCGGGTGCGCGGTGACGTCCTCGACCCGGTCCCCGTAGAGGAAGACCTCGCGGTCGTCGCGCAGGCTCTCGAGGTACTCCTCCCCCGTCAGCGGCCGCGTCCGGTGTCCGTCCGCCGGATCCTCGGCGGCATCGTGCTGATCGGTCATGCGTCTCATCGTGGCAGCCGCGCCGCGCCGGGGCTTCTTCCCCCGTGCGGGACTGCGGCCGGTCCGCGGGCGAGGTGCCGAAGTCGCGGCCGGGGCCCGGTTGCGCAATCCGGAAGGTGCCGAGGCGGCCCGCCGCGGTGTGAGGTCGGGGCAGCACGGCCTGGATGCACGACCTGTCACGTCCCGGGAGGACCCACCATGCTCACCGCCGACACCCCCACGCGTGCGCAACTGGTTCAGCGCGCGGCCGAAGCGGCACCGCTGCTGCGCGAGAACGCGGCGAAGGCCGAGGAGGCCGGCCGGCTCCAGGACGAGACGATCGAGGCACTGGCCGGGGCCGGCGTCTTCCGGTTGCGAGTGCCCAAGCGGTACGGCGGCTACGAGGCCGACACCCGCACGCTGGTCGACGTGGCCACCGAACTGGCGCGCGGCGACGGGGCCGCCGCCTGGACGGCGTCGGTGTACTGGATCCCCACGTTCATGACGTGCCTGTTCCCCGACAGCGTCCAGGACGAGGTCTTCGCCACCCCCGACGTGCGGGTCTGCGGCACGCTCAGCCCGTCCGCGCAGGCCACTCCGGTGGAGGGCGGCATCGTCGTCAACGGCAGGTGGGGCTTCGTCAGCGGTGCCCGGCACGCCCACTGGCAGGAGATCATCGCCGCCCAGGAGATGCCGCACGGGCAGCACCTGCCGCTGATGGCGCTCGTGCCCATGGACCAGTTGGAGATCATCGACGACTGGGACACCTCCGGGCTGCGCGGCACCGGCAGCGTCTCCACCGTCGCCAAGGACGTGTTCGTCCCGCAGGAGCGCGTGATGCCGCTGCCGGCCGTCCTGACGGGCCAGCACGCCTCGCGGCTCAACGCCGGCTCCCCCGTCTACCGGGCCCCGCTGCTGCCGGTCGCCGCCGCCTCGTCGGTCGGCACCGCGGTGGGTCTGGCCCGGGCCGCCCAGGACGCCTTCTTCGAGCGGCTCCCGGGGCGCACCCTGACCTACACCTGGTACGCCAAGCAGGCCGAGGCCGCCGTGACGCACCTCCAGGTGTCCGAGGCGGTGCTCAAGGCCGACCAGGCGCAGTTCCACGCGCACCGCCTGGCCGACCTCGTCGACTCCAAGGGCGTCTCGGGCGAGGAGTGGACGGTGCTGGAGCGCGCCCGCGCCCGCGCCGACATGGGCGCCGCGGTCCGCCTGGCCAAGGAGTCCGTCGACATCTTCGCCTCCGCCTCGGGCGGTTCGTCCGTCTACCGGGACGTGCCGATCCAGCGGATCACCCGCGACATCCAGGCCGTCAGCCTGCACTCCCTGATGAACCCGAACACCAACGCCGAGCTGTACGGCCGCGTCCTGTGCGGCCAGCAGCCGAACACCCTCTACATCTGAGCCTCCTCCCGCACCGGCCCGCGGCCCCTCGCATCCTCGAATCCGCGAACCCACGAACCCACGGACCCACGAATCCTCGAAAGAGAGCACCCATGACCACGCAGACCACCGCCCCCGCCCCCGAGATCTCCGACGAGGACAAGGCGGCCGTCGCCTCCGTGCCCCAGCGCATCGTCGAGGCGTGGGCCGCCTACGACGCCGACGCCTTCGCCGAGGTGTTCACCCCGGACGGGACCCTCATCCTGCCGGGCGTGTACGAGAAGGGCCGCGACGCCATCCGCGCCTTCGCCGCGGCCGCCTTCGCGGGCCCCTACCAGGGCACCCGCGTCACCGGCACCCCGATCGACATCCGCTTCGCCAACGAGGGCGCCGGCGTGCTGATCACGCGCGGCGGCATCCTGGCGCCGGGCGAGACCGAGCCGGCGCCCGAGCGCGCCGTCCACGCGTCCTGGGTCGTCGTCAAGCGGGAGGGCCGGTGGTTCCTCGCCGCCTACCAGAACAGCCCCCGGCACGCCGCGTGAGCACGGCGGACGACTTCGACGACTGCACGCGAGGACGGAAGGAAGGTGACGGCGATGACCGGTGCACGGGGTGACCGCGCGGTGGTGCTCGGCGGCGGCATGGCGGGGCTCCTGGCCGCCCGGGTGCTCGCCGACTCCTACGGCGAGGTCCTGGTCGTCGAGCGCGACGACATCGGCCCGGCCGCCACGGCGCGCAGGGGCGTGCCGCAGGGCCGGCACGTCCACGGGCTGCTCGCCCGCGGACAGCAGATCCTCGACGAGCTCTTCCCGCGCTTCACCGACGAGGCCGTCGCCGCGGGCATCCCGACCGGCGACCTCGGCGAACTGCGCTGGTTCTTCGGCGGCCGGCGGCTCAGCCCCCGCGCCACCGGACTGGTCTGCGTCTCGGCCACCCGTCCGCTGCTGGAGAGCCGGGTGCGCTCGCGCGTGGCCGGGCTCGGCAACGTCACCTTCCTGGAGCGCCACGACATCGCCGGCCTCGTCACCGACGAGGACGGGGCGAACGTGACCGGCGTGCGGGTGCACGGCCACGACGCGGGAGCGGCGGAGCGCACGATCACGGCGGACCTCGTCGTCGACGCCACCGGCCGCGCCTCCCGCACCCCGGTGTGGCTGGAGGAACTGGGCTACGGGCGCCCCGAGGAGGAGCGGATCCGGATCGACCTGAGCTACACCACCCGCCTGTTCCGGCTGCGCGACGCGTCGGTCCTGGGCGGCGACCTGTCGATCAACCCGGTCACTTCGCCGACCCACCGGCGCGGGGCGTTCCTGTCCCGCATCGAGGACGGCATGGTCGTCGTCTCCCTGACCGGCGTGCTGGGCGACAGCGCGCCCGCCGATCTCGACGGCTTCCTCGAGTGGACCCGGACCCTGCCGGTGACGGACATCCACGACGCGATCCACGACGCCGAACCGGTCGGCGACGGCACGGTCTTCCGGTACCCGGCCAGTGTGCGGCGCCGGTTCGAGAAGCTGTCCCGCTTCCCGGGCCGCTACCTGGTGCTCGGCGACGCCGCGTGCAGCTTCAATCCGGTCTACGGACAGGGCATGACGGTCTCCGCGCTGGAGGCCGTGGTGCTGCGCGACCACCTGGCGCGGGGCGCGGTGGACCCGCTCGCCTTCCTGCGGGACATCGCCGGCGTCATCGAGGTGCCGTGGCAGTTCTCCGCGGGCGCGGACCTGGGCTATCCGGAGGTGGAGGGCGTACGGACCCCCGAGTGGGAGCAGTCCGGGATGTACATGGCCAAGCTGCACGCCGCCGCCGCGGTGGACGGCGAGGTGACGGCCACGTTCATGCGCGTGGCCGGCCTGGTCGACTCACCCGCCGCCCTGATGAGCCCCGAGATGCAGGAACGCGTCGAGCGCGGCTCAGAACAGGCCCAGCCGCTGCCCGCCTGACCCTGCTCTCATCCAGCTCTGATCAACCGAGGCAAAGAAAAAGCACCCACAGAGAAAGGGGGCGGTGGACCGCATGGTCCACCGCCCCCTCGATCCCTCATCAACGTCCTGATGCCGTAACCCGCTGCGGGAAGGGGCCCGGCATTACGCGGCGTGGACCTTGCACCGGTCACCACCTTCAAGGGGAGCAGTCCGGCAGATGCGGGTGTGCCCGGGGTGCGTGTAGGTGCAGCGCCCGAGGTCGGCAGCGCGCTCGGGGACGTGCAGCTCGCACGGCAGCCCCGCAGCCTTGACGGAACGACAGCACCAGGTCTTCGGGTAGGTGTCGTACGACAGCACGGCGTCCAGAGGCTCCATGCACAGCGGTTTCGAAGACTGCTCGAGCCAATTGGCCAACTCCCGCTCGTGGCAGGTTCGTGACAGCTGCGCCAGAGCACGCAGGAGATCCGGCGTGGCCTCGATGTACCACTCGTCATAGTCGAGGCCGTTGACATAGCCGGGGCGCGGGCGCAGCTGAGTGGCTGCTTCGAAGACCGCCGCGACACTGCCCGTAATGGTGTCCTGCGCACCCGTCGTACCGGCTTCTTCCGCGCGGACGGCCGGCTCACCGTCGTAGGCGACATCCGAGCGGTACGCCTGGACGTGGGCGACGTCCCGGACGATGTCGAAGCGGCGCAGTTCGGGTGTCTCGCAGTCGATGGCCTCCGGGATGTCGTGGAGTGTGCAGTGCTGGGCGAGCCAGCGGTCGGCATCGACCGTGTCCGCGGCGCCGGGATGGCCGTACGCCTGGACATAGCCGGCCGAGCCGAGCCGGAACTCATGCAGACCGAGCAGTTGCCCGTGCTCGACCGGGTTCTGACAGCGGCTGCCCTTCCTGGTACGAGCCACGCACTGCAAAGCGTGGGCATCGCCTTCGGGGCTGACCCACAGGCGACCGCGCAGCACGACAAGCTGTCGTGGCTTCATGACGCTGCTCCGACTGCATCCGCTCACGTGTAAAGGTGTCCCCTACTCCTGCGACGTTCGGGCTTCCCGGACTTCTTCCTGTCCATGGGTCTCTCTCCTCGGCGCGCGGCACGGACACCGCGCGCCTGCTTCGCATGCCCTGAAGAACGCACCCGAGCGCTGAGTGAATCGGTACGGAACGCCGGTTCCCGCAATCGGGTTACTCTCCCGCTGCTTTGTCCACCTGCTCACGGATGGCCCGGGCGGTTGCGAAGCCCGTATTGCACCCATCGACCAGTCGTCCCCTGGCCGTGATACGTCCAGCGCTACCGCCGCAGCACGGGTACGGCGCCGCACCCGAGGGGTGTGACGCCGTGCCGGTGCAGTCGGCGAGGGTCAGTGGACGCGCTTGAGACGAACCGGCTTGGTGATGGAGGTGACGTTTCCCCTGGCCCTGGCCTCGGCCTTGCGGGCCTTCTCGTCCAGGTGGAGCTGGAAGCGGTACTCGTACTCATCCTCGAAGTCGCCGACGTCCAACCGCATCTCCCGTGGGAGGGCCTTGACGGCTCGCTGTTGCTCGCGCGGGTCGTTGAAAGCCGCGATCATCGGGTGGAGCTGGAAGCGGCCACGGCGGACCACGGTGACGAGCCGGGCGGCGACCAGGTGGGGCATGGCGCGGCTGATCATGCCGCGCTCCATGGCGAGGCCGTGGGCGAGTTCGTCATGTGTGGCGACGACCAGGCCTCCAGGCTCCTGCTCGGTCATCATGTGCAGCAACAGGGCGTAGGCAGTGGGAGGCAGCCGGGGCACGTACGCGAGACCGTTGAAGCTGCCCCACAGCACGTTGCGGCGCGGCGCCCATTCCTCGGTGGCGGACGTCATGACATCGCCTTCCCTTTCCCATCCGAATCCGACCCCTTGCGCACTTCGAGTTTCGTGCCAGGAGCGGCCATGGCCCGGAACGCTTCGGGTGCGTCCGGGTCCTCCAGGATCTCGCGCAACAGGTCCAGCTGCTCCACCCTGTCACCCGTACCCGTCTTGGAGCGCTTCCTCCCGCCCTCCACCGGCTCCCTGAACCCACCCCTGAGGGATGCGGCCGGGTTGAGCTGATAGAGGCCCCGCTGGAGCCTGCGCAGCGCGCCATCGGCCTCCAGGACGCCGAAGGCACGGCTGATGTGAGGCCTGCTGTACCCGAGGGCCTCGGCAACGTTCTCGTGCTTGGCCTCGATCAGACCACCGGGCTGCTGAGAGCCCATCAGGTGGAACAGCACGACGAGCACGAACCGGTCGGCGTCGTAGCGGACGGCGGCCCAGCGCATGAACTCCAGGCTGTCCATGGAAAACGCCTCGCCGATGAACCCCGTGCTGGAACCGAGCGGGAAAACTTGAGCGGCATGGCCGGCGGGCAGCTCGATCGTGGAGCCGGAGGACCGGTTGTACGCGGTGGGCGGCGGCTTCGGGCGCCTCCGACGACGGGACGGAACGCCGGGCAGCTTCGGTACCGCGCTGCCGTCCAGGGGCCCTGAACTCATGGGTCGCCGCTCCTTGATCGTCCTGGCGTCAGAACCATTGAGGCAGATCCGTGGCAGTAGTGCCACCAAAAAGCGGCAGCACTGACACGAAAGTCGTCCGAACGTCAGTCCAAGTCCGGCTTCCGCCTGCGGGATTCCGTCCGAACCGCCTACTGACCCGCCGCGCGTCGTTTCGTGGCAGTACTGCCACGAAACGACGCTGTTAGGTCAGGACGGACTGACATCCGGACGGAGATATGTCAGTCCAGGGCTGACATATCTTTCTGAGCTTGAGCCTCTGACCTGCGAAAACGCACGGCTCTTCTCTCTAGAGCGCGCGCGCGTGATACCCGTTCTCCCCGCCGTGATCAAGCACCGCCACGCCGTGGAATCGGCTTGTGAGCAGCAGTGTCAGAGGCTGCTCAGCCGGACCCCGTCGTGGCGCGCGCGGCTTCGCGTGCGGCTCCGTGGCCGTGTACCGGTCCTGGACAGCACCAGCGGCTCTGAGTCTCGGGTGGTGCCGGCCGTGACGCTCAAGAACACGGAAGCGTGGCTGGGGCCGGTGGACGGTTCCGCCGCCTGGCCCCCGGGGGGCCAGGCGGCTCCGGTACCTCCGCACGTCGAATCTCGGCGCTCCCCACATCGGGCTTCCGTTCTGTGGCTGAGCACTCCAGGCCGTTCTGACTGGAGGGCTACCAAGCGCTCAGCCGGTGTGGGCCGGTGCGACGCTCAGCCGCGCCCGGCTGTGCTGCTGTCACTCATGGACGGAGCCACTGCATCGACGGTAAGACCAGGCACTGACATTTAGCTTTGGTGCTGGCCCTCCGGGATCTTCGGGGGCTGCGTAGGGTGCGTCGGGTCCGGTTCTTCCGGCACGGCTGGATCACTGACCGAAGCGTCTGCTCGCGGGCGACTTCTCAACGTTGATCGACGGCTGGTTGAACCCCCCGACGCACGTGCGTCCCTGTTGGGAACTCGTGGCCGCGGCGACGTGGACCACTGCTACCGAATGTCCGGTCAGCACAGCCCTGCGGAACACGTGCCACGCGGGTCGTGGCGGAAGCCCTGGACAAGGTCAGTGCTGTCGTCGCGCCGGATGAGGGGACCCTGTAAGGCCGCCCTGGCCTTGCTGCACAAGACCGGCGCCGACCCCCACGCCGTCCACCGGCTCGGCCGCAAGCGACTGACTGCCCTGCTGATCCGGCACAGCCGGGGCCAGTGGCGCGAGGAACACGCCGAACGCATCCTCAACGCCGCCCAGCAGACCCTGAACCTCTGGCCCGACGGCGTCCTGGACTTCGCCGAGCTCGCCGAGGACATCGCGGGCGAGGCCCTCATGGCCGATCACCTGAACACGCAGATCGCCGCCCTGATGCCGCTGGCTGGAGCGCTCCAACCTGGCCGTCGCCGCCGTCACCGGCGTGATGTACCTCGAGGCCGCCGGGATCACCATCAGGCCCGCCCGTGAGGACACTCTCGCCCTCAAGGACCTGCTGCTGGACCCTGCCTGCACCGCCGGAAAGATCGCCGCCCTGCTACGCGGCCGGCCCACCACCGCCTGAGACCCGCCTGAAGGACCCACAAGAGAGCCGCTGCCTCACAGGCGGCGCGGCGCGGTTAGAGAAGCGGGCAGGTCAGGAGCAGGACGCGTTCGGTCAGCCGGCCGGTGAGGTGGGTGTCGGTGAGGTGGGTGTCGGTGAGCCAGTCCGCCGCGGTCAGTCGGTCGGTCAGGTCCCGGAGTTCGGCGGGGCCGACCGGGACCCGGGTGGTGAGGGTGTCCAGGGCGATGCCCCGGCCGTCGGGGCCGAGGCAGCCCGAGGCGTCGGTGTGGGCGGCCAGGGTCAGGGCGAGCAGCCGGGTGCCGGCGGACGCCCTGGTCTTGCGGAGCTTCTTGTCGGTGACGACTCTCCGGGCCCAGCCGGAGAGCTTGGGCCGCGTCTTCCTGCCGAACGCGAACGGGCCCGTCCCGTCCTCGTGGGGCACCAGGGAGGGGACGGTGATCGGGGTGGGGTTCTCCGGCCGGGAGGCGAGCAGCTCGTCGACGGTGCCGGGCAGGGTGAGCCAGCCGCACCCGGTCAGCTTCCCGATCAGGTCCTCCGGATCGGCCAGGCCCAGCGCGGTGAGGTCCTGGCCCACGAGGTTGCCGGTGCCGGTGTGCGCGGTGCGCAGGGTCAGCATCAGCACCAGCAGCCGTGCTTCCGGTCCGGGCAGCGGAGTGTGTGCGGCCACGTGCGCGAGGACGGAGCGCGCGTGCTCCCACTGCGTCGGTACGGTCAGCAGCCGCGTCACGGCAGGCCCGTCGCCGGCCGCGATGCCGCCGGTGCGCTGCTGGTGCTGGAGGCGGGTGGCGGCGGCGGCCTGCTCGGCACGCCGGGCCTCCCACCGCAGAGCGCCGTCGCAGGTGACGTCGGCCCAGGTGGTGAAGGCGCGGGCCTTGCGCTCCTGGAGGTCGGCCAGCAGCGCCAGGTCGGGCTGCTCGCGCTGCTGGTAGGCGCGGAAGAGGTCACCGAGTTCGATGAGTTCGTCCCGCAGGGCGACGGGCCGCAGGTCGTGCGGGACGACCCGCTGGGCGATCTTCGCCTGCGGCGGACGGCGCCGCGCGGGCACGGAGCGGGGAGCCGGAACCTCCCTCCCGGCGGCGGCCCGGTGGTCGGAGAACAGCGGCGCGCCCGCGCCCGTACCCGTGGCTGCGGGGGCCGGACGTGCGGTGGTCTGCGGGCCGGGCGCCCGGGAGGTGGCCACGGTCCTCGCCCCGGGGGTGGCGGCCGCGCACCGCGCGCAGCACTCCATGGCCTGCCACCAGCGTCCTGCCCGGTCGGTGAGGACGGCGAGGACGACCGGACCGCCGCACCGCCAGGGTTCGGCACGCGCGGGGCGGCCGGTGTCGGGCAGATGGGTGCGGCAGTCCTCGGCCCTGCACGCGCAGTACGCCTCAGCCCTGGGGGCGGGGGTGGCGCGCAGGTGGGCCTTGAGGTGGGCGACGGCGGCCGCACGGCCGGCGGCCGCGGACGGCAGGCGCTGCTCGGCGCAGGCGGGGCGGCTGCACGAGACGCGCACCACCGCACTGTCCCGGGCGACGGCGTCCAGCCGCACCGTCCACCAGCGCCCCGGTACCCGCTCGTCCGGCCCACCCGCCGCGGCCTGCGTCATCCCGCTCCACCTTCCGATGCGTCCCCGATGCGTCCCCGATGCCCGCCACAGGCCCTCCCGCAGCGCGGTGCGGTGCGGGGCGGCCCCACCCGTGCGCGGCGCGGGAGGCGGGGCCGGCGGACCCGGCCCTGCCCTCCGGCCCGCGGCGACGGGGCGGTGTCACCCGGTCAACGCCCTGGGGACGGCGGTGGTTTCTGTACGGGGCGGGGCAGTTCTGACCGGTGCGGCCGCCCGCACCGGTCGGACACGGCGACGGGGCCGCCCCGCGGGTGGCGGAGCGGCCCCGGGCGGCCGGGCGGGGGTGCTCAGGAGGCGGTGGTGGCCAGGGCCGGGACCGTCAGGCGGACCGGCAGGCTGCGGTGGCCGTTCATGATGAACGTCGGCAGCGGCTGAAGCTCCTCCCGGGGCACGGCCAGCGACAGGTCCGGGAAGCGCTCGAACAGGCGGGACAGCCCGGTGCGGGCCACCAGGCGGGCCACGCCCACGCCGAGGCAGTAGTGGGGGCCGAACCCGAAGGACAGGTGCTCCTTGTCGGCGCGGGTGAGGTCGAAGGCGTCGGGGTCGTCCGGGTGCAGCCGCGGATCGCGGCCCACGGCGCTGTAGTTGACCAGGATCGGGTCGCCCTTCGGGATCGTGACGCCGTCGAGCTCGATGTCCTCGGCGGCGTAGCGCAGCGGCAGGTGGGCCAGCGGCGACTCCACGCGCAGCGTCTCGTCGATCACGTCGTCCCAGGTGGCCCGTCCGGAGCGGACCAGCTCCAGTTGCGCCGGGTCCGACAGCAGCGCGGTGATGGCGTTGTCGAAGAAGTTGATGGTGGTCTCGGAGCCGGCGCCCAGGATCGCGAAGATCGTGTCGGTCAGCTCCTCCTCGGACAGCCGCGAGCCGTCCTCGTCGCGGGCGGCCACCAGGTCGCTGGTGATGTCCTCGCCGGGCTCGCGCCGCTTGTCGGCGATCAGGTCCGCCATCGCGCCGCGCCAGCCGGCGAGCACGGCCTGGGCCTGCTCGGGGGTGATGGTCGTGTCCACCATGGCGTCGATGACCTTGGCGGTCCTGGCGCGGGCCTCCTCCGGCATACCGATCAGATCGGCGACCAGGCGCGCCGGCAGCGGGTAGGCGAACCGCTCGCGCAGGTCCACCACCTCGCCGGGCGCGGCCTGGGCCAGCCCGTCCAGGAGCTGGTCGGTGAGTTCCTCCACGCGCGGGCGGAACGCCTCGGTGCGCCGCGGGCTGAACGCCTTGCCGGTCAGCTTGCGCAGCCGGACGTGGTCCCTGCCGTAGGCGGTGACCATGTTGTCCATGGCCACCCAGCTGATCAGCTCCCAGTCGGGCGGTATCTCGCCGTTGCGGAAGGCGGGCCAGTGGTTGCGGGCGCTCTTGGTGACCCGCGGGTCGCCGAGCACCTTCTTGATGACGTCGTGGCCGTTCAGCGACCAGGCGAGGACACCGCCGGGCAGCTCCACCCGGGCCGCGGGCCCTTGGGCCCGCAGGACGGCGGCCTCGCCGTGGATGTCCCGCCCGGTGGTGTCGAGGGCGAAGGGGCAGCCATGCTCCATGGGTTTTTCCCTGTCTGCAGAAGGGGCGGGGGCGGTCACTGCCCGGTGCCGAAGTGGGCGCGGGCCAGCTCCCGGCCGGCGTGCGCGGCGAGGAAGACGCCGTTGCCGGCGTGGCTGTGCAGCATCGACAGGTCGCGCCAGACCCGTTCGACGCGCTCCCCCGCACGCACGGAGCTGGAGCCCGCCGTCGGGAACAGCTGGCCCTCGACGGCCCGCCAGCACAGGCGGACCACCTCGCGGCTGATGGTGGCCAGCCGCAGCTCCTCCTCCCGGGTGAAGGCCGCGGCGTCCCGCAGGCAGAGCTGTTCCCACTGGCGCACGGCCTCGGTCATCGCCGCGTCAGCGGTGGCGATCAGGCCGGTGGCCTCGCCGAAGCGGAACTGGAAGTCCGGGTCCTCGGTGCGCGGGACGATCGGGAAGAACGTGGTGGTACGGGTGCGCATCAGCTCCTCGTACGCGTCCAGGGCGCCCCGGGCCATGCCCACGGCCAGCGCGCCGAGTTCGAGCAGCATGAAGCTGAGCGGTCCGCCGCCGTACTCGGGGCCGTGCAGGGTGCGCCCCGGCAGCTCGTCGGTGACCGGGATCTGGCTGAGGTGGCCGGGCAGGGTGCGGTGGGCGGGGATGCGCGCGCCCCGGAGGCGGATGCTGTGCGAGCCGCTGCCCCGGAGGCCCAGTTGGTCGCCCCAGTCGTCCAGGCGCTCGAACTGCGCCCGCTCGGCGATGAACAGCATCGGCGCGGGCGGCTGCTCCGGGTCCTCGAGGACCAGGGCGTGGCCGATGAAGTGGGTGGCGTAGGGGGCGCCCGAGCAGTAGTTCCAGGTTCCCTCCACCCGCCACGACCCGTCCTCGGCGCGCGTCGCGCTGCCGGCGGGGGCCACCGTGGCCGGGCAGACGAAGTCGCCGCCGGCGAACAGCCCGGCCTGGGTGCGCTCGTCGAACAGGGTCGCGGCGACCAGGGCGTGGGCCGCGCCGAACAGGTACATCCAGCCGGTCGACGGGCAGCCGCGCGCCAGGGCCGTGGCGACCTTCATGAACGTCGACGGACCGAACTCATAGCCGCCGTACCGGCGCGGCACCAGGATGCGGTAGAAGCCGGCGCGGACGAACGCCTCGTGGGTGTCCTCGGCGTAGTAGCCGCGCCGCTCCGTCTCGGCCTGCCGGGCGGGCAGGGACGCCGCCAGTTCCTCGGCGCGGGCGACGATCTCGTCCGGGGTGAGGTCCGGCTCCGGCACGGCCGCGTGCGGCGGGCACGTCTCGGGCAGGGTGGAAGTCATCGTGGATCGGTCCTCTTGCGTCGAAGGGGTGGCCTGCGGGGTGTCGGGGTCACAGGTGCGCCAGCGGCGTCCGCGGGGCGCTGCTCAGGGTCGCGAGCAGGTGGCGGAACTGCTCCACCAGTTCGCGGGCCGTGTGCTCGTCGAAGCGGTTGTGGTCGAACTTCAGGCTGCCCGCGAGCTCTCCGCCGGGAAGGACGTCCATGGCCCACAGGCCGCCGTCCGGGATGGCCGAGCTGACCCGCTGCGACAGGGTGCGGCGCCGGATCTCCGTGAAGCGGGGACCGTCGGCCTCCTCGCCGTCGAGCGGGAACGCCGACTGGAGCACCTCGAAGGCGACGACGGCGAGGAGGCCGTCGGCGAACGGCGCGAGCAGGGCCGGGTTGTCCTCGGCGATCCGGGCGAAGGGGATCTCGTTGCGGTAGGCGCCCACGCAGGCCTCGCGGGACCGGTCCAGCACGTCGGCGAGGGTGGCGCAGTCGCCGGTGTCGACGCGGATCGGCACGAAGTTGAAGAACGGGCCGACCGAGTCCGCGAACCGCTCCTCGTAACGGCCCGAGGAGAAGGTCGGGAAGACGACGTCGGTGGTGCCGGTGCGCCGGCGCAGCAGCACGCTGTAGGCGGCGGCCAGCACCATGAAGGGGGTGCAGCGCTCGGCCCTGGCGAACTCCACCACCTTCCTGGAGAGTTCGGCGTCGAAGACGAAGCGGTGCACGCCGTACGCGCTCGGCAGGTCGGCCCGGTTCGGCCGGTCGGAGGCGATGCCGGTGATCTCGGCACCGGCGAGGCGCTCGCGCCAGTAGGCGCGGGCCCGGTCCGTGCGGCCGCTGTCGGCGTCCTCCTGCTGGTAGCGGGCGAACTCCCGGTACTGGACCGCCTCCTCCGGGTCGGCCGGGCCGCCGGCCGCACGGGCACGGTAGGCGGCCACCAGGTCGCGCATCAGGACCTGGAGGGACCAGGCGTCGGTGGACGTGTGGTGGGTGGCGAGCACGAGGACGGCGTCGGTGGCGTCGAAGCGGCCCAGGAAGGCCCGCAGGTGCGGCAGTTCGCGCACCGGGTA
This sequence comes from Streptomyces viridosporus, assembly GCF_002078235.1. GTDB lineage: Bacteria > Actinomycetota > Actinomycetes > Streptomycetales > Streptomycetaceae > Streptomyces > Streptomyces viridosporus. The sequence continues at coordinate 19,246 of NZ_MSGP01000227.1, forward strand.
GGGGGCGGCGTCGAGGTCGTTGAGGAACTCCTCGGCGCGCAGGTCGCGCGGGACGCCCGTCCCGGGCAGGTCGGTGACCTCCAGGGCGACCGGCGCGGGCGGGTGCACGACCTGGTGGCCGCCCTCGTCGTCGCCGACCACGGCGGTGCGCAGCACCTCGTGCCGTTCGACCACGTCGTCGAGGGCGTGCCGCAGGGCGTCGGTGTCGACGGCGCCGGTGACGCGCCAGCCGCACACGAGGGTGTGCCGGTGACCGAAGGCACCGTCCGTCTCCCCCTTGTCGAAGGCACGCAGGAACTGCTGGTTGTACGACAGCGGAATCCGCTGGGCGCGGCCGTCCGTCTGCGGCACTGCGGCAGTGATGCTCAAGGTGACCAATCCTTTTCCCGGTCGTGGGCGACCGCGTCGTGCCCGGGTGGGCCTAGAGGGAGGCGGGGTTCAGGTCCCGCAGCCGGGTTTCGAGTTCGGCGACGGTCGGGTGGCTGAGGATGTCCGCGGCGGACACCTCGACGCCCAGCTCCGCACCGATGCGGCCGGCGAGCCGTATGGCCTGCAGGGATTCGCCGCCCAGCTCGAAGAAGCTGTCGTGGGGGCCGACCGCGTCGAGGCCGAGCGCGCGGGCGAACAGGCCGCACAGCACCCGCCGGCCGGGCGTGAACTCGTCGGGGTCCGGCGCCGGAGCCGGAGCGGGCCGCTCGGGTGCGGGCAGCGCGGCGCGGTCCAGCTTGCCGTTGGGCGTCAGGGGCAGGGCGTCGAGCTCGACGAAGGCGGCGGGCACCATGTAGTCGGGCAGCAGGGCGGCGACCGCGGCGCGCAGGCCGTCGGGGGAGACGCCGCCGGGGCCGGGCACCACGTAGGCGACGAGCCGCTTGTCCTCGCCGGGGACGTCGTCCCGGGCGACGACGGCGGCGTCCGCCACGCCGTCCTGGCGGCCCAGCACGTGCTCCACCTCGCCCGGCTCCACCAGGTGACCGCGGATCTTGACCTGGTCGCCGAGGCGTCCGGCGAACTCCAGCAGCCCGTCGGCGGTGCGCCTCATGAGGTCCCCGGTGCGGTACATGCGCGCGCCCGGCTCTCCGGCGGGGTCGGCGACGAAGCGCTCGTCGGTCAGGGCGGCGTCGCGGTGGTAGCCGCGGGCCAGCCGGTCGCCCGCGACGTACAGCTCGCCGCTCTCCCCGTCCGGCACGGGGACGAGGCCGGGACCGAGCAGCCGGAACTCCACGCCGTCCATCGGCCGGCCCACGGGGACCGGGCCGTCGGGCGGGCAGGAGGCGGTCATCGTGGCGTGCGCCGCGAAGGCGGTGAGTTCGGTGGCACCGTACATGGCGCGTACGACGGTGTCCGGGCAGGCGTCCAGCACGCGCCGTACGGCCGCCGGGGAGACGACGTCGCCGCCGGTGAGGACCTCCCCGACCGGGGCGAAGATCTCGGGGGCCTCCTGGGCGAAGACGCGGAAGAGCCCGGCCGTCACGTGCAGGGCGGTGATGCCCTCGTCCGCGAGGAGCCGGCGGACGGTGGCCACGTCGGGCTCGCCCGGCGGGGCCAGGACGACACGGCCGCCGTTCAGCAACGGCACCCAGATCTCGTAGGCGCAGACGCCGAAGGCGTAGGGGGCCAGGGACAGGATCCGCCGGTGCGCCGGGCCCCAGGAGGAGTCGGCGGCGAACGCCAGCACGCCGCGGTGGGTGACCTCCACGCCCTTGGGTTCGCCGGTGGATCCGGAGGTGTGGATGATGCAGGCCACGGCGTCGGGGCCGCACGCGACGCCCGGGTCGGTGGCCGGGGAGGCGGCCACCGCCGGGTCGGTGGCCGGCTCGACGACTTCGCCGGCCCGCGGCAGTCCGCGCGTGCGCAGCGCGGCGTCGGTCAGCAGGACGGGCGCCCCGGCACGGTCGGTGATCCGCTGCAGCCGCGCGAGCGGGTGGGCGCTGTGCAGGGGCAGGCAGACGGCGCCGGCCTTCGCCACGGCCAGCAGGGAGATCACGAGCTCGGGCGAGCGTTCCATCAGCACGGCGACCGGGTCGCCCGGGCGCACCCCGAGACCGATCAGCCGGTGCGCGAGCCGGTTGGCGCGCTCGTCGAGCCGACGGTAGGTCAGGGCGGTGCCGTCCAGGGGCGCCGAGACGGCCACCGCGTCCGGCGTCGAGCTCACCCGCGCGGCGAACAGCTGCTGAATCGATGTGCTGACCAAGGCGTTGTCCCATCCGATCGGCCCTCGCGGCGGACGGCGGACGTCGCCGTGCCCCCGGCTCTGCCGGAACGGTCACACAGCGGCCCGGGGCGGGGCATCTCCTGGATTGCCACGCCCCGGCCCGCCGCGCACACGGCGCTCACTTGGTCAGGTCGGCGGCTCAGCCGATGTCGAGACCGGCGGTGAACCACGCCTCGGCGGCCCGGATGCGTGCCTCGCACTCGGCCCGGTCCGCGCCCGCGACCACGAAGGCGGCGAGGAAGTCCCCGGAGTGCGAGGCCTCGGGCACCTCCTCCCCCGGCTGCGCGTACGTCGTGTACTTCAGCACGCCCGGCGGCAGCGTCGCCGGGTCGGGCAGGGCGCGCAGCACGCCCGGCCGCTTGGTGAACAGCAGCTGCCCGGCGATCCGCCCGGGCGTCGCCCGGCCCTCGAGGTCCACGGGCAGGCCCAGCTGGCGGCGCACCGGGTACTCCATCGGGTCGAACCCGAACAGGGCGCGCTGGACGTCGCGGACCCCGGCCCCGCCCGCGCGGGAGGCGGCCTCGCACAGGACGAGTTCGTCGTCGTCCGTGTGGAACACCTCGATGTGGAAGGCGAAGTGCTCGGGCCCGCCGAAGGCGTCCAGGGTCCTCTCGCCGAACTCGACGAGCCTGCGGGTGAGCGGGTCGGCGGCGTCGAGGGCGATGTCGACCCGGCCCGCGCGGTCGCGGAAGTCCGCCAGCGCGTACAGGTACCGGGAGGGCCAGAGGGTGGCGATCCGTCCGTCCAGGACGGTGCCGTCGATGTGGCACATGGAGCCCCCGACGAACGCCTCGACCAGCCACTGCGGCTCGCCGTCCGGGCCGGTGAGCTCGGCGGTGGCGAGCCACGCGGCCAGTTCCCCGCCGGTGCGCAGGACGGCCACGCCGACGGACAGGGCGCCGCGGCGCGGTTTGACCACCACGGGCAGTCCGTGGCGGTCGGCGAAGCCGGTGAGATCGGCGGCCGTGCGCAGCAGGGCGTGGTCGGCGACCGCGATGCCGGCCCGTACGGCGGCCTGCTTCATCTCCCACTTGTCGCGGTAGACCAGCGCGGTGTCCGGTCGCTGGCCCGGCAGGCCGTGGCGCTCGCGCAGCGCGGCGGCGCGCTCGATGTCGAACTCCTGGCAGGCCACCAGGTCCGTGACGCCGAACTCCTCGATGAGCTCGGCGGCCCGTTCGGCGACGCGGGGGCTGGTGTCGTAGTCGGGCAGCACCTCGGCGTGCAGGTAGGGCGCGGCGGTGGGCAGGTCCTCGCCGAACAGGGCGAGCTGCTCGGCCGAACCGAGCAGGACGATCTTCTCCCCCCGGTCGGCGAGCCAGCGCTCGTAGGGGTTGGCCCGCAGGGAGCCTCGGTGCAGGACCAGGACGGTCATGAGAGGGGCCCTTCGTTGAAGATGCTGACGTAGCGCTCGCCGGTGTCGGGCAGGAGCGTGACGACGGACTGGCCGGCGGACTCGGGCCGCCGCGCGAGGAGGGTCGCCGCGTACACGGCGGCGCCGGAGGAGATCCCCGCGAACAGGCCCTGTTCGCGCACCAGGGCGAGGGCGGTGGCCAGGGCGGCCTCGTCCGGGCAGGTGATCACCTCGTCGATGAGCGCGACGTCGGTGGTGGGCGACACGAAGCCGCCGTTGAGGCCGGGGATGCGGTGGGTGCCCGCGTGGCCGCGGGACAGCACCGGGGAGTTCTCCGGTTCGACGGCGACGATCCTCAGGCCGGGGTTGCGCTCCCGCAGGTAGCGTCCGGCACCGGTGAGGGTGCCGCCGGTGCCGACGCTACCTGCGG
>NZ_MSGP01000228.1 GCF_002078235.1 Streptomyces viridosporus
GGCCACTGCTCGGGGTTGTAGTCGCCGCCGTAGGGGATCTTCGGGGTGCGGGGCGTCATGCGGTGAAGTCCTTCTCGGTCTCGGCGATCACCGGACGGCTGCCGTGCAGCAGGGACAGCAGCAGCGGGGCGGCGAGCAGGGCGGGCAGGGCCTCGGTGAGCAAGGCGGTCCCGGCGGCCGTCAGGACCAGCAGCGAGGCGGCGCCGAGGGTGGCGCGGGGGTGCCGGAACAGGAAGTAGGCGGCGAGGCGGGCGGTGTCGCGGGCGCGGAAGGCGAACAGGGCGGTGAGGACCAGGGCGTGCGCGCCCCACAGCAGGGAGCCGGCACCGGTCAGCGCCAGCAGGGCCGCCCACCAGCGGGGCAGTCCGGTGGCGGAGAAGTGGGTGAGGGTGAAGGCGATGACCGTGAGCCAGCCGAGCAGCGGTGCCCACAGCTTCAGCGCGGGGAGGGCGCCCAGCCGCCAGCCGCGCCGGAAGGCGCGGGCCGGGTGGAGGTCGGTGAGGTCGTGGCCGCGGTGGTGCAGGGCGTAGAGGGCGGCGCAGACGGCCGGGCCCAGGGGCAGCAGGCAGAGGGCGGCCAGGGGCAGGTTGGCCGGGTGGGGACCGAGCAGGAGGAGGCCGGCGAGGCCCGGCGAGGCGGCGAGCAGCAGCAGGGCCTCGACGGTGACGAGGGTGTGGATCAGGGCGGCGGCCCGGGAGAGGACCCCGGTGCCGAAGGCGTCGGCCCCCACGGTGCTCACGGCGCCTCCCCGCCGAGCAGCCGCCGCTCGTCCCACCAGGGCGGTGTCTCGTCGAGGAGGGGGGTCAGCTCGACGAGGGTGATCTCGTGGCGGGCCAGCGTCAGGGTGAGGTCGGCGCGGCCGTCCTCGACGGGCAGCCGGTGGTGGGCGCGGGCGGGTTCGGCGGCCTCGTGCAGGACGTCGAGCTGCCCGGGGCGCGGCGAGCGCGGGCTGCCCATGCGCCGCCAGGCGGTGTACGCGTTGCCGCGTTCCTCGTCGACCGAGGAGCGGCGGACGAACGCCTCGCCGCGCGGGGCGGTGCCGACCGGCACCGACAGGCGCACGGTGTGCCGGTCCGGGCCCGGGGTCCGGCCGGTCTCGTCGACGGGGGCCCAGGCGAGGACGGTGACCCGGCCGTCGGGGTGCCGGGTCACCAGGTGGTCCTCTCCCCGGGCCAGTCGCTCCTCCCCCATGCGGGCCATGAAGGCGTAGAGGTGGTAGGTGGGTTTGCGCACCTGGCGGTGGGTGAGCAGGCCGAAGCCGCCGTGGAAGAGCGCGGTCGGTATGCCGGTCTCCTCGAAGACGTCGCTGAACGTCCAGTAGGAGAAGGAGTCGGCGTGGTCGCCGCCGGCCGCCACCACCGGGGCCAGGTAGGCGGCGTGGAAGGCGGTGTCGTGGACCGGGTTGTCGGGCCGGTAGGAGGAGTTGAACTCGGTGATGTGCACCGGCAGTCCGGCCAGGCGGGTGCCCGCGAGCACCCTGCGGGGCTCGGCGAACTGGTCCAGGAGGCCGCTCGCCGGGGCCAGGGTCTGGTGGACGCCGAAGGGGACGTGCCGGGCGGGGCCGGAGGTGTAGGCGTGCCGGGAGACGAAGTCGACGGGCACGTCCCGGCGTTCGGCGAACTCGGCGAACCGCTCCAGCCAGCCGTCCGCGCCGGGCGAGAGCGCCGGGCCGCCGACCTGCAGGGCGGCGTCCACCTCCTTCACGGCGTGCGCGGTCGCCTCGTACAGCCGGTGGTAGGCCGCCTCGTCCGCGTCCTGCCAGAAGTCGGGGAGGTCGGGCTCGTTCCACACCTCGACCGGCCAGGTGCGCACCTCGTCGGCGCCGTAGCGGTCCACGAGGTGGGCGAGGACGGCGCGGACCAGGGCCGTCCACTCCTTCTCGTCGGCGGGCGGGGTGACGTTGCCCCGCCACCAGAACACCGTCTGCTCCCCGGAGGCCAGTCGGTCCGGCATGAAGCCGAGTTCGAGGAAGGGGCGGATGCCGAGGCCGAGGCAGGCGTCGATCACCTGGTCGAGGTAGGTGAACGAGTGGTGGGTGCGGCGGACTCCCTGCCACGCGTAGGGGCGGTGGATGCCCAGGCCGTCGCTGAGCAGGCCGTGGCCGCGCAGGTACCCGAAGCCGATGTCGCGCTGGAGCAGAGCGAGGGAGTCCTGGTAGTCGCGGCGCAGGGCGAGGTCGAGGCGGCCGGTGCCGACGCAGCTCCGCCAGGCGCCGGGCAGCCGGCCGCCCGGCCCGGCGGGGACGCGGATCACCCGTTCTCCTTCCGGAACCGCTCGTGGGCCTGGTTGTGCAGGTCGATGAACTGGTCCATGTTCTTCGCCCTCAGCTCGGCGAGGTAGTCGTCCCATTCCGACAGCGGACGCTTGCCGAGGGCGAACCGCAGGGTGTTCTGGGTGACGTGGTCCTTCAGCGGGGTGTCCCACAGGGTGGCCCGCTCCTGTTCCTCGGCGCGCAGCGGGTGCGGCGGGTCGACGGGCAGTTGCTCGCGGCCGGCCATGGCGTCCTGGAACTCCTTCTCGTCCGGGCCGAAGGAGGAGGAGACCAGGGCCCAGCTGCCGCCGTAGGTGAAGACGCCGTTGAAGAAGCCGAAGTCCTTCTGGAGGTCCTTGGGGGCGCCGGGGTCGGAGCCCATGAGGCTGATGCCGGGCTTCAGCTCGTACGCGCCGGGCCCGGAGCGGGTGTGGGTGACGTTCTCCACGCCCCACTTGCAGAACTCCTGGCCGGCGTCGGAGTACCACAGCCAGTCCACGAACTGCATCAGGGCGACGAAGTCGTCGCCGTCGAGCGCCTTGCTGGAGATCATCATGCCGTTCTCCAGGCGCGAGCCGCCCAGTACCACCGGTCCGGCGGGGCCGAGCGGCACCGGGATCATCTCGACGGTGGCGCCCTCGACCTGCTTGCCGAGGTTGTAGCGGTAGTTCTGCACCAGTTCCTGCGGGTTGGCGCTGATCGCGAAGGACTTCTGGGCCAGCAGCTTCTTGACCGCCTCGTCGTCGGTCTGGGTGAAGCTCTCGGGGTCCATCAGCTTCTCGGCGACCAGTTTGTGCAGGTACTCGACGACCTGGCGGTAGGCGTCCGTGGCGCCGGTGAAGACGAACTTCTCCGCCTCGGCGTCCCAGCTGGTGTTCAGGTACGACCAGCCGGCCCGCACCCCGTACGCCTGGCCGAGGTACTGGAACAGGGCGCCGACGGGGAACGGCGTGTTGGTGCTCCAGCGGTCGGAGAAGGGGTAGCGGTCGGGGTACTCCTCCTTGAGCGCCTTGAACACCTGGTACACCTCGTCCCAGGTGGTGGGCAGGCTCAGGCCGTGGCGCTCGAGGACGTCGGTGCGGAGGGCCAGCGAGTAGCCGGCCTTGACCTTCTCGTGCAGGCCGGGCAGCAGGTAGTAGCGGCCGTCGGACTGGCGCAGCGAGTCCACCTCCGGCTGGAGGCGCCACTTCTTCACCTTGGCCTGGAAGTGGGGCATCAGGTGCGCGTACTCGCTGACCGGGAGGACGGCGCCCGAGGAGACGAACGCGGTCTCCGCGCCCGGGTAGGTCTTGGGGATCAGGAGGGGGGCGTCGCCCGCGCCGATGAGCAGGCTGCGCTTCTTCTCGTAGTCGCTCAGCGGGACCGGTGTGGCCTCGAGGGTGACGCCGGTGCGCCGGGTGAGCTCCTTCCAGAACAGCCAGTCGTCCTTCATCGGGTAGACCGGGTTGTCGTTGTGCAGGAGGGTGAAGGACAGCGGCTCGGTGGCCTTGAACTGGTCGCCGACGCGGTAGTCCTTCATGGCGCCGTTCCGCTTCTTCGACAGGTCCTTGCCGCCGTCGCCGTCGTCGCCGCTGCCGCAGGCGGTGAGGCCGGCCAGGCCGATGAATCCGGCGGCGGCGAGGATCTGGCGCCGTGACAGCCGTCCGTTGTGGTTCACGAGGACTCCTTTGTTCCATCGGCGGGTCGATCGGGGGTGCGGCGTCAGCCCTTGACCGCGCCGAGCATCACGCCCGAGACGAAGTAGCGCTGGACGAAGGGGTAGAGGCAGAGGATCGGCAGCGAGGTCAGCACGATCGTGACGGCCTGGATGTTCGCCGAGACCTGGGTGAGCTGCTCGGTGGCCGCGCCGGCGCCGGTGCCCCCGGTGGCGCCCGCGAGGAGGTTGCGCAGGTAGACCGTGACCGGCATCAGCTCGGTGCGGTCCATGTAGAGGAACGCCGAGAACCAGGAGTTCCAGAAGGAGACCGAGTAGAAGAGGACCATGGTCGCCACGACCGCCTTGGACAGCGGCAGCACGATCCGCAGCAGGATGCCGTAGGTGCTGAGCCCGTCGATCTGCGCGGCCTCCTCCAGTTCGGTCGGCAGGCTCTCGAAGAAGGCCTTCATCACCAGCAGGTTGAAGACGCTGATCGCGTTGGGCAGCGCGATGGCCCACACGCTGTTCTTCAGGCCGAGGCTGGTGACGAGGACGTAGTGGGGGATCAGGCCGCCGGTGAAGAACATGGTGAACACGGCGATCCCGACCAGCGCGCCGCGCCCTTTGAGGTTCTTCTTCGACAGGACGTAGGCGTAACAGGTGGTCAGCACCATGGCGACGGCGGTGGAGACGGCCGTGTAGAGCACGGTGTTGCCGTAGTTCCGCCAGAACATCGGGTCGGAGACGACGATCTCGTAGGTGGTGAGGTTGAACCCCTTGGGCCACAGGGTCACTTCGCCGGAGCGGATCTGCCGCTCCCCGCTGAACGAGCGGGCGATGATGTTGACGAACGGGTACAGGGTCACCAGCACGACGAGCGTGAGGACGACGCCGTTGACGCCCTGGAAGACCCGGTAGCCGCGCGAGGGGCTGGTCACGGAGGGGCGGCGGGCGGCCCCGGGGCGGCGGGCGCGGCGGCCGGAGGTCACGGTGTTCACCACAGGCTCGTCCCCACGGTGCGGCGCGAGAGCTGGTTGGCCGAGGTGATCAGCACCAGGCCGATGACCGCCTCGAACAGGCCGATCGCGGCGGCGTAGCTGAAGCTGTTGGACTCCACACCGGTCCGGTAGAGGTAGGTGGAGATCACGTCGGCGGTCGGGTACGTCAGCGGGTTGTACAGCAGCAGGACCTTCTCGAAGCCGACGGCCATGAAGGTGCCGATGTTGAGGATCAGCAGCGTGACCATGGTCGGGCGGATGCCGGGCAGGGTGACGTGCCATATCTGCTGCCAGCGGTTGGCGCCGTCGATGCGGGCGGCCTCGTACAGGTCCTCGTCGATGGTGGTGAGCGCGGCGAGGTAGAGGATCGTGCCCCAGCCGGCGGTCTGCCAGATCTCCGAGCCGACGTAGATGGTGCGGAACCACTCGGGCTCCTGGATGAACCGGACCGGGTCGTGCCCGAACCAGCCCAGGACGTGGTTGACCGGGCCGTCGGTGGCGAGCATCTGCAGCGTGATGCCGGCGACGATCACGATCGACAGGAAGTGCGGCAGGTACGACACCGACTGCACGAACCGCTTCAGGGACCTCCTGCGCACCTCGTTCAGCAGCAGGGCGAGCACGATCGGGATCGGGAAGCAGAAGACGAGGGTGAGGCCGCCGATCCACAGGGTGTTGCGGAACACCTGCCAGAAGGTGGGGTCGCTGAGGAACATCTCGACGTAGCGCAGGCCCACCCAGTGCTCGCCGAGGATCGAACCGCCGGGCTCGAAGCGGCGGAAGGCGATCACGTTGCCGATCATCGGCAGATAGCGGAACACCAGGAAGAACAGCAGCGGCAGCACGGCCAGCGAGTACAGCTGCCAGTCCTTGCGCAGCGCCCGCCGCCACCCGGTGCGGGAGGGCGAACGCGTGCGGCGCGGCGGGGTCCTCGACGGCGGGGGGGCCTGCGTGCCGGGGGGCGGAGCCGACGTGGTGGAGGTGCTCATAGTGCTCGGGCCTTCCGTGCCGTAGGACGCAGAACCGAAACTTTCGAGCTTTTGTCGGTGACCTCGCGGCAACCTAAGGGGAGCAGTAAGCGCTGTCAATGGGTGGTACACGCTGGGTTTTTGAGAGAGCTGAGCAAGGTCGGACCGATATCTCACCCAGGGCGAGGGGCGGTTCCGCCCCGTTACGCTCCCCGGAACTTTCTGGCAGTATCCCGCAACGATCGGCCCTCCTGTCCGCCCCCACCCTGCGAGGTGTGCCCCCGTGCCCGCGTTCGACCTGCCCCCGGCGGAACTGGAGCGCCACCGCCCGGACATCGAGGAACCCGCCGACTTCGACGCCTTCTGGGAGGCCACCCTGGAGGAGGCGTCGGCCGAGGGGGATCCGCTGGTCTCGTCCCGCCCGGTGGAGAGCGGGCTGCGGCTGACCGAGACCTGGGACGTGACGTTCCGCGGCTTCGCCGGCGACCCGGTGCGCGCCTGGTTCAGCCTCCCCCGCGCCCCCGGCTCCGCCCGGGCCGGGGGGAGCTCCGCGGCCCGGGCGGCCGGCGCCGTACCGGCGGTCGTCGAGTACGCCGGCTACGGACGCGGACGCGGTCTGCCGCACGAGCGGCTGACCTGGGTGAACGCCGGGTACGCGCATCTGCTGATGGACAACCGGGGCCAGGGCGACCAGTACGGCTGCGGCGGTGACACCCCCGACCCGCACGCCACCGCGCCGGGCGGCCCCGGCCCGGCGGTCCGCGGGCTGCTCGCCCCGCGGGACTACCACTACCGCCGGCTGATCACCGACGCGGTGCGCGCGGTCGCCGCCGTACGCGCCCTGCCGGGCGTGGACCCCTCGCGGGTCGCGGCGGTCGGCAACAGCCAGGGCGGAGGACTCGCGCTGGCGGTGGCGGGGCTGGTGCCGGACCTGGCGGCGGCGCTGGTCACCGCCCCGCTGCTGTGCGGCATCTCCCGCGCCCTGGACCTCACCGACACCGGCCCGTACGGCGAGATCGCCGCCTACCTCTCGGTCCACCGGGGCGCCGAGGAGGCCGCCCGCCGCACGCTCTCCTACGTCGAGGGCGTCTCCTTCGCCCGTCGCGCCCACGCCCCGGCCCACTTCGGGGTCGGCCTGCGCGACACGGTCTGTCCGCCGAGCGGGGCGTACGCCGCGTTCCACCACTACGCGGGCCTGACGGGCGCGGAGCCGGCCAAGGAGATCCACGCCTACCCGTTCAACGGGCACGAGGGCGGGGACGCGGTGCACGTGCGGCGCCAACTGGACTGGCTGCGCTCCCTGCTGGGCCCCTGAGGGGGGCCGCCGCGGTGACGGCGCGTCGGGCCGTCACCGGGACCGCCCCCCCGTGCGGCGGTCCGGCCGTCACCGGGACGGTCCCCCGTGCGGCGGTCCGGCCGTCACCGGGACGGTCCCCCGTACGGCGGTCCGGCCGTCACCGGGACGGTCCCCCGTACGGCGGTCCGGCCGTCACCGGGACGGTCCCCCGTACGGCGGTTCGGCCGCCCGGCAGGACAGGGTCGTCCCGCCGTCCCCGCCGGGGCCGGGGAGGGCCCGGTCGGCCGGCCGGCCGGGCACCGGCACGCCGCCGGTGCCGGTGACGGTCACCTCGGACCGGTGGCCGCCGGCCCCGCCGCCCGTCGCCACCGCCAGCCCGGCGGCCGGCAGGGCCGCGAGCAGGGCGACCAGGACGAGGAAGAGGGTTCTGGCACGGACGGAGAGGGCCGGTCGGAGGACGGGCTCACCTCGAGGGCTCGTCGTGGTCATGACACACCTGTCGCTCGCTGCGGGTCTGTCGGGTCCTGCACATGGGTCCGCGGAGCCGGGCGAGGGGGGCGCTCCGACGGCGGGTTCCGGTCCACCGGGGATGGGAGCGCTCCCACCTCACCCGTGAGGGGAAGGTAGCGCCGAGCGCTCCCGTTGTAAACGCCCGCAGCGGCGAGGGCCGCACCCCCGTCACCGGGGATGCGGCCCTCAACCGTCCTGCGCGACCGCCTGGTTGCGGCCGTGACCTGCTTACTTGCGGATCAGGCTGCGCAGCACGTACTGCATGATGCCGCCGTTGCGGTAGTAGTCCGCCTCGCCGGGGGTGTCGATGCGGACGACCGCGTCGAACTCGACGCCGGTGTCGGTGGTGACCTTCACCGTGCGCGGGGTGGTGCCGTCGTTGAGCTCGGTGACGCCGGAGATGGAGAAGGTCTCCTCACCGGTCAGGCCGAGGGTGTCGGCGGAGTGGCCCTCCGGGAACTGCAGCGGCAGGACGCCCATGCCGATGAGGTTGGAGCGGTGGATGCGCTCGTAGGACTCGGCGATGACGGCCTTGACGCCGAGGAGCGCGGTGCCCTTGGCCGCCCAGTCGCGGGACGAGCCGGAGCCGTACTCCTTGCCGGCCAGGACGACCAGCGGGACGCCGGCGGCCTGGTAGTTCTGCGAGGCGTCGTAGATGAAGGAGACCGGGCCGCCCTCCTGCGTGAAGTCGCGGGTGTAGCCGCCCTCGGTGCCCGGCGCGATCTGGTTGCGCAGGCGGATGTTGGCGAACGTACCGCGGATCATGACCTCGTGGTTGCCGCGGCGCGAGCCGTAGCTGTTGAAGTCGCGGCGCTCGACGCCGTGCTCCGTGAGGTACTGGCCGGCCGGGGTGTCGGCCTTGATGGCACCGGCCGGGGAGATGTGGTCGGTGGTGACCGAGTCGCCCAGCTTGGCGAGCACCCGGGCGCCGGCGATGTCCTCGACCGGGGCCGGCTCCATGCCCATGCCCTCGAAGTACGGGGGCTTGCGGACGTAGGTGGACTCCGGGTCCCACTCGAAGGTGTCGCCGGTCGGGATCGGCAGCGCCTGCCACTGGGCGTCGCCCGCGAAGACGTCGGAGTAGGACTTGGAGAACATGTCCTCGCCGATGGCGTTCGCCACGACGTCGTTGACCTCGGCCTCGGACGGCCAGATGTCCTTCAGGAAGACCGGGTTGCCGTCCTGGTCCAGGCCCAGCGACTCCCGGGTGATGTCCACCTTCATCGAGCCCGCGAGGGCATAGGCGACGACCAGCGGCGGGGACGCCAGGTAGTTCATCTTGACGTCGGGGTTGATCCGGCCCTCGAAGTTGCGGTTGCCGGACAGCACCGAGGTGACGGCGAGGTCGTGGTCGTTGACGGCCTTGGAGACCTCCTCCGGCAGCGGGCCGGAGTTGCCGATGCAGGTGGTGCAGCCGTAGCCGACGAGGTTGAAGCCGACCTTGTCGAGGTACGGGGTCAGGCCCGCCTTCTCGAAGTAGTCGGTGACGACCTTGGAGCCCGGGGCGAGGGTGGTCTTCACCCACGGCTTGCGGGTCAGGCCCTTCTCCACCGCCTTCTTGGCCACCAGGGCGGCGGCGACCATGACGTACGGGTTGGAGGTGTTGGTGCAGGAGGTGATGGCCGCGACCGTCACCGCACCGTGGTCGAGCGTGTAGGTCGTGCCGTCGGGGGCGGTGACCTCGACCGGGTTGGAGGGCGCGCCGTTGGAGATGGCCGGGGCGTCGGAGGCCGGGAAGGACTCCTTGCTGGCCTCGTCGACGTCGCCGCCGTCCTTGACGTAGTTGCGCACGTCCTGGGCGAACTGGGCCTTGGCGTCGGCGAGGACGATGCGGTCCTGCGGGCGCTTCGGGCCGGCGATGGAGGGGACGACCGTGGACAGGTCCAGCTCGAGCTTCTCGGAGAAGTCCGGCTCGGCCTTCGGGTCCAGCCAGAGGCCCTGCTCCTTGGCGTACGCCTCGACCAGCGCGACCTGCTGCTCGCTGCGGCCGGTCAGGCGCAGGTAGCTCAGCGTCTCGTCGTCGATCGGGAAGATCGCGGCGGTGGAGCCGAACTCCGGCGACATGTTGCCGATGGTGGCGCGGTTGGCCAGCGAGGTGGCGGCGACGCCCTCACCGTAGAACTCGACGAACTTGCCGACCACACCGTGCTTGCGCAGCATCTCGGTGATGGTGAGCACCAGGTCGGTGGCGGTGGTGCCCGGCTGGAGCTCACCGGTGAGCTTGAAGCCGACGACGCGCGGGATCAGCATGGAGACCGGCTGGCCGAGCATGGCGGCCTCGGCCTCGATGCCGCCGACGCCCCAGCCGAGGACGCCGAGGCCGTTGACCATGGTGGTGTGCGAGTCGGTGCCGACCAGGGTGTCGGGGTACGCCTTGCCGTCGCGGACCATGACGACACGGGCCAGGTGCTCGATGTTCACCTGGTGGACGATGCCGGTGCCGGGCGGGACGACCTTGAACTCGTCGAACGCGGTCTGGCCCCAGCGCAGGAACTGGTAGCGCTCGCGGTTGCGGCCGTACTCCAGGTCGACGTTCTGCTTGAAGGCGTCGTTGGTGCCGAACTTGTCGGCGATCACGGAGTGGTCGATGACCAGCTCGGCCGGGGCCAGCGGGTTGATCTTCGCCGGGTCGCCGCCCAGCTCCTTGACGGCCTCGCGCATCGTGGCGAGGTCCACGACGCAGGGCACGCCGGTGAAGTCCTGCATGATCACGCGGGCCGGCGTGAACTGGATCTCCTGCGACGGCTGGGCCTGCGAGTCCCAGCCGCCCAGGGCGCGGATGTGGTCGGCGGTGATGTTCGCGCCGTCCTCGGTGCGGAGCAGGTTCTCCAGCAGCACCTTCAGGCTGTAGGGAAGGCGCGCGGAGCCCTCGACCTTGTCCAGCCGGAAGATCTCGTACGACTCGTCGCCCACCTGCAGCGTGCTGCGGGCGTCGAAGCTGTTCGCCGACACGACAGTCTCCTTCATTGATGTGCGCGTACCACCACGATCCTGCCGCCACGGCATCTCGGCCGATCCGCTAAGGTATGGCTAAGTTAGGTAACCCTTACCGGTGTGGCAGCTGCGGTGCTCCTCGGCAGATATCTCGATGTCGAGATAACTCTAGTACACGGCGCTCGAATGGTCATGCCCGGACCCGGTACATCCGGCCCGGCACTCGCTCCGCACGCCCCGTCCCGGGTTCCCCGCCCCGGCCACCTCACCGCCCCGTCCGGCCCGTCCTGCCGCCCGTTCCGGCCACCTCGCCCGTCTTGCCGCCCCACCCCGGCCGCCTCGCCGCCTCATCCACCCGCTCC
>NZ_MSGP01000229.1 GCF_002078235.1 Streptomyces viridosporus
CCGCCTCGAACTCCTCGGCATAGACGCCACCCGGTTCGCCTGGGCCGCCGCCATCCTCGGCTCCGACATCACCGTCGACCTGGTGGCCCGGCTCGCCACCCTCGACCACGACGACGCCGTCCGCTGCGCCGAACTCCTGCGCACCGCCCGCATCCTCACCACCCCCGACCCCTCCACCGGCCGCGCCGGACCCGACGACCTCGAGTTCGTCCACCCGCTGATCGCCACCGCCGTCTACAACTCCATCCCCGACGCCCTGCGCCGCGCCATGCACGGCATCGCCGCCCGGATCGTCACCGACTCCGGGCGCGGCGCCGCGGCGGCCGCCCGCCACCTCCTCGAAGTGCATCCGGACGACGACGAGGAACTCGTCGGGCAACTGCGCGACGCCGCCCGCGAACACCTCGCCGTCGGTGCTCCGGACGCCGCCCGCCGCTGCCTCGAACGCGCCCTGGAGGAACCACCGCGCCCCGAGGTCCACGCGCAGGTGCTCTACGAACTGGGCTGCGCCACCTTCCTCACCGCACCCGCCCGGACCATCGGCCACCTGCGGACCGCGCTCGGCATGCCCGGCCTCGACGGCGAGCGGCGGGTGGACGCCGTGGTCCGGCTCTCCCAGGCGCTCCTGCACAACGACCAGATGGAGGAGGCCGTCCGCACCGTCGAGGCGGAGGCCGTCCGGATCGGCTCCGGCCCCGCCCATCTGCGGCTGCGCGCCGTGCAGTTCATGTGGGAGGGCATCCATGCCGGTGAGACCGCCTCCCCCGGCCGCTCCGAGCGCCTGGCCGAACTCGCCGCCACCTGCACCGGCCGGGACAACTCCGAACGCGCGCTGCTCATCCTGCGCGGCTTCGACGCCATGATGCGCGGCGAGAACGCCGAGGAGGTCGTCGAACTCTGCGACCGCGCCCTCGTCAACGGCCGCCTCGCCCCCGGTCTCGGCTGGACCGACTCCGAGTGGGGCGTCGAACTGCTGCTGATGCTCACCAGCGCCTACGCCTACACCGACCGCCTCGACCGCGCGGAAAGCCTCTGCAACGAGGCCCTGCGCGCCTACGAGACCGCCGGCTGGAGCGGCGGCCACCTCGTCCTGGCCCACGCCTACGTGGGCCTCGCGCACCGCAGGCGGGGCCGGCTGGAGGCCGCGGAGCAGTCGCTGCGCGAGTCCCTGAACCTCGCCGAACGCGTCGGTCGCGGACTGCCCCTGTACTGGACGGTGACCAGCAACCTCGTCGACACCCTGCTCGCCCGCGGCCACGTCGACGAGGCCTGGGCGGTGGCCGAACGGCACGGCTTCGCACCGCCCTACCCGTCCACCGTCGTCCTGCCCGACCTGCGCTCCGTGCGCGGTCGGCTGCTGCTCGCCGTCGGCCGCACCGAGGAGGGCGTCGACGAACTGGATGCGGCTCAGGAGGCGGCGGCCGCCCGCGGCCACCACAACCCGGTCCACGTGTTCGGGGCCGCCGACCTCGCCCGCGCCCTCGCCACCGGGGACCCCGCCCGTGCCGCCCGGCTCGCCGTCGACGTCCGCCGGCGGGCCGAGCGCTTCGGCACGGACACCGCCGTGGGAGAGGCCCTGCGCGTCGCCGCCGCCCTGGAGACCGGCCGGCGCGCGGTCCACCTGGCCGCCCGGGCGGTCGGATACCTGGAGTCGTCGCCCTGCCAGTACGAACACGCCGCGGCCCGCGTCGAGTACGGCATCCTCGCCCGCTCCGGTCCCGACCTCGAGCGGGGCCTCGCGCTGGCGCGTTCCTGCGGGGCGGACGGCCTGGCGGCCCGCGCGCTGGCCGCGCTGGGGGCGGGTGCCGGACACGTGCCGTCGCGGTGACCCGCGGCGCTGAGCCCGCCGAGAGCGACGGCCCACCCGGGGCCGCCCTCCGTGGGTCGGCCCCGTTGTGCGTCAACCCTCGTAGGCGCGTGACGGGGTGAAGGGCGACACACGCTCAAGGGCGGTCCTCCTCCGGTTCCTCCAGCACCCGCTGGGCCGTCGCGAACGCCGAGTTGGCCGCGGGCACCCCGCAGTACACCGCCGTCTGGAGCAGCACCGCCCCGATCTCCTCGGGCGTGAGCCCGTTGCGGCGCGCCGCGCGGACGTGCATCGCCAGCTCGTCGTAGTGGCCGTGGGCGACCAGCGCGGTGAGGGTGATCATGCTGCGCTCCCGGCGGGAGAGCGTCGGATCGGTCCAGACCTCGCCCCAGGCGTAGCGCGCGATGAAGTCCTGGAAGCGTGCCGTGAACGGCGTCTGCCGGGCCTGGGCCCGGTCCACGTGCGCGTCGCCCAGCACCTCGCGGCGCACCTCCATGCCGCGCCGGGCACCCCCGTCGAAGTGCGCCCGCAGCGCCGTCAGCACCGCCTCCGGGCGCTGCGCCGGCGCCAGGTGCGAGGCCCCGGGGAGCTCCACGAGCGTGGCGTCCGGCACCGCGTCCGCGATCTGGCGCAGATGCGCGGGCGGGGTCGCCGGATCCTCCCGGCCGGCGATCAGCAGCGTCGGCGCCCCGATCTCCGTGAGCCGTTCGCGCAGGTCGAACGCGGCCAGCGCGTCACAGCAGGCGGCGTACGCGTCCGGGTCGGCCTCCCGGTGGTCCCGCACCAGACGCGGCACGGTGAACCCGGGGGTGAACCAGCGGGCGTCGGCGTTCTCCGCCAGCCCGGCCAGCCCTTCGCGCCGCACCAGCGCCGCCCGCTCCTCCCACGGCCCCGCGCCGTTGAAGTGCGCCGAGGAGCAGATCACGGCCAGCGACGCCACTCGCTCCGGATGGTGCACGGCCAGGTGCAGCCCCACCGCACCGCCGAGCGAGACCCCCGCGTACCCGAACCGCTCGATGCCGAGCGCGTCGGCGAGCGCCAGCACCAGCTCCGCCAGATCGCCCACGGTCGCCCCGGGGCCGATCAGCCCGGCCGCCGAACCGCCGTGCCCCGGCAGGTCCCAGCGGACCACCCGGTGCGCGGCCGACAGTTCGGGCGCCACCTCGTCCCACAGGGCGTACGACGTGCCGAGCGAGGGGCCCAGGAGCAGCGGGGGAGCGGAAGCGGGGCCTTCGGCACGGTGGTTGAGGAGGGTGTCGGTCAACGTCGCTCCAGAGCACGGTCGGTGAGGACACCGGCGGAGCCGGTGTAGCGGGCGGGGTCGGTCGGCTCGCCGAGGTCGACGTCCGTCAGTTCCGGCTCCTCGGCGAGGAGGTCGGCCAGGGACCGGCCCTCGGCATGCGTGCGCTCGGCGGCCTCGGTGAGCAGCTGCTTCGCCCGGGCCCGGCCGAGCACGGGCGCCAGTTCGGCGGACAGCCGCTCGGAGACGATCAACCCGTGGGTGAGACCGAGGTGTTCACGCATGGTGTCCGGGTGCACCCGCAACCCCTCGGTCAGCTCGGCGGCGTCCCGCGCGGTACCGCCGACCAGCCGGAGCAGGTCCCTGAGCGGTTCCCACTCGGCGTGCCAGGCCCCGGCCGGCCGCTCGTCCTCGGCCACCAGCGCGCCGTACAGCGTGGCCGCGAGCTGCGGTGCGCGCCGGGCGGCGGCCGCGATCAGCGTCGACCGCACCGGGTTCGCCTTGTGCGGCATGGCGGACGAGCCGCCGCCGCTGCCCTCGGAGACCTCCGCGATCTCGGTGCGGGAGAGGGTGAGGACGTCCGCCGCGAGCTTGCCCAGCGCGCCGGCGGTGAAGGCGAGGCAGCCGGCGAGGTCGGCGACCGGCGTGCGCAGGGTGTGCCAGGGCAGCAGCGGTGCCCGGAGCCCGAGCTCCCGGGCGTAGGCGGCGGTCAGCGCGGTCGCGTCGTCCGCCCCGTACGCCGTGAACGCCGCCAATGTGCCTGCCGCGCCACCGAGCTGGACGGGCAGCGAGCCGCGTACCGCCGTTACCCGGTCCCGGGCGTCCAGCACCAGCGACCGCCATCCGGCGGCCTTCAGCCCGAACGTCGTCGGTACGGCGTGCTGGGTGAGCGTGCGGCCCGGCATCGGGGTGTCCCGGTGCTCGGCGGCCAGGCCGGCCAGCGCCCGCTCGGTGCGGCCGAGGTCGGCGAGGACCGGGTCCAGGGTGCGCGCGGCGACCAGCATCGTCGCGGTGTCCATGATGTCCTGGCTGGTCGCGCCCCGGTGCACGAACGGACCGTACGGCTCGCCGACCGCCCGCGTCAGGTCCGCGACCAGCGGGATCACCGGGTTCCCACCGCCCCGCGCCCGCTCGGCGAGGGAGGCGAGGTCGAAGCGCCCGGGGACGGCCGCCTCCGTCACCGCGGCCACGGCCTCGTCCGGGACGAGCCCCAGGGCCGCCTGGGCCCGGGTCAGCGCCGTCTCCGCGTCGAGCAGCGCCCGCAGGAACGCCGCGTCCGCCGTCCCGGCCGCGGCCGGGGAACCGGCCCACCCGGGGGCGAGCAGGCCGGTGTCGGAATCGGCCGACGTCATGTGAACTCCAGGAAGACCGTCTCGCCCTCGCCCTGAAGGCGGATGTCGAAACGGTACGTGCCGCGGCCCTCGTCCTTCGCGATCAGCGTGTCGCGGCGGTCGGCGTCGAGCCGGGACAGCAGCGGGTCCGCGGACAGCGCCGCCGCGTCGCCCGGCAGGTAGATCCGGGTGAACAGGTGCACCAGCAGACCCCGCGCGAAGACGCACACACTGAGGTACGGCGCGCTGCGGCCGCGTGCCCCGGGCCGCAGGGTGCGCGCGTACCAGTGGCCGTCCGCGTCGGTCTGGATCCGCCCGAAGCCGGTGAACTCCACGCCGTTGCGGCCCAGGAAGCCGCCGCTCGCCGGGTCGCGCCGCATCGAGCCGTCCGTCGTCGGCAGGTCGCCCTCCGGATCCGGTCCCCACAGCTCCAGCAGGGCGTCCGGCAGCGGCCGGCCCTCGCCGTCGTACACGTACCCGTGCACGGTGACCGTGTCCGGGTGCCCCAGGGGCGCGACGTCCTCGCCGCCGGGGAACGGCAGCGCGTAGCCGTAGAAGGGGCCGACGGTGTGCGAGGGGGTGGGCAGAACGTTCTCCGGGCCGGCGGTGTCGGTCTTCGTCATGGCAGGTCAGCGCCCTTCTTCGAGCCAGGTGGCGTTCGGCCCGTCGAGCACGATGTCCCAGTGGTAGCCGAGGGAGAACTCCGGCACGGACAGGCTGTGGTCGTAGGTGGCGACCAGCCGCTGCCGGGCCGCGTCGTCGGTCACGGACTGCAGGATCGGGTCGTGGGGGAACAGCGGGTCGTTCGGGAAGTACATCTGCGTCACCAGCCGCTGGGTGAACGCCGTGCCGAAGACGGAGAAGTGGATGTGCGCCGGCCGCCAGGCGTTGAGGTGGTTGCGCCACGGGTACGGGCCCGGCCGGACGGTGGTGAAGCGGTAGCGGCCGTCGGCGTCGGTGAGGGTGCGGCCCACCCCGGTGAAGTGGGGGTCCAGCGGGGCGTCGTGCTGCTCGCGCTGATGGGCGTACCGCCCGGCCGAGTTGGCCTGCCAGATCTCCACCAGCTGGCCGCGCACGGGACGGCCGCCCCGGTCCAGCAGCCGGCCGGATACGGTGATGCGCTCACCGAGGGGCTCGCCGGCGTGCTGCCGGGTGAGGTCGTTGTCGACCTCGGTGATGTCCCGCTCCCCGAACGCCGGGGAGGACAGCTCCACCAGTTCCGGGTCCTTGGACACGTCGACGGCGATCGGCGGCCGCTTGGGGTGGCGCAGCACCGAGGACCGGTACGGCGCGTAGTCGCGGCGCGGATGGTGCTCGACGGGCGCGCCGTCGGCGACCCGCTTCCCGTACGCGGCGCGCTCGGTCGCGATCTCCCGGTCCATGTCGGCTTGCGTCAGGGTGTCGGTCACGACAGGCCCTCCCCGAGGGTGAGTTCGGCTCCGGTCTTGGCGGTGATCTCCTCGACGGTCACGCCGGGGGCGGTCTCGGCGAGGACCAGCCCGCCGCCGGTGACGTCGAGGACACCGAGGTCGGTGATGATCCGGTCCACGCATGCCCTGCCGGTCAGCGGCAGCGTGCACTCGGCGAGGATCTTCGGCGAGCCGTCCTTGGCGGTGTGCGTCATCACGACGAGCACGGTGCGGGCGCCGTGGACGAGGTCCATGGCACCGCCGATGCCGGTGACGAGCTTGCCGGGTATCGCCCAGTTGGCCAGGTCCCCGCGCGCGGACACCTGCATCGCGCCGAGGACGGCGACGTCGACGTGCCCGCCCCGGATCATCGAGAAGGACAGCGCCGAGTCGAAGAAGGAGGCGCCCGGCAGGACGGTCACGGTCTCCTTCCCGGCGTTGATCAGGTCCGGGTCGACGGCGTCCTCGGCGGGGTAGGGACCGGTGCCGAGGATGCCGTTCTCGCTCTCCAGCACCACCTCGACGCCGGGCGGGAGGTGGTTGGGGATGAGCGTGGGAAGTCCGATGCCGAGGTTGACGTACTGGCCGTCCCGCAGCTCGCGGGCCGCCCGTGCGGCCATCTGCTCCCGTGTCCAGGCCATCAGCCGCTCACCGTCCGCCGCTCGATCCGCTTGTCGGCCGCCTGCTCGGGCGTCAGCGCGACCACCCGCTGCACGAAGACGCCCGGCAGGTGCACCGCGTCGGGGTCGATGGCGCCGGGCTCGACCAGTTCCTCCACCTCGGCGACGGTGACCCGCCCGGCCATCGCCGCGAGGGGGTTGAAGTTGCGGGCGGACTTGTTGAACACCAGGTTCCCGTGCCGGTCGCCCCGCGCCGCCCGCACCAGGGCGTAGTCGGTGCGGATACCGCGCTCCAGCACGTACTCCACACCGTCGAACTCCCGCACCTCCTTGGCCGGGGAGGCCAGTGCCACCCCGCCGGAGCCGTCGTAGCGCCAGGGCAGCCCGCCCTCGGCGACCTGCGTGCCCACCCCGGCCGGGGTGTAGAAGGCCGGGATGCCGGCCCCGCCCGCGCGCAGCCGCTCCGCGAGCGTGCCCTGCGGGATCAGCTCCACCTCCAGCTCCCCGGCCAGGTACTGCCGGGCGAACTCCTTGTTCGCGCCGATGTAGGAACCGGTCACCCGGGAGATCCGCCCCGCCGCCAGCAGCACCGCGAGCCCGGACTCCAGCGCCCCGCAGTTGTTGGAGACGACCGACAGACCGCCGACCCCGCGCTCGTGCAGCGCCCGGATCAGCACGTCCGGCACACCGCTCAGCCCGAAACCGCCCACCGCCAGCGACGCACCGTCCGGTACGTCGGCCACCGCCTCCCCGGCGGAGGCGACCACCTTGTCCATCCGAGGAACCCCATTCCTTCCCGAGACCCCGACCGAAATTAATCAGGGCACTGAGTATTTCCACGAGGCCGCCCTCACGCTGCCATCGCGAGGAGGGGAGCGTCAATACCCCGGAAAACAAGGTACGAAGGTGAAGGTGGGAGGGGCGGACAGTCGCTCCCGATGCGGGTATCGTTCAGTACACCAACGAACCGGCAGCGGAACCGACCGTGGGAGCGCACATGGCGGCGGTGGATCTCACCACCCATCCCGGGCACCTGGCCCGGCGGCTCCAGCAGGCGCACCACCTGCTGTGGAACACGATGGTCTCCGAGGAGATCACCTCGCCGCAGTTCGCCGTCCTCAACGCGCTCGTCGCCGAGCCGGGCCTGGACCAGCGGACCGTGGGGGAGCGGGTGGGGCTGGACCGGTCCACCATCGCCGAGGTGATCGGCCGGCTCATCCGGCGCGGGCTGCTCGACAAGGTCCGCGATCCGCAGGACGGCCGGCGCTTCCTGCTGCGCCTCACCGACGACGGTGTGCGCACCCACCGCAAGCTGACGGTGCGCACCGCGCGGATGAACCAGGTCTTCCTGGGCCCGCTCGGCGCCGACGAGCGGGCGGTGTTCTTCGACCTGGTCCGGCGGGTCGCGGACGCGGCCGAAGGGCTGCGCCACCCCGCCGGGGCCCCGGCCGACCCGCGCTGACCGGGGAGACCGCTGGGACCGGGCCGGTCAGGGGGCCTTCGCGTACACCACCCACACCTGACCGTGCGCGAAGGTCATCCGCTCGCCGTCCGCGGTGGTGAACGAGGTGCCGTCCCGGGCGGTCGGGCGGCTCCAGTTCACCCCGTACGCGCGGCCGTCGCGCAGCACGGTGGCCTTCCCGGAGCCCACCGTCTCGGTGTACGGGGTGGTGTTGCCGAGGAAGTCCCGGTAGCCGGAGGGGCGCACGGTCACGTACTGCACGACCACGGTCGCGGGTGCCGGCCGGTCGCCCTCCGTGGTGGTCGCGGGGGTGCCGTCCAGCGAGACCGGCCAGCGGCCGTCGGCGGCCGACCAGGTGAAGGTGAAACGGGCCGCCGGGTAGCGCACCGTGAGCGCGCTCTCCGGCTTCCCGCCCGCGGGGGCCGGGCCGAAGCGGAAGCCGGTGGTCAGGGCGGCCCGGCCGGGCGGGCCGCCCATGAGCCGCTCCGGCCGCAGGTACAGGTTGTGCGGGGCGGAGCGGTCGGTGCCCCGGCTGTAGGCGTCCGGTGACGACTCGGGCGTCGCCCCCTCCAGTGGCGCCCGGTCGATCAACGGCAGGAGCTTGCTCTGCGCCCCGGAGAAGGCCAGGACGGGCCGGTCGAACTGGCGCAGCAGCTCCAGATCGGACTCACGGGCGCTGCGCACCGGCCCGACGGACTCGGGGAGCCGGGTGGCGTACACCGCCAGCAGCCGGCTCAGTCCGCCCTCGACCTGCTCGACGTACACCACGTCCGCGGCGTCCAGGCCCGTGAGGGGGCGGGCGGCGGGGGTGTTGTCGATCTTCACCACGAGCGCGGGGCGGCCGCCCGACCCGTTCGGCCGCGGCTCCCGCGTGGGCGGCGCCGTCGAACCGCGCCCGTCGTCGGTCGAGCCCCCGGACGACGTGCAGCCGGTCATCAGGCCGACCGCCAGACCGGCCGCCATCAGGACGGCCGACAGCGCTCTCGCCGCCGTGCCGCGCCGTGCGCGCGCCCCTCGTCCCGTGCTCACCGTCGCCACTGTGTCCGCCTCGCGTCCTGGGGTGACTCAATTGTGCGCTTTTCTGATTGTTGATGGCCCTCCCTGATCAGTGGCGATGCCGCGCGGTGGTTCCGCCGATCGGCGCAACGGCGTGCGGTTGGGGCCGGAGCCGCTCGGGTACCCGGGGCCCACCACAGCAGCGGCGCACCGGCCACGACGGAGGGAGCAGGCGGCGATGAAGGCAGTGACCTGGCAGGGAAAGCGGGACGTCCGCGTGGAGGACGTGCCCGATCCCCGGATCGAGGAGCCGACGGACGCGATCATCCGCGTCACCTCCACGGGACTGTGCGGATCCGACCTGCACCTGTACGAAGTGCTCACCCCGTTCATGACCCCGGGCGACATCCTCGGTCACGAGCCGATGGGGATCGTGGAGGAGGTCGGCGCCGCGGTGCCGGACCTCCAGGTGGGCGACCGGGTCGTGGTGCCGTTCCAGATCGCCTGCGGCAACTGCTGGATGTGCCTGACCGGACTGCCCACCCAGTGCGAGACCACCCAGGTCAGCTCCGAGGGCATGGGCGCGGCCCTGTTCGGCTACACCCGCCTCTACGGCGCCGTCCCGGGCGGCCAGGCGGAGTACCTGCGGGTCCCGCAGGCGCAGTACGGTCCGATCAAGGTCCCGGAGGGGCCGCCCGACGACCGGTTCCTCTACCTCTCCGACGTGCTGCCCACCGCCTGGCAGGCCGTGGCCTACGCCGGGATCCCCAAGGGCGGCAGCGTCGCCGTGCTCGGCCTCGGCCCCATCGGCGACATGGCCTGCCGGGTCGCCCGGCTCCAGGGCGCCGGGCGCGTCTTCGGCGTGGACCTGGTCCCGGAGCGGCTGCGCCGGGCGAAGGAGAGGGGCGTGGAGACCTTCGACCTGAGGTCCTTCGACGACGAGAAGGAACTCGTCGAGGCGATCCGCGACCAGACCGACGGCCGCGGCCCCGACGCCGTGATCGACGCCGTCGGCACCGAGGCGCACGGCAGCGCGGCGGCCCGCATGGTGCAGAACGCCTCGGCGCTGCTGCCCCGCAAGCTGAGCGGCCCCATGGCGGAGCGCTTCAGCGTCGACCGGCTCGCCGCCCTCTACACCGCCATCGAGCTGGTGCGGCGCGGCGGCACCATCTCGCTGTCCGGCGTCTACGGCGGCATGGCCGACCCGATGCCCATGCTCACCCTGTTCGACAAGCAGATCCAGATGCGCATGGGGCAGGCGAACGTCCGCCGCTGGAGCGACGAGATCATCCCCTACCTCACGGACGAGGACCCGCTCGGCGTCGAGGACTTCGCCACCCACCACGTGCCGCTGACCGAGGCGCCGCACGCCTACGACATGTTCCAGCGCAAGCAGGAGGGCGCGGTCAAGGTGATCATGAAGCCGTGACCGGCGCCCGGGGCGGGGCCCGGACGCCGGTCACGGGGCCCGCCCGGTGCCGGGAGACACCGGGCGGGCCGTCACCGCGTCAGGACGGCCGTCAGGGAAGTTCCTTGATCCGGACGTCCCGGTAGGAGACCACGTCGGTCGTGCCGTGCACCTGCAGTCCGACGTAGCCGGAGGCGAACCGCCGCCCGTCCGTGCCCGGGTCGTCCGAGCGCGGCGGGGAGAAGTCCTGGCCGCCGATGTTGTCGAACTCGTTGATCAGCACACCGTTGCGGTAGACCGAGTAGTGCTGGTCCACCACGCGGATCTCGTAGTCGTTCCAGGTGCCCTTCTGCGTCACGCCCGCGCCGGCCAGGCCCACGCGGTCGAAGCCGTAGACCGACCCCGTCTTGTACATGTCGCCGGTGGGCGAGTCGAACACCTGCACCTCGTGCCCGTACTTGATGGCGACCCACTCCGGACGCGACTCCTCCGGGTGGTCGTGGATCTGCGGGAACCGCACGAACACACCGGAGTTGGCGTTGCCGGTGCCCGGGGCGTCGTCCCGCCACTGGAGCTTCAGCGAGAAGTCGCCGTACTTGCGCTCGGGGAACCACAGCATGCCGAGCCCGCCCCTGGTGGTGCCGGAGGTGATCGACCCGTCCGGGTTCAGCGCGAACGAACCACCGCCCACGTGCTGCCACTTGGCGAACGACTCAGGACTGCCGTCGAGGATGGTGCGGTAGCCCTCGGTCTGGCCGGGCCTGCCGATGCCGGACTGACGGGCGGCCCGGTCGACGGCGCGGTGCTCCCGCTCGTCGACGACTCCTTCCTTCCGCAGCCCGTCCAGGACGGTCCGGACGTGCTTGAGGAACAGCGCCTGCGAGGTCCACTCCTTCTCGTCCTCGATCAGCTCGCCGATCCGGCACCGGTTGTTGGTGACCCGGTTGGGCACCCCCGAGTCGACCGTGCCGACGATCACCGTCAACCGCTCGTCGTACTCCGGGCAGTTGGGCGCGGGGACCCCGCCGCCCGCCACGACCGTGAAGCTCACCGTGAGCGCCTGGGAGGTGTTGCCCGCCTTGTCGCTCGCCCGGTAGGCCACGGTGTGCCGGCCCGCCCGGTCGACGACCACCGGCCGCGTGTACGCCAGGTAGGGGCCGCCGTCGAGGGAGTACTCGATCCCGGCGACGCCGGAACCGCCCTCGTCGGTGGCGCTGACGGTCACCCTGGCGTTGCCGATGTAGGCGCCGTCGGAGTTCTTCGTGCCGGTGACGGTCGCACCCGTCACCGGCGGGGTGGTGTCCTGCGGGGGAGCGGCGACGACGGTGAACTCCACGCTCTTCTCCGCCGAGACGTTGCCCGCCCTGTCGGTGGCCCGGTAGCGCACGGTGTGCGTGCCGGTCCGGTGCACCATCACCGGCCCGGTGTACGGCTGCCAGGCGCCGTCGGCACCGATCGCGTACTCGATGGTGTTGACGCCGGAGCCGGTGTCGGACGCGGTGACGGTGACCGTCGCCATGTCGATGTAGGCGCCGTCGCCGTTCCGCTCGCCGGCCACGGTCGCCGAGGTGTCCGGCGGTGCGGTGTCGTCCGACGGCGGGGCGACGACGGTGAACTGCACGCTCTTCTCGGCCGAGACGTTGCCCGCCCTGTCCAGGGCGCGGTAGCGGACCGTGTGCGCGCCGACCTGGTCGACCACGACCGGCGCGGTGTAAGGCTGCCAGGCGCCGTCGTCGCCGATCGCGTACTCGATCCGGTCGACGCCCGATCCCTCGTCGGTGGCCTCGACGGCGACGCTCGCCGAGCCGACGTACGCGCCCTCGGCGTTGCGCGTGCCGGTCACCTTCGCCGTCGCCTCGGGCGCCGTGGTGTCCTCACCGCCGCCCTCGGTCACCGTCAGGACGCCCCGCATCTGGCCGTGGCCGGGAATCGTGCAGTAGTAGAGGTAGCGGCCCGGGGTGAGCGTGACCTCGGCGGTGTGCCGGCCGCCCTGGGCGTCGCCCGGGTTGGCCAGGATGTTCAGCTGGACGTCGCTGTTGAACTCCGGGTCCGACGTCATGAACGTCAGCGTGTGCGGCATGCCGGTGGTGTTGCCGGTGGCCACGCTGTTCTCGAAGACGATCGTCGCCGAGCCCGCCACCGCCGTCGCCGGCGCCGACAGGTACCTGTCGATGTCGTTCCCGGCGGTCCAGGTGAGCACCTGGTCCGCCGCCCTGGCGCCGGGGGCCCCGGTGCCGGTGGCCGCGGAGGCGGTCTGCAGACCGAGCGTCATGAGCAGGGCGGCCAACAGGGCGGCCCACACTCTTCGTTGCCGTGTCACTGCCCTCACCCGGCCTTCCGCGCCAGCTGACCGGCGGCCGGGGTCGGCCCGCCGCCCGTGTAGGTGACCCGCCACAGCGCGGACCTGGAGTCGGAGGTGAAGAAGCCCCGGCCGTAGTCGAGGACGTACAGCGCCCCGTCCGGACCGAACTTCCAGTCCATCAGGTTCTTGATGCCGTCGTTGCCGATCGGCACGATCTTCTTCAGCGACTCCGAGTGCACCGGCAGACCGCCGTCCCCTTGCGTCCTCGGGTCCATGAGCACCGCGTTGCGCGGCTGGTCGGCGTCGTAGAAGTCGCCGACGAACCACTTGCCGTCCCAGTAGGCGGGCCACTTGGTCCCGCTCGTGCTCGCCTCGTCGTAGCGGTAGACCGGCCCGTTCATCGCGGCCTGGCCGCCGCCCTTGAGCCAGGGCAGCTTGTGGGTGGCCTCCTCCGCCTTGTACGACGGGACACCGTTCGCGTCCCGCGGGAAGTCCGGGCCGCCGCCCTGCGGCGAGTACCAGATGTTGTTGCCGGTCACCGGCGGCAGGTTGACCAGGCCGTCGTTGTTCGGCGACTCGTTCTTCGGGCGGTCGCAGTCGTACCAGCCGAGGGGCCGGGACGGGTCGGGAAGGTTGCGGTCCCGGTAGGGCTGCTTGTTGCCCATGCAGTACGGCCAGCCCCGGTTGGACGCCTTCGTGATCACGGCGAACGTGTCGTACTTCGCCGGACCCCAGGTCGTCGACGGCTGGCCGGCGTCCGGGCCGACCCAGCCCGCGTAGAGGACGTCGGTCGTCCGGTCGACGAAGATGCGCGCGGGGTTGCGCACCCCCATCACATAGATCTCGCCGCGCGTCTTCCCGCCGCCCTCGGCGGTCTCCTTCCCGGTGAACAGATTGCCCTCGGGGAGGGTGTAGGTGCCGTCCGGCTCCGGGTGGATGCGCAGGATCTTGCCGTTGAGGTCGTTGGTGTTGCCGGCCGTGCGGCGCGCGTCCGCGAAGGAGACGCCCTTGAAGTTCGGCTCGGGGTTGTTGCCCGAGTAACCGCCGCTGAAGCCGCTGGAGTTGGTGTCACCGGTGGCGATGTACAGGTTGTCCTCGGAGTCCCAGGCCATCCCGCCGCCCGCGTGGCAGCAGCTGTGGATCTGCACCGGCCACTTCAGCAGCACCTTCTCGCTGCCCAGGTCCAGTTTGTCGGTGGCCCGGTCGAACGTGAAGCGGGAGACGCGCCGCTCGCCCATGTGCGTGTCGCGGTTGATCTCCGAGTGGGGTGTGTAGTGCAGGTACACCCAGCCGTTCCGCTCGAAGTCCGGGTCCAGCTCGATGCCGAGCAGCCCCTCCTCGACCTTGGTCAGCTCGTCGCCGCCGCCCTTGTTGCCGAAGACGGTGAGCGCCCCGGCGAGGGTGACCTTCCCGGTCTTCGGGTCGTAGACGTGGATCTCGCCCCTGCCCTTGCCGATGTCGGGGTCGTTCCAGTCGGTGACCACCGGCAGGGAGGAGTCGGTGCCGCCGCGGCCGATGTAGAAGACCCGGCCGTCGGGGGCGGTGACCAGGCCGTGCGGTTCGCCGATCTGGTCGTTCTGCCCCGGCTGGTTGGGCCGGGTCAGCCGCTCCGCCTTGTAGTGGCCCGTGATCGTCGCCTTGCAGTCGGCCTGCACGAGCCGGGTGGTCCACAGCAGGGCGCCGCGCAGGTGCTCGCGGAAGTCGGTCTCGTCGTACGACGACACCGTGCCGCCCATGGCGGTGTAGAAGGACCGGCCGCCGTCGTAGTCACGGCACCAGCTCACGGGATGGTCCCAGCCGCTCGCGCCCGCCCCCGGCTGATAGGTCGACTCGCGCACCCGGGCCACGGTGTGCACCTCGCCGGACGGGTTCTTCACCCAGTTCAGCCACTTGTCGGGCCGCTTCCACTCCAGGGGCAGGCCCTTGGTCGCCGGATGCCGCCGGTCGCCCACCTCCACGGTGGCCCGCTGCACCTTCTCGGGGCTCGACGCGGCCGGGCGGGCGCCGATGAGGCCGGTGAACCAGTCCGAGTACGGCTCCGCGCGGGCCGCGTCGTGGAGGCCGACGAAACCGCCGCCGGCCTCCATGTACGCCTCCAGGCCCGCCTCCTGCTCCGGGTCGAGGACATCCCCGCCGCCGGTCAGGAACACGATCGTGTTGAAGCGCCCCAGCTTCCTGCCGTCGGTGAAGACCGAGGCGTCGTCGGTGGCGGTGACCTCGAACCGCTGGTTCTCCGGACCGGACAGGCCGATCCGCTCGATCGCCGCGATCCCCGCGTTCACGAGCGGGGACTCGTCACCGCCCGCCGCCGAGCCGTGGAACAGCAGCACGCGTACGTTCGCGCCGCCCGGGGGCGACTTGACGGACATCGTTGTCGGGGACGGATCCGGGGCCGGGCGCGCACTGGCGGCGGGTGCCGACAGCAGCCCGGCGGCGACGATCCCGACGGTGGCGCCGACCGCAAGGGCCCGCCGCCCCGCTCCGGTCGCTCTCGTGCTTCTCGTGCTCAACCTCCGTAAGCGCATGGGTCCTTGACGCGGTGTGCACCGCATGTGGCCACCCACCCCTCCTCGGTCGCGGCAACAGCGTCAAGGAAGCTAGACCTCTTTGCGTCACACGCCAATACCTATGACCGCAATGAAACGAACTTTGTCCTGAGTGTGGAGAAACCCTCGGAGGGCCGCTACGGTTTCACAGGTTCATGACAGCCACGTGGGGAGTTCGGCATGGACAGACGCGGCTTCAACCGGCGGGTGCTGCTGGGCGGTGCGGCCGTCGCGACATCGTTGTCCCTCGCGCCCGAGGCCGTGAGCGCCACCGGACCGGCGAAGACCGCGCCCGCCGGGGGCGAGGTGAAGCGCATCAAGCTCTACGCCGAGCGGCTGGGCGGCGGGCAGATGGGCTACGGCCTGGAGAAGGGCAAGGCATCGATCCCCGGCCCCCTCATCGAGCTCAACGAGGGCGACACGCTGCACATCGAGTTCGAGAACACCATGGACGTGCCCGTGAGCCTGCACGTCCACGGCCTGGACTACGAGATCTCCAGCGACGGCACCAAGCAGAACCGGAGCGACGTCGAGCCGGGCGGCACCCGCACCTACACCTGGCGCACCCACGTCCCGGGCCGGCGGGCGGACGGCACCTGGCGGGCGGGCAGTGCCGGCTACTGGCACTACCACGACCACGTGGTCGGCACGGAACACGGCACGGGCGGCATCCGCAACGGCCTCTACGGCCCGGTGATCGTGCGCCGCAAGGGCGACGTGCTGCCGGACCGGACGCACACGGTCGTCTTCAACGACATGACGATCAACAACAGGCCGGCCCACACCGGACCGGACTTCGAGGCGACCGTGGGCGATCGCGTCGAATTCGTCGTGATCACGCACGGCGAGTACTACCACACCTTCCACATGCACGGTCACCGCTGGGCCGACAACCGCACCGGCATGCTCACCGGCCCCGACGACCCGAGCCAGGTCATCGACAACAAGATCTGCGGCCCGGCGGACTCCTTCGGCTTCCAGGTGATCGCGGGGGAGGGGGTGGGAGCGGGCGCCTGGATGTACCACTGCCACGTCCAGAGCCACTCCGACATGGGCATGGTCGGCCTGTTCCTGGTCAAGAAGCCGGACGGCACGATCCCGGGCTACGACCCGCACCAGCACCACCACGGCGCGGCCTCCGGGAAGACGGAGAAGACGGAGAAGACAGAGGAGTCGGAGAAGCCGGGGAAGTCGGAGGAGCCGGGGAAGTCGGAGGAGCCGGGGAAGTCGGAGGAGCCGGGGAAGTCGGAGGAGCACGCGCACTGACGACCCGTGGACGGGCCGCGGGCGGGGCGTGCCCGACCGCGGGAGCCGGCGACGGCGAACCCGCCCGGGTGGTCCGGGATGATCCGAGAGCGCTCTCGCCTCCCGTGGGCACGGGGCTATCCTGTCCCGCAGCCGCAGGTGAGGAGCCCCGACGTGACCGAGACAGTGCCGCGTCCCACGCTGGAGGCCGTGGCCGCGCGGGCCGGGGTCTCGCGGGCCACCGTCTCCCGCGTGGTCAACGGCGCGGACGGAGTCAGGGAGCCCCTGGCCGAGCGGGTCAGGCGGGCCGTGGAGGAACTCGGGTACGTCCCCAACCAGGCCGCCCGCAGCCTGGTGACGAAACGGCACGACGCCGTCGCCGTCATCGTGGCCGAGCCGGAGACCCGTGTCTTCGCCGACCCCTTCTTCGCCCGTCAGCTGCGCGGCATCAGCAAGGAGCTGACGGCCCACGACAACCAGCTCGTGCTGCTGCTCACCGAGGACCGCGACGACCACGCGCGGGTGGGGCGCTATCTGGCCGGCGGCCACGTCGACGGCGCGCTGGTGTTCTCGCTGCACATCGACGACCCGCTGCCGGAACTGATCCAGCGCGCCGGACTGCCGACGGTGTTCGGCGGCCGGCCCGACTGGAGCGGCGGCGGGAAGGGCGTCGTCTACGTCGACAGCGACAACCGGGGCGGTGCCCGGGACGCCGTGCGGCATCTGCTCGGCCTCGGCCGCAGCCGCATCGCGCACATCACCGGCGCCCTCGACCAGACCTCCGCGGCGGACCGGCTCGACGGCTTCCGGGACGTCATGGTCGGCGCCGATCCGCGCCTGGTCGTGGAGGGCGACTTCACCCCGGCCGCGGGCGAGCGGGCGATGCGGGAGCTCCTCGGGCGCTGCCCCGGCCTGGACGCGGTGTTCGCCGCCAACGACCTCATGGCGGCGGGCGCCCTGCGGGTACTGCGTGAGCACGGGCGCCGGGTGCCGGACGACGTGGCGGTGGTCGGCTTCGACGACATGCTGCCGATCGCCGAGCAGACCGACCCGCCGCTCACCACGGTCCGCCAGGACATCGAGGAGATGGGCCGTCTGATGGCCCGCCTCCTCCTGCGCGACCTCGACCGCACCACGAGCGCACCGGAGGACGCGGGCGGCGCCCCTTCCGGTGTGGTCCTGCCGACGACCCTGGTGCGGCGCGCCTCCGCGTGAGGTCCGGACACGCCCGTCCGGGTGCTTCGGCGGCGGATCCCCTGCGGGCGGTGGAAGACTCGGCGGAGCAGGCGACGGGACCTTCCGCAGGAGGCACCATGCTCACCACCCGCTTCGTCGACGGCGCCCCGAACTGGATCGACGTCGGCACGTCCGACGTCGAGGGCACCACGTCCTTCTACGGCGGCCTCTTCGGCTGGGAGTACGAGCCGGCGGGGCCCGACGCCGGCGGCTACGGCTTCTTCCGGCTGTCCGGCAGGATCGTCGCGGGCGTGATGCGGACCCCGTCGGAGCGGGGGCCGGCCGCGTGGACCGTCTACTTCCGTACCTCCGACGCGCAGGCCACGGCGCAGGCCGCCCGGCAGGC
The DNA here is from genome assembly GCF_002078235.1 of Streptomyces viridosporus. Lineage (GTDB taxonomy): Bacteria > Actinomycetota > Actinomycetes > Streptomycetales > Streptomycetaceae > Streptomyces > Streptomyces viridosporus. The sequence goes on from NZ_MSGP01000229.1 coordinate 17,949, forward strand.
CCGGGGCAGTGTGCCCGTGCCGCCCGTGGACGTGGGGGGACAGGGCAGGTCGGCGGTCCTCGCCGACCAGGCGGACGTCTCCTTCGGCATCTGGGAGCCCGCCCTCCGCGAGGGCGTCGAGGCCGCCGGTGAGGTCGGCTCGCTGTGCTGGGTCGAGCTGTACACCCCGGACGTCGCCCGGACCGCCGTCTTCTACCACTCGGTCCTCGGCTGGGAGACCTCGGCGGTGACCTTCCCCGGCGGTGTCTACACCTCCGTCAACCCCGCCGGGACCGGGGAGGAAGGCATGTTCGGCGGTCTGGTCCCGCTGGCCGACGACCCCACGGAGGCGGAGTCCGGACAGCCCTACTGGCTGCCCTACCTCGGGGTGGACGACCCGGACGGGGTCGTCGCCAGGGCCGTCGAGCTGGGCGGCCGGGTCCGGATGCCCGCCACCTCCCTCGCCGGGGTCGGCCGGCTGGCCCGTCTGGAGGACCCGTACGGCGCGCGCTTCGCCGTTCTCCGGGGCGACCCGCGGCAGACCTGACCCGCCGTCTGACCGGCCGACCTGATCCGTCGACCGGGACCCGTCCATCGGGATCCGTCCACCGGGACCCGGCGGGCCCCGGTGCGGCAGGCGGGCAACGGGCGGCCCCTCCGCGCGCCGCCGTGTGTTTCCCGCCCGGGTGGCGCCATCATCGTGCGGACACGGACGGACGAACGGCGCCGAGCCGCGTTGATGCGGCGTTGAGTGAATGTTTTTCGTCGCTCGGCACGCTCTCGGCCATGCACATCGAAACGTTCCCGTCGCCCGATCTCACCTGGCAGGAGGAGGCGCTGTGTGCGCAGACCGGGGGAGACTTCTTCTTCCCCGAGCCGGGCAGCTCGGTCCGTGAGGCCAAGCGGATCTGCGGTCTCTGCCCCATCCGCGCCGCCTGCCTCGACTACGCCATGGCCCACGACATGCGCTTCGGCGTCTGGGGCGGACTCTCGGAGAAGGAGCGGCTGGAGCTGCGGCGGGCGAGCCGTTAGGTGTCGCGGGCCAGGAGGTCGTCGGCACACCCGGCCGGTGTTGACCTTCGAGTGGGTCGAAGCCCGACGATGGCCGGGTGCCGAACTCCGAACTGATGCCGATCGGGGTCTTCGCCCGACGCACCGGGCTGACCCCGAGCGCCCTGCGCTTCTACGCCGACTCCGGGCTGCTTCCTCCTGCTGAGGTCGACCCGGCCTCCGGCTACCGCTACTACGGTGCTGACCAGGTGGCACGGGCCACCGCGCTGCGTCGGCTCCGTGAGATCGCCATGCCCCTCACCGCTGCCCGAGCCGTCCTCGACGCCGGGCCCGACGAAGCGTCCCGGCTGATCGACGAGCACGTCGCGAAGGTGCTCGGGGACGCGGCAGCGGTGCAGCGGAAAGCCGCTTCGATCAAGTCGTCGCTTGCCGACGTGCCGAGTCTGCCGGTTGCCGCGCTGAAGGGGCCCGTGCTGGCTGACGCGATCGAGCAGGTCCTGGCCGCGGCCGTGCGCGAACCCGGTATGCCGGTACTCGGGGCCCTGCGTGTCGAGGCGACGCAGGAGGCGGTCACCTTGACCGCCACCGACCGTTACCGTCTCTCGACCCGGACCCTGGTTCCCGCCGAAGCCGGGGCCACGGCCTGGGCTGCCACGGTCAGTGGTGACGAGTTGCGGGCAGCGGTCGCCGACATCCGCCGCAGCGCGCTGGTGCGGGTCGAGGCGACGCCGCACGGGTGCCGGCTGCGCATGGCGGACCGAGAAGACCGGTACTGCCGGCTGCTGTCGGAGGAGTTTCCCGATCACAGGTCGATGCTCGGCTCGCTGCCCGAGGTCACGACCCGGGTGACGGTCGCGAAGGGTCTCCTCCGGCGAGCTCTGGAGGAGACCCCGGGAGAGCGGGTCACGCTGCGTGCGACCCGCCGGGGCCTGAACGTCCTGACGACCGATGACGAGCACCCCGGTGTCCCGCTCACGGCCACCGTGACGGGGCGGGATCTCCGGATCTCCTTCGAGCTGACCACGCTCTACCCGGCCGTCAGCACCGCCATCGGCCCCGACGTGATGCTCGACCTGAGGGGCCCGGAGCAGCCTGCCACGATCCGCTCCGCCGACCGCGGCGATCTCACCACCCTGGCCATGCCCGTCCGATCCGACCACTCCGCCTGAGCGAGAACGACCGAGAACGACGAGGAGCACTCCTGTGACCACCACTCCCACCAGCCCCGACCCGACCATGGAAGCCATCGGCCAAGCCGTCGTCGAAGGACGATCCGGCGGCATCGCTCCGGCCCGCCGGAAGCTGCTGGCCCTGTGGTCGACGATCGGTGTCACCGGCGACCCGCTGCACCGCTGCACTCTCGCGCACTACCTGGCAGACCTCTACGAGGACCCCGCCCGGGCCCTGGCCTGGAACATCCGTGCCCTGGACGCCGCCGACGCCGTGACCGAGCAGCGCGTTCGGGAGCATCACGCCGGTCTCCACATCGCCGGCTTCTACCCGTCCCTGCACCTCAACCTCGCCGACGACTACCGCCGACTCGGTTCCTTCGATGCCGCCACCGAGCACATGAACAAGGCCAGGGAGCACGCCCCCGACCTCCCCCAGGACGCCTACGGCGCCTTTCTGCGTACCGCCCTCGACGAGGTGGCGGAGGCCATCTCCCGGCGGGACACCGCCCAGCGGGCCTCCGCCCCGGGGCCCGCCGCGTGACGCACGGGAACGCACCCCTCACCAGCGAGGGGTGGCGTCGCCCGACCGAGTGCTGCCGCCGCGCACGGCCGAACACCCCCCGGGGCGGGGCGGGCCGGTCTTGACTGCGGCCGGGCGGCTGCCGGGGAGGCCGGGAGCGCGGGCCCCGGACCGGACCGGCCACTGAGGGCCGGCGGCCGGTGCCCGGCGACGTCGGCGGGCTGTCGGCCGGTCTCAGTGGGCCGCGCGCGCCGCCATCCGGGCCTTGCGGGCCGCCAGCTTCTCGTCGAACTTCTGCGCCTCCGCGTCCAGGCCGCCCAGGAACACGCCGAGCTCCTCCTGGGCCTTGCGGCCCTCGGGGCCGAGGCCGTCGATGTCCATGACCCTCAGGAAGCGGAGCACCGGCTGGAGCACGTCGTCGTGGTGGATGCGCAGGTTGTAGACCTCGCCGATGGCCATCTGCGCGGCGGCCCGCTCGAAGCCGGGGATGCTGTGGCCGGGCATCCGGAAGTTCACGACGACGTCGCGCACCGCCTGCATCGTCAGGTCGGGGGCGATCTCAAAGGCCGCCTTCAGGAGGTTGCGGTAGAAGACCATGTGCAGGTTCTCGTCGGTCGCGATGCGGGCCAGCATGCGGTCGCAGACCGGGTCGCCGGACTGGTGGCCGGTGTTGCGGTGCGAGATGCGGGTGGCCAGCTCCTGGAAGGCGACGTAGGCCACCGAGTGCAGCATCGAGTGCCGGTTGTCCGACTCGAAGCCCTCGCTCATGTGCGCCATGCGGAACTGCTCCAGCTTGTCCGGGTCCACCGCCCGCGAGGCGAGCAGGTAGTCCCGCATCACGATGCCGTGCCGGCCCTCCTCGGCCGTCCAGCGGTGCACCCAGGTGCCCCAGGCGCCGTCCCGGCCGAACAGGGTGGCGATCTCGTGGTGGTAGCTCGGGAGGTTGTCCTCGGTCAGCAGGTTCACCACGAGGGCGATCCGGCCGACCTCGGTGACCTTGGACTGCTCCTTGTCCCAGGCCTCGCCGTCCTCGAAGAGACCGGGGAAGTTGCGGCCGTCGCTCCACGGAACGTACTCGTGCGGCATCCAGTCCTTGGCGACCTTCAGATGCCGGTTGAGTTCCTTCTCGACCACTTCCTCCAGCGCGTACAACAGCCGGGCGTCGGTCCAGACGGACGGGCTGCCGAGATGAGGGGAAGTGAGCGTCACGGGAACTCCAGGGGACGGTGCCGAGTACGACGGGGCCGGCGAGCGGTGCCGGAACCTACGGAATCGTAGGCTACGAATCCGTAGGTTACGAAGCCGTAGGTTAAGAACGCCGTAAAGACCGCTGATCAGGTGTGTCGCCACGAGGGTCTTCCCGGACGGGCGGGCCCGGAGCCGTAGGTCCATGAGCCGTACGGGGGAAGGGGCGCCGGTCAGGCGTGCAGCTCCCGCAGACGCACCGAGAGACAGGTCACGCAGCCCTCGAGCTTCTCGAACTCGCCGATGTCCACCAGGACGGGCTCGTGGCCGAGGTCCGAGAACAGCTCCGCGGTCTTCGGCGCGCTCGAGGCCATCAGCAGCTTGTCCCCGCCGAGCAGCACCACGTGCGCCCCGGACTCCTCCGGCACCGGCAGGAAGCGGGGGAACAGCGACGGCGCGTCCACGCTCGGGAGGTGGCCGACGACCGTTCCGTCCGGCAGCGCGGTGACCGCCGACTTCAGGTGCAGCACCTTGGCGACCGGCACGGCGACCACCCGCGCGCCCAGCGGCTCGAACACGGCCCGCACCTGCTGGACCCCGGCCGCGTTGGTGCGCCCGCCGCGGCCCACGTACACGGTGTCGCCGATCTTGAGCACGTCGCCGCCGTCCAGCGTGCCCGGCTCCCGGACCCGGTTCACCGAGCAGCCCAGGGACGCCACGGCCTCCTCGACGCTGGCGGTCTCGCCGCGCCGGGACTCGGCGCCGGGCCGGGCGATCAGCGCCACGTTCCGGTACATCACCACCGTGTCCTCGACGAACACGGAGTCCGGGCAGTTGTCGGCCGGGGCCACCTCGACCGTCTCCCAGCCGTGGGTGCGCAGCGCCTCCCCGTACGCTTCCCACTGCTCCATCGCCCGGCCGACGTCCACCTTCTCCCGTTCGATGTGCGTCACCAGCCCCTCGGCCAGACGGGGGCCGGGACGGCGGATCAGGGCCTTCTTGCTGGGCACGGGCATGACTCCGTATCGGACGGGGCGTGTCGGTACGGCGCCGGGGCCCCCGCGGGCGGCGGGGACCTCCTCGGCCGTCGGCGGACCATCATGCAGGGAGAACCGGGACAGGACCACCCCTGGCGGCCGGGAGACGCACCCGCGGGCGACGGCCCCGGCGGGCCCGTACCCGCCCGTCCGTGCCCGCCCGTCCGCGCCCGCGGCGGGCCCTTCGCGTCACCGCCCCCGCACCGCCCGCCGCAGATGCTCCCCGGTGAAGGACCCCCGGGCCGCCAGCAGTTGCTCCGGCGTCCCCTCGAAGACCACCCGGCCGCCGTCCCGTCCGCCGTCCGGGCCGAGGTCGATCACCCAGTCGGCGCGGGCGATCACGTCCAGGTGGTGCTCGACCACGACGACGGTGTTGCCCGCGTCCACGAGCCGGTCCAGAAGGGTGACGAGGCCGTCCACGTCGGCCAGGTGCAGCCCGGTGGTCGGCTCGTCCAGGACGTACACCACCCCCTTGCGGTGCAGCCGGGTGGCGAGCTTGATGCGCTGCCGTTCGCCGCCGGACAGCGTGGACAGCGGCTGCCCGAGGGTGAGGTAGGTCAGGCCGACGTCCCGCAGGGCGCGCAGCCGGCGCCGCACGCCCGGGTCGTCGAAGAAGTCCAGCGCCTCGTCGGCCGTCATGCCCAGGGCGTCGGCGATGGAGCGGCCGCCGACCGTCAGCCGCAGCACCTCCTCCTTGAAGCGCCGGCCCTCGCAGTCGTGGCAGGTCGTGGTCACCGGGTCCATGAAGGCGAGGTCGGTGTGGATGATCCCGCGGCCCTCGCAGGTCGCGCAGGCACCGGCGGAGTTGAAGCTGAACAGTCCCGGTTCCCGCCCCGTCTCCCGCGCGAAGACCTTCCGCACCGTGTCCATGATCCCGAGGTACGTCGCCGGGGTGGACCGCGCGGAGATCCCGATGGACGACTGGTCGACGACCACCGCGTCGGCGTGGGCGGCGGTGAACTCCGCGACCAGCGTGCTCTTGCCGGACCCGGCGACCCCGGTCACCGCGGTCAGCACCCCGGCCGGGAACCGCACGGTGACCTCGCGCAGGTTGTGCCGGTCGGCGCCCTTCACCCACAGCTCGCCGGCCGCCTCCCGTACGACGTCCTTGACCGCCGTGCGCCGGCCCAGGCACCGCCCGGTCAGGGTGTCCGAGGCGGCCAGCTCGCCCGGCGTCCCCTCGAACACCACGCGACCGCCCCCGGCGCCCGCGCCGGGGCCCATGTCGACGACGTGGTCGGCCAGCGCGATGACGTCGGGGTCGTGCTCGACGACCAGCACGGTGTTCCCCTTGTCCCGCAGCCGCAGCAGCAGTTCGCCGAGGTGGTGCACGTCGCGCGGGTGCAGTCCGACGCTGGGTTCGTCGAAGATGTACGTCATCCCGGTCAGGCTGGACCCCAGGTGCCGCACCGTCTTCAGCCGCTGGCCCTCGCCGCCGGAGAGGGTGGACGTCTCCCGGTCGAGGCTGAGGTAGCCGAGGCCGATCGTCTCGATCCGCTCCAGCGCGGCGACGGCGGCCCCGGCGATCGGCCGGGCGAGGGGGTCGTCGAGCTCCCGCAGCACGGCGATGAGGTCGGTGACCTGCATCCGGGTGCAGTCGGCGATGGACAGCCCGCCCACGCGCGTCGCCAGCGCCGCCTCGTTCAGCCGGGCGCCCCGGCAGTCCGGGCAGGTGCCCTCGGCCAGGAACTCCCGCACCAGGTCGCGGGTCTTCTGGCTCATCGCCGCCAGGTCCCGCTTCAGGTAGAGCCGTTCGAACCGGTCGGCGAGCCCTTCGTACTCGGTGGTCCAGGTGCCGCCCGTGCCGTTCACGGTGACCTTGCTGCCGGGACGTCCGCGCATCAGGAAATCCCGCTCGGCCGCGGTGAACTCGCGCACCGGCCGGTGCGGATCGAGCCCGTCGCTGTTGGTGTACGCCTGCCCCTGCCACGTCCCCGGGGCGAACGGCGGGAAGCGGACCGCCCCCTCGGCGAGGGAGCGGTCCACGTCGAGGATGCGGTCCCAGTCCGGCCGTACGGTCCGGCCCAGGCCGTCGCACCCGGGGCACATGCCCGACGGGTCGTTGAACGAGTACGCCGTCGCCGGCCCGGCGCTCGGCGTGCCGTGCCGGGAGAACAGCACCCGGATCACCGCGTACACGTCCGTCATCGTGCCGACCGTCGACCGGGAGTGGCCGCCGACGGGCCGCTGGTCGACGACGATCGCGGGGGTGAGGTCCTCCAGGGCGTCCGCGTGCGGCCGCTCGTACTTGGGCAACCGGTTGCGGACGAACCAGGTGTACGTCTCGTTCAGCTGCCGCTGCGACTCGACCGCGATCGTGTCGAAGACGACCGACGACTTCCCCGATCCCGAAACGCCGGTGAACACGGTCAACCGGCCCTTCGGGATGCGGAGCGTGACGTCCTTGAGGTTGTTCTCCCTGGCCCCGGTGAGGGTGATGAACGCGCTGGACTGGCTCATACCGCCGACGTTAGGCGGGATACCCGACAGCTTCTGTCGTGATTTCCTTCAGCTCTCCCTCCTCCATCAGCAGCCACCGCGTGATCCCGATCGACTCCAGGAACGGCAGGTCGTGACTGGCGACGATCAGTGCCCCCTCGTACGACTCCAGGGCCGTGGTGAGCTGCCGGGCGCTCGCCATGTCGAGGTTGTTGGTCGGCTCGTCCAGCATCAGCAGCTGCGGCGCGGGCTCCGCCAGCAGCAGTGCGGCCAGTGCGGCACGGAAGCGCTCGCCGCCGGACAGGGTCGCCGCCTTCCGGTCGGCGCGGGCGCCCCGGAACAGGAAGCGGGCGAGCCGCGCCCGGATCCGGTTGTCGGTGGCGTCCGGAGCGAACCGGGCCACGTTCTCGGCGACCGTCAGCCCGTCGTCGAGGACGTCGAGCCGCTGCGGCAGGAACCGCAGCGGGACGTGCGCCGTCGCCTCGCCCGACACCGGCTCGAGCTCCCCGGCGATCGTGCGCAGCAGCGTGGTCTTGCCGGCACCGTTGCGCCCGACCAGCGCGACCCGCTCCGGTCCCCGCAGGTCGAAGCCGCCGTTCACCCGGGCGCCGTACGCCAACTCCAGGTCCAGGAGCGTGAGGACGGTACGTCCGGGCGGCACGGCCGTGTACGGCAGGTCGACGCGGATCTCGTCGTCGTCCCGCACGGCCTCCACCGCCTCGTCGAGCCGTTCCCGGGCCCCGGCGAGCCTCTCCTCGTGCAGGATGCGGTGCTTGCCCGCGGACTCCTGCGCCGCACGCTTGCGCGCCCCCATGACGATCTTCGGCTCGCGCTTCTGGTCCCACATCCTCTGCCCGTACCGCTTGCGGCGGGCCAGTTTGACCTGGGCGTCGGCCAGCTCGCGCTTCTGCTTGCGGAAGTCCGCCTCGGCGGCCCGCACCATGCGCTCGGCCGCCTCCTGCTCGACGGCCAGCGCCTCCTCGTAGGCCGAGAAGTTGCCGCCGTACCAGACGACCTCGCCCACCCGTCCTCCACCACCACCCTCGACCGAGGTGCTGCGCGCCGCCGGGCTCACCCGGCGCAGATCCGCGATCTGGTCGACCAGTTCCAGCAGTTCACGGTCGTGGCTGACCACGACCATCACGCCCGGCCAGTCCGCGACGGCCGTGTACAGCCGCCTGCGGGCGTACAGGTCGAGGTTGTTGGTGGGTTCGTCGAGCAGCAGCACGTCCGGCCGGCGCAGCAGCAGCGCGGCCAGCCGCAGCAGCACCGACTCGCCGCCCGACACCTCGCCGACCGTGCGGTCCAATCCGATGTGCCCGAGGCCGAGTTCACCGAGCGTGGCCAGGGCGCGCTCCTCCACGTCCCAGTCGTCGCCGACGGTCTCGAAGTGCTCCTCGGCCACGTCGCCCGCCTCGATGGCGTGCAGCGCGGCCCGCCGTGCGGCGATACCGAGCGCCTCGTCGACCCGGAGCGCGGTGTCCAGCGTCACGTTCTGCGGCAGGTACCCCACCTCGCCGGCCACCCGGACGGCGCCGCCGGTCGGCGTGAGCTCACCGGCGATCAGCTTCAGCAGGGTCGACTTCCCCGCGCCGTTGACACCGATCAGCCCGGTACGGCCGGGACCGAAGGAGACGTCGAGGCCCTCGATGACGGGGGTGCCGTCGGGCCAGGTGAAGGAGAGGGACGTACAGGTGATGGATGGTGACATACGGGCCTCCGCGGTTGCTCGGGGCGGTCAGGGGCAAACGCGTATGGAGACACCGCGAGAAGACGACCGGCAGCCGGGAGGAAGCTCTGGGCACGAGAAAAGCCCTGCTCCGCACAGAAGGACGGCTCGAACGCCGAGGTCGCACGCGACGTGCACACCCCACGGGTGTGACGCGGTGTCTCAGAACCTCAGACGAGCAACGTCCTTCTCCCATCGACGGCAACAGAACCGTCGAAAACCGTACGAGGGGCCGGATCGGCTGTCAACGGTTTTACCGATCGCGACCTCACCGACCCGAGGAGGTTCCGTGCCCAACGGCCCGCTCTCGCTGCCGGCCCGGCTCCACCTGCTGGCCTGGAACACCACGCGACGGGAGGTCACCGATCCGGCCCGGCTGCCCCCTCTGGTGCGGGCCGGTGCCCTCGCCGACCTGGCCCGGCGCGGTCTGCTGATCGACGACGACGGCATCGCCACCCCCCTCGACCTGGACTCCCGCACCGGGGACGCGGTCCTCGACGGACTGCTGGAACTCGTCAGCGAGTCCTGCCCGCACCGCTGGCGCACCTGGGTGACGCTGCACGCCCGGTACACCCTGGACGCGGTCCGCGAGCAGCTGGTCGCCGAGGGGTTCCTGCACGCGGAGAAGCGACGGGTGCTCGGGGTGTTCCCGTCCGTGGAGTACGTCCTGGACGGCGTCGCCCGCGTGGACGCCCTGCAGGACGAGGCACGGCTGGTCCTCGACGGTCCCGTACCGGCCGGGGACGTCCCCGAGGCGGACGCGGCCGTCGTCGCCCTGGCGGCCTCCGCCGGACTGCGCGCCCTGCTGCCGGACCGGGACCGGGACCGTGCCCGCCACGAGCGGCGCATCGAGGAGCTGACCGAACGGGGCGGGGCCGCGACGCCCGTCCTCGGCGGGATCGTGCGCGAACTGCGCACGGCGGTGACCGCGGCGGTGCCCGCGCCCTCGCTCACGACGGGCGGATGAGCTCCGCCCGGTGACCGCTCCGCCGCCGCGGGGACGGGTCCGGCCTCGGGCCGGCCGGACGTGCGGGTCGGATTTCCGCCGGACACGGACCCCGCTCCGCTGTGCGGGTGATCCGCATGACGCGTTCCACCGCCACCCTCCGTGACCGCGCCCTCGCCTTCCGGGCCCTGCACGTCCCGGGCCGTCCGCTCGTCCTGCCCAACGCCTGGGACCTCGCCGGTGCCCGGCTGGTGGCGGAGGCGGGCGCCGCCGCCGTGGCGACCACCGGCGCCGGTCCCGCCCGGGCCCTCGGCGCGGCGGACGGGGACGGAGTGGACCGCGAGCGGGCGCTGGGGGCCGTCGCGGAGATCGCCGGAGCCGTCGGCGTGCCCGTCACCGCGGACATCGAGGGCGGCCATGCCGACGATCCGGCCGGTGTCGGTGACACCGTGCGCGCGGTCGTCGCCGCCGGCGCGGTCGGGGTGAACCTCGAGGACGCCCTGTACGGCGCGGCGGAAGACCCGTTGTGTCCCGTCACCGAGCAGGCCGAGCGGATCGCCGCCGCCCGGGAGGCCGCCGACGCGGCCGGTGCGCCGCTGTTCGTCAACGCCCGCGTCGACACCTTCCTGCGCGGCGCCGGGGGCGTGGACCGCACCCTGGAACGCGCCGCCGCCCACCGGGCCGCGGGCGCCGGCGGGATCTTCGTCCCCGGGGCCGTCGACCCGGGGACCGTCGGGGAACTCGCCGCCGGGGTCGACGGGCCGCTGAACGTGATGGCCGGGCCCGGCGCACCGCCGGTCGCCGACCTCGCCGCCCTGGGCGTCGCCCGTGTGAGCGCGGGGTCCGGCATCGCCCAGGCCGCCCACGCCCTGGTCCGTCGCGCGGCGCGGGAGCTGCTCGGTACGGGGACGTACGGCACGCCGGTCGGCGGACTCGACTACGCGGAGCTCAACACGCTGCTCGGCGGCGCGCGTTGACCCGCGGGGACCCGGTTCAGCAGGAGTCGCGCATCAGCTCCGCGAGACCGTGGTCCAGGTCGAGCTGGAGGTGCTCCAGGCCGGTCGGCACCAGCTCGCTCGTGGCCTGGAGGAAGCGGCGCACCTCACCCGAGCGGACGTGCACGACGGCGGTGCCCTCGGGGGCGTGGAACTCCAGCACGGTGCGGTCGTAGCCGTACGGACGCACCCGTACGTCGCCGTGGCCCTCGGGGCCCTGCAGTCCCGCGGTGAGCAGCTCGCGGGAGAAGGTCCAGCAGACCTCCACGCCCTCCAGGGTGGCGGGTGCGGGGAAGGTCATGCGGACGGCGAACGGGTCCCTCCGGTCGTAGTGCAGGGTGGCGGGAATGCTCGGCATCCGCGGCGCGGCGGCGACGAGACGGGCCTCGACGGGCTGCTCGATGACGGTGGACAACGCCTTGCTCCCTCGTGACGTCTGGACGGGCTTCCGGGGCGGATCGGGTCGGCTATCGAAAGAGACGACGGAATCAGCCAATCCGTGCACACGGAGACCGAGTGACCTCTGTCACCGCCTTCATGCACCCGGGCGACGAGGCTCTTCTCACGTACTCCGCGCGGCATGTGCGCTGTTCGCCGGATTTTCCCGCCGTCTCGTCGGTGCCGTCCGGACGGCACCGACGAGACGGAAAGGGCGGACGGGGCGGAGAAGGCGGACACGCCGCCGGGGGCGCGCCGCGGCCGTGTGCGGGGCGGTGGAGGAGGGGAGGGGCCCGCCCGGAGCACCGACGCGTGCGACGGGTCCTATTCGCCGCAGGTGTGGGTACCCGTTCGCTGAACGCGAGAGGAAGTGAGCGGACATGCCACGCGGTTCCAGCCCCAAGCGGGAGCGTCAGTACGAGCACATCAAGGAGAGCGCGCAGGACCGGGGCGAGAGCACGGGACGCGCCAAGGAGATCGCCGCGCGGACGGTGAACAAGGAGCGCGCCCGCTCCGGTGAGTCCAAGAGCGCGAGCCGCACCTCGACCCAGGACATGTCGTCCGGCAAGCGGGGCGGCCAGCGGTCCGGCAAGGGCTCCCAGGGGCCGACCTACGACCAGCTGTACGAGGAGGCCAAGCGCCGGGGCGTCGAGGGTCGTTCGAACATGAACAAGAGCCAGCTCCAGCGGGCGCTCGGCAAGTGAGCCGCCCCGCGCGGCCCCGTCGGCGGTGACGTCCACCGTCCCGTCGGCGGGGCCGCCGTGCGCGGGGCCGGGGACGCCCGCCGCGCGGAACGCGCACGCCCCGTAGGCTCGGGGCACCATGACGACCGTACGCACACCGGCCGACTGGCCCGGGACCGAGGAGCAGGCCCGCGCCGTCCAGGACGCACTCCGTGCGCGGGTGGTGCTCGACGAGCCGGGCCCACCGCCCGGGACGGGCCGGGTCACCGGGGTCGACGTGGCGTACGACGACGAGCGGGACGTCGTCGCGGCGGCGGCGGTCGTCCTGGACGCGGCGAGCCTCGACGTCGTCGCCGAGGCCACGGCCGTCGGCCGGATCTCCTTCCCGTACGTGCCCGGGCTGCTCGCCTTCCGCGAGCTCCCCACCGTCCTCGCCGCCCTCGACGCCCTGCCCTGCCCGCCCGGCCTGGTGGTCTGCGACGGTTACGGCCGCGCGCATCCCCGCCGCTTCGGCCTCGCCAGTCACCTCGGCGTCCTCACCGGCCTGCCGACGATCGGCGTCGCCAAGAACCCCTTCACCTTCGCCCACGACACCCCGGACACCCCGCGCGGCAGCACGGCACCGCTGCTCGACGGCCGCGAGGAGGTCGGCCGCGCCCTGCGCACGAGGGACGCGGTCAAGCCGGTCTTCGTCTCGGTCGGCCATCGGACGAGCCTCGACAACGCCTGCGCCCACACCCTCGCGCTGACCCCCGCCCACCGCCTCCCGGAGACCACCCGCAGGGCGGACGCCCTGTGCCGCAGGGCGCTCCGCGAGGCGGCCGGGGCCTGAACCCCGGCCGACCCCGGCCCGGGCGCCGCGGAACCTAGGAGACCTCCTTCTCCGCCCCGGCCGCCGTCTCGACCTTCCAGTGCCCCACCTCGCGGTACTCCGAGTCGTAGATCACCGACCCGTCGCCGGGTTCCAGCGGAAAGTGGCGCACGTTCCCGCCCCAGTACCGCAGGATCCGCCCCAGCTCCCCGGTGGGGTCCTTCGCCAACGCTTCGCCGTCCATGGTGACTTCGAGAAGAAATCGCATGCCTTCAAGGGTTTCATTGAACTCCTTGTTGGCACTTCGGGGAACGGTTCCGCCGGCCGGCGTCGGGATGCCGGGCCGGGGCGGCCCGCAAGTCTCAAGTCGGGGAACACCGAGCCGCGCGCACCGGGCCGGGGGCGCTCAGGCGCGAACCGAGTACGTGCACGGAGGCCCGGCCACCACCCCCGCCGGCGGGCTCGGGCGCACGGCACCGCGCCGCGCGCCCGAGCCCGCCGCGCCTTCCGCCCGGCCCGTCGAGCGGGCCGTGACGACCGGGCTGGTCCTCGCCGTGCCGGCCGGGCCCGGCCGGATCACCGGAATGATCCGCACCGTTCTCGAACGCCTGCCGCAGGGCGGTTCCGGTCCGGTCGGCCCGTCAGCGGGTCGCGGCGACGCGGAAGCGGATCCCCGCGCTCTGCAGCCGTTCGATCAGCGCGTCGCCCATCGCCACCGCCGTCGTGACCTGTCCGGACGTCTGCGGGAGGTCGTCGAGGGCCAGGCTGAGCGCCCCCTCGGCGAGCATCTTCGCCGTCTCGTCGTAGCCGGGGTCACCGCCCGAGACCTCCGTGTACACCCGCCGTCCGCCGCCCTCGCCCACGAAGCGGACGGTGAACCAGCTCCGGGCGCGCTTCTGGGGGCTCGGCCCCTCACCGGGCTTGAGCCGGTCGGAGAGCAGGCGCCGCGCGGCGGGCAACTGGGCCGCCGCCACCAGCGCGCCCACGGCCGCGGCCCCGCCGACCGCCACGGGAAGACGGCGGACGGCCGCGTAGTGCCGGTAACGGAAGTCGGGCCCGTACCGGTCGAGCGTCCTCGCCGACCGGCGCACGATCTGCGCGTCGACGGTCGGCAGCGGCAGGGCCCAGGCGCCCACCTCCGGGGCGTAGCGCGGCGCGCCCGACGGTACCGAGACCCGGCGGCCCACCAGCCGCGGCTCATGGCGCCGGCGGTCCCGGGCCGCCGCGCGGAGCTGCCGGGGCCGGGCGAACTGGCCCAGCGCCGAGGCGAACGTGCCGCCCGAGAAGGCCGCGTCGGCGGTCACGAAGCCGTCCACGGTCAGCGGCACGCCCTCGGGCAGCTGCCGCACGGTGAAGTAGGCGCCCAGGTCGTGCGGCACCGAGTCGAAGCCGCAGGCGTGCACCAGCCGTGCGCCGGTCTCCCGCGCGCGTGCGTCGTGGCGGACGTACACCAGGTCCACGAACTCCGGCTCACCCGAGAGGTCGACGTGGTCCGTGCCGGTGTCCGCGCAGGCGGCGACGAGTTCCTCGCCGTACTCCACGTAGGGGCCCACCGTGGTGGCCACCACGCTTGCGTGTTCGGCGAGTTCGCGCAGCGAGGCCGGGTCGGACGCGTCCGCCCTCAGCCGGCCGATCCCGGCGCCCCCGGGCAGCCGCTCGCACAGCCGCTCCAGCTTCTGCGCGCTGCGGCCCGCGACCGCCCAGCGCAGCCCGGCGGGCGCGTGGGCGGCGAGGTACTCCGCGGTGAGCGCCCCGACGAAGCCGGTGGCTCCGAAGAGCACGATGTCGTACGGACGGTCCGTCCTGTTCAGCCTGCTCATGACACCCCTTGGTCGTGCAGCCGCGCCGCTGTCGGTCGCCGAGGTTAGCGCGCGGCGGGCGGAGCACGACGGCGGCCCCGAAGGAATCCGGACGGGCCTGTTCAGGACGGCTCCGACACCGTGACGGCGCCGGCCGCGGCGGGAGCACCGCATCGGAGCCGCGGCACGGATCTTCGCGGCCGGCCGGGAGCCCGACGACACCGGCTTCCCTCCGCCCGGAGACCGGGTCCGCCCGCCGGGGCCGACGGACCCGGCGGACCCGGCGGTGCACCCGCACGAGCATCCGGCCGAGCCGCTCGCTCCCGCGCGGCCTGCCCCCGGCACCGGGCGGCAGGGCGGCACGCGCCCCGTGTTTCCCGCCGTCGCAGGGGTACGCGCCCGGCATGCGGACGAAGCGCAGGACCTCACGGCACACGTCCGGCGGCCG
>NZ_MSGP01000023.1 GCF_002078235.1 Streptomyces viridosporus
TCGCCGTCGAAGTCGGCTCGGGCGACGTGGGGGCCGGCGGGGTGGTCGTGGAGGTCTCGGTGGGGGTCGGGGCCGGCGTGGCCGTCCGCACGACCGTCAGCGGGTCGCCCGCCGCGCCCTCGTAACTCGCGCTGCCGAGGACCTCCGCGGCCTCCTTGGTCAGCTTGGTCTCCATGTCCTTCATCGCGCGGGTGACCGTGACGGTCGCGAGCGGGACGTCGTCCTCGGTCGTGCCGTTCCGCGTCACGTCCGCGGTGATCTCGGCGTCCGCGCTGTCGAACTTGACGTCGGAGAGCCCGATTTCGAAGCGGTGCGCCTCGGACTTAACCGTCAGCCCGCCCTTGAAGGCGAGGGACATCGTGTGCGCGGTGGAGTCGTAGCGGCCGGTGCCGTCCGTGAAGGTGAACGGGCCGTTGCCGTCGGCCTGCGAGGCGCCGTCCGCGGGGGTGAAGGTGCCCTTCGCGAAGTTGGCGACGTAGGTGCGGTAGGACTCCTTGATGCCCCAGGTCAACTCGTAGCCGGTGAGCGGAACTTCGGCCGCCGAGGCGGAGGTCGCGCCGGCGAGCGCGGTGGCGCCGAGGGCGGCGGCCGTGGCCGCCGCGGCGGCGACTGCGGTGGAGCGGCGACGTCTGGCGGGCATGGTCGGTTTCTCCTTGGGGTTCGAGTGGTTCAGCGGTCCTGCGGGGCGTCCGCGGGAGCGGCCGGGCGCGCGCGGCGCCTGCGGACGAGGAACGCGGCCGCGGCGGCGAGCGCCAGCAGGGATCCGGCCGCGAGGGCGAGGGGAAGGGCGGGGGCGCCGCGGTCGTCCTCCCGCGAGGCGCCCGCGACGGGCTCGGAGGACGGGTCCGGCGGGGCCGGGGAGGTCTCGGCCGGGGTCGGCGCCGAGGTGCTGCCGAGGTCCGGCAGCGCGGGCAGTTCGGCGTCCCCGGTGAGGGCGACGGCCAGGGAGACCGGGTCCATCCCGGTCCCCCCGGGGTACATGCCGCCGAAGGCGTCGGCTCCCCGGGAGGTGAGCTTCGCGGGGGCCTCGTCCACCCGGACCAGGCCGTCCTCCGGCTTCAGGTCCTTCGCCGTGAAGGTGACCAGCGGGACCTTCTCGCCGCTGTGACCGGGGCTCTTCACATCGGCGTACAGGGTGCCCCGGTCGCCCTCGACGGTGACGCGGACGCCGCCGAGTTCCAGGTCGAGGCCGTGCGCGCCGGTGAAGCGGACCACGCCCTCGAAGGAGGCGGTCAGTTCGCCGCCCCGGTACGTCCCCTTCCCGCCAGGGAAGCGGAAGAGGGCGCCGCCGTCGAGGGCTCCCGAGGACAGGGTCCACTTCCCCTTGGCGATGTCACCGGTGACGTACTCCCGGAAGGTGCGGCGCACGCCCCAGTCGACGGCGCCGTCGGCGAGTTCGCTCCCGGAGTCGTCCGCGGACTTCTTCGGCCGGGGCGCCTCGGACGTCGGCGTGCTCGACGGCTGCCGCCGCTCCGCCTGCCGTACGTCCGCCGAGAGGCTGACCGGGTCCAGGGCGGTGCCGGCCGTGTAGTACCCGGCGAAGGACCGGGCGCCCTGGGCGGTGAGCGTGGCGGGGAGGTGGTGGAGGACGACGGAGGTGCCGCCGCCGCGCATGTCGATCCCGCCGAGGGAGAGGGAGGCGAAGGGCACCTGTCGGGACGTCGTGACCGCCCCGGTGTCCTTCGCCTTGCCGGTGACGTCCACGTAGAGCGTGCCGGTGGAGCCGGAGATGCTCACGGTGGGACGGCTGAGGGTGAGGTCGAGTTGGTGCGTCCCGGTCCCGGTCCGGTGGCCGACGAAGCGCACCCCGCCGGAGAAGGCGGCGCGGAAGGCGCCCGTGCCGCCGTCGTAGGTGCCCGTCGCCGAGTGGAAGCGGAAGCCGCTGCCGCCGACGGTGGCCGCGCCGCCGGTGAGGGAGTAACTCCCCTGCGCGACGGGGCCGGTGACGTAGCGCTGGAAGGACGTCTTGATGCCCCAGTCAAGCCGGCCGCCCTGGACCGCGCGGCTCTCGGCGTGCGCCGCGGCGGCCGGCAGGAGCGCTCCCAGAACGGCCGCGCAGACCACGGTGACCAGGGCACGTAGGCGGGTGGGCATGACAGGTCCTCCGGAGGCGACAGCCGGTAGCGAACGAAGGTAAGGCTAACCTAAGCTGCACCTCAGGCAACATCCACCACGGACGGAAGGAACGGACGGGACCGTGCGACGCTTGCGCACCCAACTGGCGGGAGCACTGCTGTCCGTGCTCGCCCTCACGTTCACCGCGACCGCCTGCGAAGGCTCCTCCGGTGCGGCCGCGCCCACCGGACCGGGCACGACCGCGAAGGCGGGTACGACCGCGGAGCCCGACCGCGTGGAACCCCTCGCGACCCCGCCGAGACCCGACTTCCCGGTCACCGTCCGCTCCGCGGACGGCAGGACGGTGAGGATCGAGCGGGCCGAGCGCCTGGTCCCGCTCTCCGGCGGCCTCAGCGAGATCGTGTTCACGCTCGGCCTCGGGGACCGGGTCGTGGCCCGTGACGTCACCGCCACCTTCGCGCAGGCCGCCGAACTCCCCGTGGTCACCCGGGGACACGACGTCTCCGCCGAGAGCGTGCTGTCGCTCCGGCCGGACCTGGTGATCGCCGAGTCCACCACCGGCCCGGCGGAGGCCATGGACCAGATCCGCGCCGCCGGGACACCCGTCCTCGTCGTCGACCCGGCCACCGGCCTCGACGACGTCGGCCCGCGCATCGCGTCCGTCGCCGAGGCGCTCGGCGTACCGGCCGCGGGCGAGGAGCTGACCCGCCGCACCGAGCGGCGGATCGCGGCCGTGACCGGGTCGGTTCCGCGGAAGGGGCCCCGGCCGCGGGTCGCCTTCCTCTACCTGCGCGGCTCCGCCTCCGTGTACCTCATCGGCGGCCGGGACTCGGGCGCGACCTCGCTGATCGAGGCGGCCGGGGCGGTCGACGCCGGGGCCGCGTCGGGACTGGAGAAGGACTTCACCGCCATCACCGGCGAGGCACTGGTGAAGGCGGCACCCGACGCGATCCTGGTGATGGCCGCGGGACTGGAGTCCGTCGGGGGCGTGGACGGGCTGGTGGAGATCCCCGGTGTGGCGCAGACCCCGGCCGGGATGGACCGGCGCATCGTCTCCGTGGAGGACGGCGTGCTGCTCACCTACGGGCCGCGCACCGACCGGGTGCTGAAGTCGGTCGTCGCGCAGCTGTACGGCGAGGACGGTGACGCGTGAGCGTCCTGGAGAAGACCGTGCGCGAGGCACCGTCGCCGAAGGCCGAACGGCCCGCCCGGCGGCGCGGCACGGCCTGGCTGCTGACCGCCGGGCTCGTCGCCGCCCTCCTCGTGCTCGTCCCCGTGGCCGCCGGCACCGGCGCCTACCCCGTGCCGGTCGGCGACGTCCTCGCCTCCGTGCAGCACCGGCTCGGGCTCGGCGGCACGGAACTGGACCGGGTCGCCGATTCGGTGCTGTGGAACGTGCGGTTCCCCCGGATCGTGCTCGCCCTGCTCGTCGGTGCCTCGCTGGGCTGCGCGGGCGCGCTGATGCAGGGCGTGTTCGGCAACCCGCTCGCCGAGCCGGGCGTCATCGGCGTCTCCTCCGGCGCGGCGGTCGGCGCGGTCGCGGCGATCGCGCTCGGGCTGGACTTCCTCGGCACCTGGACGGTTTCGGTGCTGGCCTTCTTCGCGGGCCTGGTCACCGTCCTGCTGGTGTACGCGATGTCGCGCTCGGGCGGCCGCACGGAGGTGGTGACGCTGATCCTCACCGGCATCGCGGTGAACGCCTTCGCCGGCGCGCTCATCGGGCTGTTCCTGTTCTTCGCGGACACCGCGGCCGTCAACCAGATCACCTTCTGGCAGCTCGGCTCGCTCTCCCAGGCCACCTGGCCGAAGGTGCTCGCCGTCCTGCCGTGCGCGGTGCTCGGGCTGGCCGTGGCCCCGCTGTACGCCCGCCGGCTGGACCTGCTGGCGCTCGGCGAGCGTCCGGCCCGGCACCTGGGCGTGGACGTGGAGCGGCTGCGGATCGTGCTGGTGCTGGTCATCGCGCTGCTGACGGCGGCGGCGGTAAGCGTGTCGGGGATCATCGGGTTCGTCGGTCTGGTCGTGCCGCACCTGCTGCGGATGGCGGCCGGTCCCGGACACCGGTTCCTGCTCCCGGGCAGTGCGCTGCTCGGCGCGCTGGTGCTGCTGGCGGCCGACCTGACGGCCCGTACGGTCGCCGAACCCGCCGAGCTGCCGCTCGGTGTCCTCACGGCGCTGATCGGCAGCCCGTTCTTCTTCTGGCTGCTGCGCCGCACCCGGCGCAGGCAGGGAGGCTGGGCGTGAACCGGCCCCGTCGACAAGGAGGCCGGGCATGATCCGCCTGCGCAACCATCCCGTCCCGCCGGCCGCCCCCGAGCCCGGTGACGTCCTCGCCGAGGCCGAGGGGCTGTCCGTCCGGCTCGGCGCCCGCGAGGTCCTCGCCGACGTGGACATCGCCGTCCGGGCCGGCGAGGTGCTCGCCCTGGTCGGCCCCAACGGGGCGGGTAAATCGACCCTGTTGAGCGCCCTCGCCGCCGATCTGCCGCCTACCGCCGGGACGGTGCGGATCCACGGGCGCCCGGCGCCGTCCTGGTCCGCGCCCGAACTCGCGCTGCGCCGTGCCGTGCTGCCCCAGTCGGCCTCCCTCTCCTTCCCGTTCACGGTCGAGGAGGTGGTCCGCATGGGCCGGGCGCCCTGGGCCGCCGCCCGTCCCGAGGACGACGACGCGATCGTGGCCGAGGCGATGGCCGCCACCGAGGTCACCGGTTTCGCCGCGCGCCCCTTCTCCGCGCTCAGCGGCGGCGAGCGGGCCCGGGTCGCGCTCGCCCGGGTGCTCGCCCAGCGCGCTCCCCTGCTGATGCTCGACGAGCCGACCGCCGCGCTGGACCTCAGGCACCAGGAACTGGTGCTGCGGTTGTGCCGGGCGAGGGCGCGCGCCGGGGACGCGGTGGTCGTGGTGGTGCACGACCTCGGTCTCGCGGCGGCCCACGCGCACCGGGTGGCGGTCCTGCGCGGCGGCCGGGTCGCGGCCGACGGACCACCGGAGGAGGTCTTCACCGAACGGCTGCTGTCGGAGGTGTACGACCAGCCCGTCGAGGTGTTCCCGCACCCGCGGACCGGGGCGGTGCTGGTGCTCCCGGACCGGGGCGGACCGGTCTCCGCCTGACCGGCGGCCCGGCCGTTCCGCGGCTTCCGCCGGGCCGTTCCGCGGCCGTCACCCGTCCGGCGAGCGGCCGGGGAGCGGCCGGTGGACGGCCGGTGGGCGGCCGGGCGGGCCCGCGTGTCACGTCACGGTGCGGCCGCGGTATCCGGTCCCGGCGCTCGCGCCGTTTCCCGCCCCGGTAGGGTTCGCCCCCGGGAAGGGGAAGGTGAAGGAACCGAATGAGCAGGGATCTCGGCCTTCGAAGGCTCCGCGGGCTCGACCGGGGCGTCCTGATCGCGGCCTGTGTGACCGCTTTGTCGTTGACGGCGAGCGGCTGCGTGGTGGTGCACGGCGAACGCGAGGTGCTCCCGGCCACCACGCGCGCCGAAGCCGCCGAGGCGCTCCGGGAGTTCACCGCCGCGTACAACGCGGCCGACAAGGCGTACGACAGTTCCCTGGACGCCGACCACACCACCGGCGCGCTCGCCGCCATCGACGCGGCGCGGCTGAAGGCCGGGCGGGTCAACAACCCGCAGGGCAACCCCGGGCACGCGCCGCTGAAGCTGACGGACGCACAGTTCACCATCCCCAAGAAGGCCGGCTGGCCCCGCTGGTTCCTCGCCGACGCGGCCGGCAACAAGGGCGGCGACGTGCGCTGGCTGCTGGTGTTCACCCGGGACGGCCTGGACGAGACCTGGGAAGCGGCCTATCTGACCCTGGTCGCCCCGGACGACGTACCGGAGTTCAGGACGGACCGGGACGGCTGGGCCGAGGCCGTTCCCGCCGACGCCGGCGACCTCGCCGTGCCGCCGGGCGAGTTGAGCGAGGAGTACACGGCGTACCTGAAGGACGGCGGGGACGCGTTCGCCGAGGGTCCGCACACCAGCGCGTGGCGGACGCTGCGCGAGAAGAAGTCGACGCGGCCGGGCCTGGCCACGCAGTACATCGACGAGCCGGTGACCAACGGCGACTACGCGCCGCTGGCGCTGCGCACGGAGGACGGCGGGGCGCTGGTGTTCTTCACCACGCGCCACTTCGAGAAGCAGACCGCCGCGGCCGGGGCGTCGGTGCCGACGCCGAACAAGAGCGTGCTGGCGCTGACCACCGGTGAGATCCGGCAGTCCCTGACGATGGAGTTCGTCTCCAACGAGGTCGCCCTGGCTCCGGCCGAGGGCGAGGTGGAGGTCCTGGGGCGGATCCAGGGGCTGACGTCCGCGAAGGGCGAGTAGGCGCGCGGGCGGACGGCGGGTGCGCGGTGGCGGAGGCGGCGCCTCGGGGCGCCGGTGGCGCGGGCGTGCGGCGCGGTGGGATCAGCGGTGCAGCGGCCAGGCCGTGCCCGCGTGGTCGGACTGCTCGCCGACGTGGCGGGCGCAGGAGTCGGTGAGGACCTCCAGCAGGCTCAGCGGGTCCGGCAGCGGGTGCTCCGGGCCGCGGACCCAGTGCACCGACCGGTCGTCGTCGCCGGGCAGACGGGCCGGGGGCACGAGGACGTAGGAGCCGCGGCAGTGCCAGCGCAGGCCGGGGTGCTCGTCCATGGTCTCCGGGTGGCAGTCCAGCTCGCACGGCCACCACTCGTCCTCGTCCTCGGGGGTGCCGCGGGTAAGGGTGAAGAACAGCATCCGGCCGTCGTCGCTCTCGGCGACGGGGCCGACCTCGATCCCGGCCTCGAGCAGGCGCTCGAGCGCCTCCCGGCCGGCGTCCAGGGGGACGTCGAGGACGTCGTGCATCATGCCGGTCGCGGTGATGAAGTTCGCCTGCGGCTGGTGGCGGGCCCAGCGCTCGATCTGGGCGCGGTCGGTGGTCGACTGGGTCTGCCAGGCGAACGACACCGGGTGCCGGGCGGGGGTGGGACAGCCGACCCGGTCGCAGGAGCACTGGTAGCCGGCGGGGTGGGCGGCGGGTGCCAGCGGCAGTCCCGCGTCGGCGGCGGCGAGCAGCAGGGCCTCGCGGCCGCCTTCGTCGGCGGCCTGCTTCGGGCGGCGTTTCTGCAGCCACTGGGAGAGTTTGCCCTGTCGGCCGGTTCGGCCTCCGAACGCCGCGCTCATCTATCTCCTCGCCTCGCCGTCGTGCGGAACAGCATGCCCTATGGTCCCACGATCGTGCGCATCGGGGGGCCGGAGCCCACAATCGGCGCAGGTGGGATGAGGGTGCCCGGACAGGACGAGGGGTACCACGCGGGGCGAAGGGGACACATGCCGCACGGCGCGACGGACCGGGTGTCCTTGCACGCCGTGTCAGGACGTGCGCACCTACCGTGGTCGTCATGGTCACAAGGATCGCGATGACGGGCCTGGCGGCCGCGGCCTCCGCGGTCTCGCTGGCCCTCACGGGCCACGGCGGCGGCCCGGCAAAGCCGCTGGAGTGGGGCCGCGGCCCGCTGACGGTGGACGCGCTGCCCCGCGTCACCTACGTCGCGCACCGCGGCGGGGCCCGCGAGGTCCCCGAGAACAGCATGTCGGGGCTGATGGCGGCGTACCGGCGCGGGACGGCGCAGGTGCTGGACTTCGACACCCGGCTGCTGCGCGACGGCACACCGGTCGTCCTCCACGACGCGACCCTGAACCGCACCACCTACCTGGGCGGCGAGGTGAGCGCCCTGGACGCCCGGGAGTGGCGGGGCGTCCGGCTGCGGCCGCGCGCCTCGCTGCCGGGGAGCTGGCGCTCGGAGCGGCCGCCGACGGTCGCCGAGGTGCTGGACCGTCTCGGCGGGCGGATCGTGCTGATGCTGGAGGCGAAGGACCCGCGCGGCCTGGACCGGCTGGCCGCGCTGATCCGCGCCCGCGGCCTGACCCGCTCGGTCCTCGTGAACACCAACGACCCCGAGGTCGCCCGCCGCATCCACCGCCTGGGCCTGCCGACGCAGCTGTGGCGCTCGGCCCGCCAGTTGCGCACGGACCGTCCCGAGCGCTGGCGTGCCCACGTCGACGTGCTCGACGTCGACATCAAGGCGCGGGACGTGGACCTGATGCGCGCGGTGCGCTCCGGCATCCCCCGGGTGTGGGCCCACACGGTCGTCTCCCCCGGTCAGCGGGACCGGGCGCTGGCCCTCGGCTGCAACGGGATCATCACGGACGCCCCGGGGCGGCTGGCCCGGCACCCGGTGCGCCCGATCGGGACGGTGAGCCGCGCGCTGGGGCGGTGAGGCGTCCCGCGGAGACCGGGCCGGCGGAGACCAGGCCGGCGAACTGCTCCCCCGAGGGGTGCGGTCAGCGGGGTGCGAGGCCGCCCAGGGCGTAGTCGACGAGGGTGTCGGTGTACTCGTAGGAGATCGGCCCCGTGTACTGGAGCCAGCGCTGGGCGAGCGGGGAGACGAAGAGCTCCAGGGCGATGCGCGGGTCGACGTCGGCACGGACGTCGCCCGCCGCCTGCGCGGAGCGCAGCCGGTCGACGTACAGCTGGAGCTGCGGTTCCAGCAGCTTGGCCACGAACCTGCGGCCGAGTTCCTCGTTGACGACGCCCTCGGCGGCCAGTGCGCGCGACGGCGCCTCGAAGGCCGGGTCGTACAGCTCGTCGACCGTGGCGCGCAGGACGAGCTTGAGGTCGGCGGCGAGGTCGCCGGTGTCCGGCAGGGCGTACGCCTCCTGCCCGGCGGCCCGGGCGGCCTGCTCGCTCAGGTCGAGGAACGCCTCCAGGACGACGTCGGCCTTCGACGGCCACCACCGGTAGATCGTCTGCTTGCCGACACCGGCGCGGGCGGCGATGCCCTCGATCGTCGTCCTGGGGTAGCCGACCTCCGCGACCAGGGCGAGTGCGGCGTCGTAGATGGCCCGCCGGGAGCGCTCGCTGCGGCGGGTGGCGTCGGGGGTGTGCTTGTCCCGGGTGGACCGGGCGGATTCGTTCGGGGCCATGGGCCGAATTTATCAGGTTGACAAGACGCTCCGTCTCGCCTGACAGTGGGGAGCGTCAGGAGCGAGACGATACGTCTCGTCAAGGGTGCCTTGCACGGCACGCACCGAAGGAGATCACCATGGCCCGAGGCGGAGCCGGAAACATGCTGGGCGTCGGCGGCAGCCGGCGGCACCTCGGCCGCGCGGCCCTGCGCGGCGGCGGACGCGGCGGACGCGTCGGCGGCGGACACGACCCGCAGGCGCAGAAACGGGAACTGCTGCGCGCGCTCCAGGAGAAGCGGCAGGAGCAGCGGCGGCGGCAGGAGGAGGAAGAGAAAGAGGGACAGGAGGGACAGGAGGGACAGGAGGGCCAGGATCGGTAGGAGGGACGAGACGATCGGGCCCTGCTCGGCCGGTGCCGCGACCGCGCAGGTCCACCGGGTGAGGAGAACGGCCGGAGCGCTAGCCGGCCGGCGGCCAGGCGTCGCCCCAGTCGGTGTCCCGGGCCGCCCGGTACAGGTCGCCGTGGCGCTTGGTGACGGTGGTCCGGCGCAGGGACGGGTCCGTCTCGCACAGGTCGAGCAGGACCTGCCCCTTGCGGATCTGCGGCTTGCGGACGACGCGGGCGGCGGCGGGGGTCGCCGGGAGCCGGGTGGCGGCGACGTAGCTGAACTTCTCGTCCTCGTAGGCGAGGGAGCCGCCCTTGACCTGGCGGTGCAGCGAGGAACGGCTGACCCGGGCCGAGAAGTGGCACCAGTCGGTGCCGGGGGCGATGGGGCAGGCGGCGCTGTGCGGGCAGGGGGCGGCGACGCGGAACCCGGCGGAGACCAGGCGGTCGCGGGCCTCGATGACGCGGGCGTAGCCGTCGGGGGTGCCGGGCTCGACGATCACGACGGCCCGCGCGGCCCCGGCGGCGGCGTCGACGAGGGCGGCGCGGTCGGGGGCGGTCAGCTCGTTGAGGACGTAGGAGACGGTGACGAGGTCCGTGCTCCCGAGGGTGAGTTCCGCCGTGATGCGGGCGCGCTGCCACCGGGCGTCCTCCAGCGCGGGGTGCGCGGCGGCGAGTTCCCGGCCGAGGGCGAGGGCGGGCTCGGCCCAGTCCAGGACCGTCACGGGGCGTTCGCCGTCCCAGGTCGCGCTCACCGCCCAGGCCGCCGCGCCGGTGCCGCCGCCCACGTCCACGTGGTCGCCGGGCGTCCATCCGGGCACCGCGCGGGCGAACGCCTCCAGCGCCGACCGCACCGCCTCGAACGTCGCGGGCATGCGGTACGCGGCGTACGCGGCCACGTCGGCGCGGTCCCGCAGGATGGGGGCCCCGGTCGGGGTGGCGCCCCGGTAGGTGGCGATCAGCCGCTCGACGGCCTGGGCGGCCTGCCGCGGCGGAAGCCCGTCGAGCAGCCCGGCGAGGGCGGCGCGCAGGGTCTCGGCGGGGGTGAGGGAGGCGGCGGGGGCGTTCACCCCACGATTCTCTCAGCTCCGCCGGACCGCCCGGTCACCGTGCCGCCCCGGCGCCCCGCACCGCCCGGGCCACCCGGGTTCCCGCGTCCGCCCGGGGCGCGTTGTCGGGGGCCTGTCGGCGGCGGGGGTGGACGGTGTTGGCGAGGAGCACCAGATAGGTGTCCGTGGCCCGGTCCAGCACCAGCGACGTCCCCGTGAAACCGGTGTGCCCCGCCGCCCCGCGCCCCGCCAGTTCGCCCATGAACCAGGGCTGGTCCAGGGCGAAGCCCAGCCCCGGCGGGGTGAACAGCAGGTCCACGAAGTCGGGGCCGAGGATGCGGGCGGGACCGTACGAACCGCCCGCCAGCAGCGCGCGGCAGAACACCGCCAGGTCCCGTCCCGTGGAGAACAGCCCGGCGTGGCCCGCGACCCCGCCCAGCGCCCAGGCGTTCTCGTCGTGCACCTCGCCCCGCAGCATTCCCCGGTCCGCCTTGGCCCACGGCCGCCGCTGGTCCTCGGTGGCCGCCGCGCCCGGGCACGGCCCGAAGCCGGTCGCCGTCATGCCGAGCGGGCGGGTGATGCCGTCCCGGACCAGCGTGTCGAGCGTGCGGCCGGTGAGGCGTTCCAGGACGTGCTGGAGCAGCAGCATGTTGAGGTCGGAGTAGCAGTACGTGCCGGGCACGCCGACGGGCGGCTCGGCGCGCAGCAGCGCCAGGCGCTGCGCGTCGTCGGCGCAGTCGTACAGCGGGAGTTCGGGGCGCAGCCCGGAGGTGTGGGTGAGCAGTTGCCGGACGGTGACGCCGTGGCGCGCCGCCGCGGTGAAGTCCGGCAGGTACGCGCCCACGCGCGCGTCGATGCCGAGCGTGCCCCGCTCGATCTGCTGCACGGCGGCCACCGAGGTGAACAGCTTGGTGAGGGAGGCCAGGTCGAAGGGCGTGTCCACGGTCATCGGCACACGGGCGCCCGGCGGCAGCTCCACCGCGGTGTCCGTCCTCTCGTCGTACGCCGCGTACCGCACGGCCCAGCCCGCCGCCTCCTGCACGGCGAGCACCGGGCCCCGGCCGACGACCACGACGGCCCCGGCCGCCCAGGGGCGCTCGCCGGCGGTGCGGGCGTGGACCTCCCGGACCAGCAGGCGCAGTTCCCCGGGGTCGAGTCCGGCCCGTTCCGGTGTGCCGTGACGCAGCCTCGGGGCGCTCAGAAGCCCTCACCCTCCGCACTCGCCCGCCCCTTCCAGGGACGGCACAGGCCGGTGAAGCAGGCCAGCGCCGCCAGCGCGGCGACCAGTTGGACGACGGCCATCGGGACGGCGGTGTCCTCCCCGGCGATCCCGACCAGCGGGGAGGCGATCGCGCCGACGAGGAAGGACGCCGTGCCGAGCAGGGCCGAGGCGGCACCGGCGGCCTGCCGGGTGCGCATCAGGGCGAGGGTCTGGGTGTTGGGCATGGTGATGCCCATCGCGGACATCAGCACGAACAGCGCGGCGGCCACGGGCACCAGCCCGACCTCGCCGAACACGCCCAGCGACATCAGCAGCAGCACGACCGCGGCGACGAGCACGACGCAGAGCCCGAATCCGAGCACCCGGTCCAGCCGGACCCGGCCGACCAGCACCTTGCCGTTGATCTGCCCCACGATCATCAGGCCGATCGAGTTGAGCCCGAACAGCAGGCTGAACGTCTGCGGGGAGGCCCCGTAGATCTCCTGGACGACGAACGGGGAGGCCGCGACGTAGGCGAAGAGGGAGGCGAAGGCGAATCCGCCGGTGAGCATGTAGCCGGCGAAGACCCGGTCGGCGAGCAGCCGGCGCATCGAGCCGAGGGCCGCGCCGACGCCGCCGCCGTGGCGGTCGGCGGGGGCCAGCGTCTCCGGCAGCTTCGCCCAGACCAGGGCCGCCAGCAGCACCCCGAGGACGGCGAGGACGACGAACACGCCCCGCCAGTCCGTCACCCGCAGGACCTGCCCGCCGATGAGCGGTGCCATGATCGGCGCCAGGCCGGAGATCAGCATGAGGTTCGAGAAGAAGCGGGCCATGGCCACACCGTCGTACAGGTCGCGGACCACCGCCCGCGCGATGACGATGGCGGCCGCGCCCGCCAGGCCCTGCAGCAGCCGGAGGGCGACGAGGAGTTCGACGGTCGGCGCGAACGCGCACAGCACGGTGGCGACGACGTAGACCGCGAGGCCGACGAGCAGCGGGCGGCGGCGTCCCCACCGGTCGCTCATCGGGCCGACCACCAGTTGTCCGAGCGCCATGCCGGCCAGACAGGTGGTGAGCGTGAGCTGGACGGTGGCGGCGGACGTGTGCAGGGACCGGGTGACCTCCGGGAGGGCGGGGAGGTACATGTCCATCGCCAGCGGGGGCGTGGCGGTCAGGCCGCCCAGGAGGAAGGTCACCAGCAGACCGGTGCGGCCGGCGGTCGCGCGGAGCGCCGATGGCGCGTCCGGCGCCGGGTTCGTCGCCGGACGCGCCGCCGGGTTCGTCGTCGTTTCTTCCGTCGAGTCCCTTTTCGCCGTCGAGTTCGCCGTCGGATTCGATATGGACGCCCCGCCCTCGGGCATGTGACCCCTCCCTTTCCGCGTCGTCGGCTCCCTATGCTCTCAGCTCGTACGGAGTGCTCGGCGTCGACGACGATGCCATGGGAGCGCTTCCATGGACGTTCTCGGCCGAGGTGCCGACGACACGAGCAGGGGTGGGACGGATGACGGGGCGGAACGTGCGCTGGGGGGTCCTGGCGACCGGCGGGATGGCCGCGACCTTCACGGCGGACCTGGTGGACCTGCCGGACGCGGAGGTGGTGGCGGTGGCGTCGCGGTCGCCGGAACCGGCGAAGGCGTTCGCCGAACGGTTCGGGATACCGCGGGCGTACGGCGACTGGGAGTCGCTGGCGTGGGACGAGGAGGTCGACGTCGTCTACGTCGCCTCGCCGCACTCGGCGCACCGCGCGGCGGCCGGACTGTGCCTGGAGGCCGGGCGGAACGTGCTGTGCGAGAAGCCGTTCACGCTGAACGCGCGCGAGGCGGCGGAACTGGTCGCGTCGGCGCGGGAGAACGGGCGCTTCCTGATGGAGGCGATGTGGATGTACTGCAACCCCATGGTGCGGCGGCTCAAGGCGCTGGTCGACGACGGCGCGATCGGCGAGGTGCGCAGCGTGCAGGCGGACTTCGGGCTGGCGGGGCCGTTCCCGGCCTCGCACCGGCTGCTGGACCCGGCGCTGGGCGGGGGCGCGCTGCTGGACCTCGGGGTGTACCCGGTGTCGTTCGCGCAGTTGCTGCTCGGGGAGCCGACGGACGTGGTGGCGCGGGCGACGCTCTCGGAGAGGGGCGTCGACCTCCAGACGGGGGCGCTGCTCTCCTGGGACGACGGCGCTCTCGCCTCGGTGCACTGCTCCCTCGTCGGCGGCACGGCGACCTCCGCCTCGGTCACCGGGTCGAAGGGCCGGATCGACGTCCCGTACGGCTTCTTCTTCCCGGACCGGTTCGTGCTGCACCGGGACGGCCGGGACGCCGAGGAGTTCACGGCCGACCCGGCGGACGGCCCCCGCAACACCCTCAAGCACGAGGCCGCGGAGGTGATGCGGGCCCTGCGGGCCGGTGAGACCGAGTCCCCGCTCGTCCCGCTCGACGGCACCCTCGCCGTGATGCGGACGCTCGACGCGATCCGGGACCGCGTCGGCGTCCGCTACCCGGGGGAGCGCCGCTGAGCGGGGACCGCCGATCGGCTCCGGGGCTCAGGCGGGCTCGAGCCCCGGTCCTCCCGCCGCGGTGACGAAGGACGCCGCCGCCGTGACCGGCGCCCCGGGCCGGGTCACGTACGGCACCGTCCGGAAGTCGGCGCGTGCGGCCTCGCGGCCCAGCGCGACGGTCACGTAACCGCGCCGTCCGTCGTAGAACCGCAGGTGCGGGTTGGCCGCCAGGTAGGTGTCCCGGTTCGCGCCCGCCCCCTCGCCGAAGCCCCGCAGCCAGGCGGGCGGCCTGCTGCGGATGTCCCCGGCCCCCAACGGGCGCCGGTCGGCGTGCTTTCCGGTGAGCAGGCCCATGGCGAGCGGGCTGCGGTTGACGGAGGCGAGGCCCGCCTCCTCGCACGGCCGGAGCATCTCGGGCGCGTCCGTGAGCACGTTGAGCGCGTGCTGCGCGGCGGCGCAGTGCGGCCCCTTCACGAACACGGCGGCGCGGGCCGGGTCGTCGGTGCTCCAGGCGTAGGCCCGGATCAGTCCCCGCGCCACCAGTTCCTCGCACGCGTCACGGAGCCCGGCGGCCCGCTCGGGGTCGGCGTCGGCGAGGTGGAGCTGGTACAGGTCGATCCGGTCGGTGCCGAGGCGGCGCGGCGAGGCGGTCGGGGCCCGGCGGAGGCGCTCCGGCGAGTCGTCGCCGCCGGTGAGGGTGCGGGTGTCCGCGTCGAAGGTGTTGCCCCACTCGGTGGCGACGACGACCTCGTCCCGGCGGCGGCCGAGGGCCCGGCCGAGGACGCGTTCGCCGTGCCCGGTGCCTCCCCCGGGCTCTCAGCTTCGTTCGAGCAGGGAGGTACCCCCCTCGTCGGCGGTGTCGAAGAAGGTGACGCCGAGGTCGAGGGCGCGCCGGACCGCCCGTACGGACTCCTCGTCGTCGCCCCTGCCCCGGCCCAGCGGTTGCCCCGCGGAGTCCTGCCACTCACCGCCGATCACCCGGCAGCCGAACCCGACGGCGCTGACCTCGATACCGCCGCGTCCCCGTGTCCGTGTGCTCTCCGTGCCCGGGGACGCCAGGACTTCGAGCGCGCGCGAGGGCAAGCCCCCCGTACAAGCGTGGAGAGGATCAGGCCTGACCGGTCTCGAAGCGGGAGATCCGGCCGTCGTCGTCCACGGTGAAGGTCCAGCGGGTGCGCATCTCGCCCCAGGTGTCGTTGCGGTAGCGGGCGACGAGAGTGCGTCCGCCGTCGGACTCGTTGTCGACCTCCATGTGGCCGTTGGCGGAGAAGATCTCGCGGTCGATCCAGTCGGCGAGGTCGCGGTCGCTGCCGTCGTCCGCCATGGTCGCGCCGGGTGCGAGGAGGGCCATGAAGCCCTCGCGGTCGTGGTTGTTGACGGCGGTGACGAAGGCCCGGACGGCCGGGTCGCTGAGACGGGTGGTCTGAATCGTCATGCCTGCCAGCGTCGTCCCGGCCGCGGGGCCCCGCCACCCGTGCCACCCGAACGGCGTCCGGCGGCGGGCCGGGCCGACGGCGGACTGCGACGGTGGTCACGGCGAAGCGACTGCTCCGGGAGACGACGTGACCTGTTACGACCGACGCGATCTGGGTCTGCTGCTGCTCCGGCTGGGAACGGGCGGGGTGCTGGCGGCGCACGGCGCGCAGAAGCTGTTCGGCTG
Organism: Streptomyces viridosporus; assembly: GCF_002078235.1. Lineage (GTDB taxonomy): Bacteria > Actinomycetota > Actinomycetes > Streptomycetales > Streptomycetaceae > Streptomyces > Streptomyces viridosporus. Next base: position 15,766 of record NZ_MSGP01000023.1, read on the forward strand.
GTTCGGCGGGGGCGGCATCGAGGGCACCGGCCAGTTCATGGAGACCATCGGCTACGCGCCCGGCAAGGCCAGCGCGCGGGCCGCGGGCCTCGCGGAGACCGGCGGCGGCCTCCTGCTGGCGCTCGGTCTCGCCACCCCCGCGGCGGGCGCGGCGGCGGCCGGGGCGATGGCGGGCGCGGCGGCCGTGCACGCGCCCAGCGGCTTCTTCAACCAGGAGGGCGGCTACGAGTACGCGGCGAGCCTGGGCCTGACCGCCGCCGGCCTCGCCGTCGCGGGCCCCGGCCGCTTGTCCCTGGACCACGCCCTCGGCCACACGGTCAACCGGGGCTGGATGGTCCCGGTGGCCTTCGCGGCGACCGCGGCGGCCACGGCGGTGACGGTGGGGGCACGCAGCCGGCGGCTGCGGACGGCACGGGAGGGCGAACAGGAGACGCTGTTCGAGTAGCGCACCGGACACCGGGGGCTGTCGGTGCCCTGTGCCAGGCTCTGTCCCATGAGCGATCCTCTGCCCCCTCCCCCGGTCACGCCTCCGGCTCCGGCCGTCGATCTGTGGGACGCCGTCGACGACCTGTGCGCGTGGCTGGACGAGAACCGTCCGGTCGAGGGCCGGGAGGGCCTGCTGCTGCGGATCGTCAAGCTGTCCGAGGAGGTCGGCGAGGTCGCCGAGGCCGTGATCGGCGCGACCGGTCAGAACCCGCGCAAGGGCACCACGCACACCTGGGACGACGTCCGGTCCGAGCTGTGCGACGTCGCCGTCACGGCCCTGGTGGCCCTGCGCACGCTCTCCCCCGACGCCCGCGAGGTCTTCGCCCGCCACCTGGCCCGGGTCACGCAGCGCTCGCTCGGAGCTCCCCGCCGGGACCCGTCCGACGGTTGATCCCGTGGCGGGCCGTGGGAGCCGGCGTCCGCGGGACGTGCCGGTGGGGCGCCGCCCCGGTGGGCCGCCCCTTCGGCGCTCGGCGCCGATCATGCGAAAGGGCGGGGCCGGCCACCGATGTGAACCGTCCGTCGTTGCGGACGGTTCACATCGGTGGCCGGCCCCGCCGAACCGGTGCGGCGGGCGCCGCGTGGGGCTGGCGTGCCGCACCGGTCTCGCTCAGCGGATCCGAGCGGGTCTAGCAGGCGCCCAGGTCTTCCCAGACGTCGGCGGAGCCGGGCCGCTCGTTCGTCGTCCACCACTTGGCGCGGTAGGTGCGACCGTCGTGGGTGACGGTGTCGCCGCCGTGGTAGACGGTGCCGGTGCTCCAGACCGGCGCGGCGCAGGAGTCCGACCCGCCGCCACCGTTGTTGCCGCCACCGTTGCCGCCGCCGTTGTCGCCACCGCCGTTGCCGCCGCCGGCGATGTCGACGTCGATGCAGGCGTAGAAGGCGTTGTTGGTGTCGGCCACGTTCCAGACGGCCAGGACCTTCTGGCGGCCCTTCAGGTCACCGAAGTCGACCTGGTGGCTGACCTGGGCGGGAGGCTGCGCACCCCGGTCGTTGAACTCGGCGATCTTCCGGTCGCCGACGAAGTACTGCCAGGTGTCGGTGGAGTGGCGCGCAGTGAGCTTCCAGGTGAAGGTGTGCGATGCGCCGACCGGCGTGACCCGCCAGGCCTTGCGGTCGTCGTCGAGGTCGGCGAACTGGGCGTTGCCGCCGCTGCAGCTGCGCAGGCCCTTCGGGCCCTCGACGCTCTGCGGCTCGTACTTGATCTGGCCGCAGTCGACGACGCCCTGGGCGCACTGGTCCTGACGGCTGCCCGGGTCGGTCACCCAGCCGTGGGCGTTGGCCGTACCGGCCGGAAGGGTGATGGCGAGGAGGGGGGCGACCATGGCTCCGACAGCCAGGGACGCTCGCCTTTTCATGTCCATGTAATGACTCTTTCTTCGGTGTACATGAGAACCGGCCACGGAGCACGACATCGCTGACGCACACGGTGTGCACCGCATGTGTCCTGCGCGCCTCGCCGACGAGGCGAGGGCGGAGCGCGCGGTCGCGCCGCCGCGGCGGACACCACACTTCGCCCCGGCCCGTGAAGGCACCGGGACGCGGGCGAGCACTGGCCTAGACCTGTGCTCGCCGGTCTAGACCATAGCGGGGAACCGGGAACCGTCAAGTGCTCTTCACCCAAGGGAAGTTGACAACGACTGCGCCGACGGACCTCGGAGCATCGCTCCAGCGGCAGCGGAAACGACATACGGGCAGGTGAGGAGGGAGGAGGAGGACACCGACACCCGGTGGTGACCTCCACGTCCCCGTTGACGGGGGGTGGGGATGTTCACGCCCGACGGGACCGGGCCGTCGGGCCGGGCCGGGCCGGGAGACGACATCGTGGCGGTGTCGCCGCGGAGTTCACCGAGGCCGCCGGAGCGCACCCGTGCATCCATGGTGCGGCCCGCGCCGTGCGGGTCGACGGCGGCTACCGCCGGGAGCCGTCCCGGGGCCGACGTGCCGGACCGGCTCGGGAGGACTGGAAGACGGCGCACAAGGAGATCGTGGACCTCGGCATCGTCCCGGAACACCACGGAGACGAACCACCGGTCGTCGAGTACGTCTGCACGGTCGACTAGGCCGTCCGGAGGCATCCGGATGGTGATCCGAATGACCAACCCGGACGATGGTGCTCGAGTCCCGGCGCGGCACCAGGTCTCCTGATCCGTTGCGGGGACCGGATGCTCCGCGACGCCACCGCGAGGTAGGTGCCGCAGGAAGTCGGCAGGGGCTCGCCGGACGGCGCTTCACCCGTGCGGGGCCGCAGTGACGGTCGAAGTCGAAGGAGAACCCCGTGGATCCAGTTGACATAGGCCGGCGCCTACCGGCGGCGGAACTCTTCACGGTCGGCTTGAGCGTGCGTTCCGGTCGCGGTCACCGTCAGCGCTGGTGGACGGCCTGCGGCGTCAGGAGGTGATCACGTGAGGACTCCCTCCGGGGCCGGCGTCGGCTCGCGCCTGCGGGCCCTGCTGTTCACGACGAGCACCGGGAAGTCGCCGGCCGCCCTGGCGTTGATCCTGCTGGTCCTCCTCCCGACGGCGCTGCTGCTGGGTTGGTGGGGCCTCGAAGACCTCACCGAGGCCCTGACCTACACGGGACGCATCACCGGTGCCGTCCTCCTTCTGGTCTCGGCCCTCTCGCTGCTGGGCGCTGCCGCGGTCGTGGACCACTGGGGCCGGAACGTCTTCCCCTATTCCGGAATGGTCGCACTGATCGGCACGGTCGCGGCGTTGTTGGCCAACACCATGCTTCTGCTCGAGGCATTCAGGGACGGCGATTCCACGCTTTACCGGGCGCTGTTCAGCCTGCTCACGGCGGGTTCCGTAGGGGCCGTCTTCACGGTGTGGCGGACATCGGTCGTGATCCCCTCCCCGAAGCGGGTGGCCGCGGCACTGATCGTCTCCTCGGCTCTCGCGGTGGCCAATTTCGGCTACCAGCACCTCTACCAGCCGTCCCAGCACGGCGCCAAGCCCCTCGTCAGCATCACCGTGGGAGAGCCCGTACTGAGCAAGGACCGCAAGGAATTCGCCGTACCGGTCGACATCAGGATCGACAACCGCAGCGATATGGGCTTTTACGTGCTCGGCACCGAATTCCACGCCATGGGCGAGCAGGTGTCGCTCAGCCGGACGGACCGGCCCCGCGAGCAATGGCGTGCGGATGCCGAGACGTTCCGTGACTTCTACGTGCAACACCCACTCTCCCGAAGGGAGATCTACCAGCCCGGCCAGTTGGTGTTGGCGCAGCCATGGATGTCTGCCGGAAGATGGATCGAGGCGAACGACGCGTTCGCCACCCGAATGGTTGTGCAACTGCCCATCGACACACCGTATGACCAGTTGGCGCTCTACGCCTCCGCGCAATTGACACGAAAGGACCGGGGCGGTGTGGAGCAGATCCAGATAACGGGAAACTCCTGGAGCGGCGGCAAAATGCCCCAGTGGGTCACGAGGAACAAGAACTTCGACTCCGTCGCCTACCGCGGCCGGGTGTACGAAAACAATGCGATCGACCAGCACACGAGGGATCCCCGCTACGTGTCTGTCTACTGGCAGTTCGGCGCGCATGGCGCAACCCTGTCGGTATCCATCACGCGAAAAGGTGAGGAAAACCGCGTCCTGTCCAGAGCGGAAATAACCGAGACGTCGAACCGGTACGGCTTGGTCGGCGCCGAAACGGGTCCGATCAAACGGACCCTCTGGGACATCAAGGACAAGGTGTGACCGGCATGGCCGCACGGGGCACGCGGGAGCGCCGGTCCGATCGCTCCAGCCACGCCACGAGGGCGAGGGAACTGTTCACGCGGTCACAGGAGTAGGAGTCCCCCATGCCGAACTGCGCCTCCCTCACCGCCCGGCACAGCGTCTCGACGTCGAACATCTCCGTGATCAGCGGATGCCTCGCGGAGCGGCAGAGGTCGATGAGTTCGTCACCGTGGGTCCGCAGGCCGCGGGCGTAGAGCTGGTTGAAGGGGACCTTGGCCACCCGGCCACCGATCCGGGGCGGCAGCAGATCCGCCATCGCCTCGCGCAGTACCGCCTTCGGACGGCCCGGCTGGAACGCGGTCTCGGCGGGGAGGCGGCGCATCGTGGCGACGACCTCCGGGTCGAGGAAGGGGTGCGAGAGGAAGAACCCGTCCTGCCGTGCGCGGCGCCAGGACAGCGGATCGGGAGCGGCGAGGTAGTTGGCGGCCTCGTAGAGCGACTGTTCGGGCTCGCGCCCGAACACGAAGCGGCTCTCCGCGATACCGGCCTCACGGTAGCCGTGGGCCCGCGCGAATCCGGAACGCAGCCATGGGGGGCGGGCGAAGCCGCCGAGGCCACCGAGCACCGTTCCGCGGCGGCGGACGAGCGCCGTGACCCGTTCGGCGGTCAGCGGAAGAGTCGGCCGCACCACGTAGGCGGAGACGACGTCCCACAAGCCCCGCTCGCTGCCCGCGGCCCAGTCGCGTGCCTGCCTCGTCATCTGCCGGAGCCGTCCCGTGCGGGCCAGCCGGTGCAGGTGGAACGGGTTGGCGTCCACGATCGGATCGGCCCCGCAACCGGTCAGGAGGGTGTCACAGCCCAGATCCGCCGCAGCGGCATGGAGCCTGCTCCAGAACGGGGCGCGGAAGGCGTGCGCATGCGGCTCGTCCGGGTCTCCCGCGTGGTGCTGGAAGTCGTCGAAGTCGGCCACGTCGTCGGCGTCGACGATCACCGGGCGGGCGGCGGGCGCGTGCCGGCGGATCTCCGCCATCGCCTCGTCCAGGTAGGGCTGTTCGGCAGCGAGTTCTCCCCGTCCGAAGCGCCCGGCGAGCAGGACGAGGTCCCCGGGGCAGCCCTGTCCCGCGGCCGGCGGGCGTGCCGCGAGCAGCGCGACGCTGGTGGAGTCGGTGCCGCCGGAGACATGGCACGCCGTCACCCTGCCCATGCGACGCCCGACGGCGTTCTCCAAGGCGGTGCGCAGGTCCTTCGCGGCCCCGCCGAGGCCGGGTCCGTCCGCTGCCGGTACCGACGGGTCGTGGGCCCGACGGACGTGTCGCAGCGCCCGACCGCGCATCCGCCCCGTGAGCGAGAGTTCCACCACCTCGCCGCCGAGGACGCGGTGCACCCCGGCGAAGGGGGTGAGTTCCGTGTGGGGTTGCGCCATGTTCCCGGTCAGGTACCGGCAGAAGTAGCGCCGGTCCAGCTTCGCTCCGCCGCCCAGGTGGCGCGCCGAGGTGCTCACCGCGGTGACCCGATCACCGGCCTCCCTGAAGAACAGGGGAATGCGGGCCTGTTCGTCCCGCATCAGCAGGATGCGGTCGCGGCACACCAGGACGGCCGCATAGTCGCCGGTCGGCAGAGGTGGTACGGCTTGCGACCGGCCCCAGTCGTCGAGGAGGCCGCGCGCTCCCGCCACGCGCTCACGGACGGAGCCGACCCAGCCGGCGACCACCGCGGTCCCGGCCCGTGAGGAAACCGTCGTCACGAGCCCTTGCCGCGCCATGGCTTCGGCCGCCCAGAGCTTCGGGACGTCCCCGTGCCACTCGAGGCGGAGCGCTTCCACGTCACTGCCCTCCGCCGCCGACCGAGAGGACCGGCGCGAACGCGTGTCCGCGCGGATCGGCGTCGGGGATGCACAGGCCGGCCGAAGACGTCCAGGCGTGCAGGGCGAACGGGTGCTCGCGCACACCGACGTGGAGTACGGCCTCCAGGCCGCGCCGCCGTAACAGGACGAAGGCCGTCATGGCCTCGGCCTTGCAGTCGCCGTTGACGAACCAGCTTCTGCGACCGTGTGATCGCACTGCCCGTTTCAGCCGTTCGACGTCCTCCGTGGCGGCGGGGTCCGCACGGACGTAGGCCGGGGCCGCCAAGGACAGGAGCCGAAGGGCGCGCCCGAACCCCACGGTGCGGATCAACAGGTGCACTCCGCGCAGCCAGAGCCCGACCGCGGCGTCCGACTGCCGCCTCGGGCGGGCCGTCGCACACCCGGCGCGGAGGAGACCGGTGACGATTTCGGCGCGTTCCCCGGAGGCTCCCCCGGCGAACTTCCGGATGTCCGCCGTCGTCACCCCGAGGAAACGCGTCCGCCGCCAGTCCGCGATCAGCGCTCCGTCGGACATCCTGGTGACACGGCAGTGCGGTGACAGGATCCGCACCATGGCCACCAGGGCATCGGTGTCCTCTGCCGCGTCCTCTGCCACCGCACATCCTCCAAGGTCGGTCTGACACCGTTCCTGCGGCGGACCCGGCCCGACGTGGGGGCGGTGTCAGTACTGGTATCCGTGACCGTCGTAGTAGGCGCCGCTGTAGCCCCGGATCAGACGGCCGTTGCCGAGCAGGACGAGCCCATGCGGCATGCGACGCCGCAGCAGTCGGAGGAACATCGCCTACCTCCATAAATCAGGTAGTATCGATAAAATTTAGGTTACTCTTTCCTGGGTGTCCCGCAACCGGACTGCCGGCGCCCGCGCACCCGCGCTCAGTCGGCGGCGGCGCCGAACCACCTGGGCAGGTGGCCGAGCAGATCCGCCTGGTCCTCGCCGGCCCACGCCACGTGACCGTCCGGCCGCAGCAGCACCGCGGGCACGTCCAGTTCCTCGCTGACGTCGACGACGTGGTCGACGCGGTCCGCCCAGCCCGCCACCGAGAGCCGGCCGGTCCGGTCGAGCAGCAGCCCGCGGCCGCCGCGCATCAGCTCGTAGAGGCGGCCCCGCTTCAGCCTCACGTCCCGCATCCGCCGGCCGAGCAGTTCGTGGCCTTCGCCGAAGTCGTAGCGGACCTCGACCGCGGTGATCATCCCGGTCACGTACCGGTTCACCTCCTCGAAGTCCATCAGCCTCGAGAACAGCTCCCGCAACGCGGTCGCCCCCGGATCGGTCCCCAACAGCGTGATCTGCGCGCGGGTGTTCTCCAGCACGCGGGCGCCCACCGGGTGCCGTTCGGCGTGGTAGCTGTCCAACAGCCCTTCCGGAGCCCAGCCGTTGACCACGGCGGCCAGCTTCCAGCCGAGGTTGAACGCGTCCTGCACACCGAGGTTGAGCCCTTGCCCGCCGGTCGGCGGGTGGATGTGCGCCGCGTCGCCGGCCAGCAGCACCCGGCCGACCCGGTAGCGCTCGGCCTGCCGGGTGGCGTCGCCGAACCGGGAGAGCCAACGCGGCGCGCGCGCACCGAAGTCGGTGCCCGCGACGGCCCGCAGCCGCTGCCGGAACTCCTCGAGGGTCGGCGCGGTGGCACGGTCCTCGGCCACACCGTCGGCGGGCACGACGACGCGGTACACCCCGTCCCCGAGAGGAGCGGCGCCGAACCGCAGCTGGGTCCTGCGGACCTCCTCGACGACGGCGGCGACGGTCGCCGGGTCCTCGGTCAGCTCCATCTCACCGAGCAGCGTCTCGACCTTGGCGGGCTCGCCGGGGAAACCGACGCCGATCTCCTTGCGCACCAGGCTGCGGCCGCCGTCGCACCCGACGAGGTGGCGCGAGCGCAGCCGCGTGCCGTCCGCCAGCTCGACGGTCACCCCGTCCTCGTCCTGGCTCAGCCCGACCACCTCGCAGCCGCGCCGGATCTCGGTACCGAGTTCCAGGGCACGCTCCTCGAGCAGCCGCTCGGTGACCGGCTGCGGGGTGGCGACGCCGTACGGGTGGGCCGTGTCCAGCCGGTCCGGCCACGGCTTGACGATGCCGCCGAAGAGACCGCCGACCTGGAACTTCTCACTGACCGCGAGGAACCGGTCCAGCAGACCGCGCTGGTCCATCAGCTCGACGCTGCGCGTGTGCAGGCCCTGCCCGCGGGACTGCCCGGTCGGCTCGGTCAGCCTCTCCAGCACGACCACGCGCACGCCGTGCAGCCGCAGTTCGCAGGAGAGCATCAGTCCGGTCGGCCCGCCGCCGACGACGATCACGTCGATCATCACCACACCCCGTTTCCACAGATTCCGGTCACGGCCGGTGATTCTCCGGCACGACCGGGGCCTTGCCGCAAGGCCCCCGGTGCGCTATATGTTGAGAGTGGCAAGGAGTGAGTGACCTCCTTGCCTTTCTCTTTTCCCGCGTCTTCCCGCGCCTTCCTTCGCCTTCCTTCGTCTCTTTCCTCGCCCTTTTTCTTTCGCCGTCCGCCGCGCAGGCGCCCGGCCGCGCCACGATCGGCCCGGACGTCGCGATCGACTCGGACGTCGCATTCGGCCCGGACATGGCGGAGCCCGGGAGTCGTATCCAGCTCCCGGGCCCCTGGGGATGCCACCCAGTTGCGCACGCCGGCGGCGTTTAAGAGGACGGATCAGTCATCATGCCGTCGTGTTCTTCCGTTGAACTACCGCACCAGGCAAGAGGTGCAGACGAGAGTCGAACTCGCATCCGACGGCGTTCGTCCGTCCCCGGTCGATCCGGCGATCGGCGGCGATGCTGAGACTGGAGCGAGAGTCTGAGATTGACCGCGGCTGCCTCTGCCGTGTTGGGCCACCCCGGCCCGGTGTCGGGCTGTTGTGCCGGGGGAAGGACTCGAACCTTCACTGTCACCGCTTCTTCAGGCTGAACTTCAGTGTCAGCTTGCGCTCATCACGCGAACCGGTCCTCAATCCGGCCCGCGCCTGTCGCGCACCCCCGCGCTCGCACGCGGGGGCGTTCGTGGATGTTGCTCGCGGCCGGTGTCAGCCGAACAGGTAGCCGAACACCGCCTCGCCGACCCGCTGGTCGGTGACCTCGGCGCCGTTGGCCTCCTCGCGGGCGAACTTCACCGCCTGCTGGAGCTTCTCGACCCGCTCCACCAGTTCGTTCACCCGCCGCGCCGGGAGCGCCCCGGAGAACTTCACGGTCGTCCAGTACCCGATGGGCACGTCCTCGTAGTACACCTCGACCTGCGCCGGGTGCTTGTCGGTCGCCTCCGCCTTGACGTGGTTGCGCGGGACCTTCTTGGTGCGGATCGTGCGCACCGGGTCCGTCTTCCACCAGTCCGTGGACGGGTCGCGGGACCAGGACTCGGCGGTGTCGAGCGTGGGGAGCTTCCTGACGAAGGTGTGGAGGTCGGTGAGCTGCTTCTCCAGGAACAGCAGGTGGCTCACCGGGACGTCGGCGAGGATCGTCCGCCCGTCGACCGTGACGTCCGCGCGGGCCGTGCAGTTCGCCCAGTCCTTGGTGGCGGTCACGTCGAACAGCCGGGTCAGCGACGCGGACATCTCCCGCAGCACGTCCTCGGCCTGCACCTGCACCCGCGTGGACTCGGGCGGCAGTTGCTCGCCCTCCTCGTCCTTCGGCTGGTACGTGCGCGAGATGCCGGACAGCAGCGCCGGCTTCTGCACCTTGTGGTGCGCCGCGGTGATGTCCTGGAGCGACTTGCTCTTGACGCCCTTTTCGACAGCGATGATCTGATTGAGCTTCGCCACTGGGCCCCCCTTCGAACAAGCGGGAACGTACCCCACCCGATGGCACGCGTGCATTCCTTTTATCCCGAGGGGGCGTGCTGCGGCCGGTCACGTACGCGGCCCGGATCTCGGAACCCCGGTGATCGCCGGGGGCCCGGGGAGGCGCGGCGCGATGTGGGCAGACTCCTTCCGGGGAAATCCGCTCGGCGGGTCCACCCCTTTCCTCGGCCCGCCCTTCCCCTCGGCGCACACCGCTCGCCCGGGCGGAAAACCCACGGGCCGTTCCCGGCCCTTCTCAAAAGATCCCCCTTTTCCGTGCTCACACGGCCGGCTTTTCTGTCAAGGGCGACGTTTCCCACATCCGGGGGCCCTTGAGCAGCACCCCTGACCAGTGAGGGCGCGGTGTTACGGTGGATATCGCCAGCTCTCAACGTCTGAGGTCGGAGAAATGAGTAATCGGCTCGTCGTCCAAGGCGCCCGCCGGCACCATTCCCCTGACGCGTCCGTCGTCCTGTCCCGGGAATCGCCGATCGCATTCATGCAGAATTCCGGATCCGAAAACCCGACGGAGACCCGATGAACGCCACGAACGCGCCGACCCCCGAGGGCCTCCTGCTCGCCGAGGACGACGAGACCGACGCGCCCGCGCCCCGGCTCTCCTCCGACCTCGGCACGGCCGACCAGGTCAAGGACTACCTCCGGCTCATCTCCCGGGTCCGACTGCTCACCGCCGAGCAGGAGGTGGAGCTGGCCCAGCGCATCGAGGCCGGGTTGTACGCCGAGCGGCTGCTCGCCGAGGAACCGGTCCTCGACCCGCGGTACGGCCGGGAACTCGGCCTCCTCGCCGAGGACGGACGCCGCGCCAAGAACCACCTCACCGAGGCCAACCTCCGCCTGGTGGTGTCCGTCGCCAAGCGCTACACGGGGCGCGGACTGCAGTTCATGGACCTCATCCAGGAGGGCAACGCCGGACTCATCAGGGCCGTGGAGAAGTTCGACTACACCAAGGGCTTCAAGTTCTCGACCTACGCCACCTGGTGGATCAAGCAGGGGATCACCCGGGCCATGGCCGACCAGAGCCGCACCATCCGCATCCCGGTGCACGCGGTGGAGGTCATCAACCGCGTGGCACGGGTCCGCCGCGAACTGATCCGCGCCACCGGCACCGAGCCCGCCCCGGAGGACGTGGCCGAGCGGGCGTCGATCACCGTGGAGAAGCTGGCCGAACTCGACGCGTACGCCAGGGAGCCCGTTTCCCTGGACCTTCCCCTGTCCGAGGAGGGCGGCGGCGAGTTCGGCGACCTCATCATGGACAGCGACTCGCCCTCCCCCTGGGAGGTGGTCGCCTTCGGGCACCTCCAGCGCGCCGTCCGGAGCGTCCTGGCGGACCTGAGCCCGCGCGAGGCCGGCGTCATCTCCCTGCGGTACGGCCTCTACGGCGAGCGGCCGCGGACCCTGGAGGAGATCGGGCAGGTCTACGGCGTGACCCGCGAGCGCATACGCCAGATCGAGTCCAAGACGATGAGCAAGCTCCGGCACCCCGCCCGCTCGCACGCGCTGCGGGACTACCTCACCGACGCGTGACGCGGGCCGGCGGACGAGCCGGGCCGCACACCGGGGGCAGCCGGATCGGCGCGGCCGCGTGCCGGGGCGGGTCCGGCCCGCCCCGGCACCGGGCTGCGACGTCCGACCTCCGACGGGGAACCGACGGCCCGACTCCTTCGAACTCCTTCGAGCTCCTTCGACGCGTGGCCGGGCGTGGCCGGGGCGGTCGAACGGGGGATTGACCACCAGCCCGCCTGGGCACATCCCCCGTGACGAGCCGCTCACCGGCGGTGAAGGAACCACCACGAGGGGGCAGGAGACCGTGGAGGGGCAGGGGGAGCCGTCGTTGAGGACCCATGGATTCGAGCAGTTCCGATTGTCGGAGGAGTTCGAACCCACCCTCGTCGACACGTGGTACGAGGATCTGAAGGCCGAGTTCGCCGACCTGCCGCCGGACCCGTACGGCGACCCCCGGCTGAACCGCTACCGCCGGCACTCCGCCGCGGTGCTGCTCCCCTGGGAGGGCAGGCTGCACTGGATTCCGAAGACGCACCACGCGCGCCACGGCACGGTCACGCGCTACTTCCAGGGCGGGTACAACCCGGAGCACCGCGATCTGGACCGGTGGTTTCCCGCCGTCTCGCAGCGGACGGAGAACAATCCCCTGCTGGAACGGATCGTCCTCTTCGACTTCACCCAGACGTGGTGGAGCGAACGGGAACGTGCCGCTCCCCTGCACGTGGGCGTGCACCTCATCAAACTCTCCGTCGCGGAAGGGGACGGTTCGGCCGTGTCGTCACCGAACTTCCTGCACCAGGACGGTGAGCCCTTTCATTTCGCCCATCTGGTCTACAAGAAGAACGCGGTGGGCGGCACCAACTACGTCGCCGACGCGGCCTGCGCGGGCGCGCAGCCGGGCGATGTGCCCGCGCACCGACTCCGGGCCGTCTTCGACCTGGAGCAGCCACTCGACTCGTACGGAATCCACGACGAACGCGTCAGTCACCACGTCGATCCCATCCGCCGGGGCGACGAGCAAGGACCGGGTGAACGCGCCGTGGTCCTCGTGGACATCACACCCATGACGAAAGTGATGTGACTATCTAATAAGCCGTCAGCTCCCTTTTTCACAGCAGGAGTTGGCACGATCGACGGCTCACTGAAGGCATGGCACGGCCCGATACAATCGCGCCCGCCGCCGCCCGGCCCGGACGGTGGCGCGTCGTCGCGCCCACGTCCTCTCCTGGGCTGTCCGGAGGTGAGAGCCATGTCCATCTCGTACCTGTTCAGCACCTACCACGTGCCGCCGGACGGCTTCGTCGACCGCACCAGAGAGGTCAGCAGACTCCTCAACTTCATGGAGTCGGGCTGTCGGGTCTGCACGGTGTACGGACTGGGCGGCGTCGGGAAGAGCGCACTCGCCTACCGGCTGGCGCAGACCGGGGGCACCTCGTCGCGCCGCACGATCTGGGTCTCCCTCACCAACGCGCCCCCGGCCGACGCATTCCTGCACGGGCTGCTGTCGCTGTTCACCGACCGGGACACCGCGTCCCCGGGGACACCGCTGGAACAGCTCATCACCTGCCTCGACGACGAGCCGTCCCTCATCGTGCTGGACAACCTGGAGGTCCTCCTCGACTCGGAGCGGTTCTCCGGGGAGTTCCGGCCCGGGTACGAGGAGTACGGCACCCTGCTGCGCTGCCTGGCGTCCGAACCCCACCGCTCGACGGTACTGATCACCTCGCGTGAGAACCCGTCGTTCCTGCGGGAGACGAGCGCCAGCGTGCGCGCCATGCACCTGCAGGGCCTGCCCAAGGTGCCGGCCCGGACGCTCCTGGCCCGGCGCGGCCTGCGCGGCGACGTACGGCTGCGCCGGGACCTCGTCAGCAGGTACGACGGCAACCCGCTGGCCATACAACTCGTCTCCGACCTGATCCTCGACATACACGACGGGAGCATCGCCCGCTTCGTGGAGTCCGGCGAATTCCTCTTCGGGGAACTGGAAGGACTGTTCCACCAGCACTTCGAACGGCTGACGCACGCCGAGCGACTGGTGCTGTTCCGGCTCGCCGCGGCCCGCCGCCCCCTCACGGTCCGCGAGATCTCGGCCGAACCGCGGATCGGCACCCCGTCGTCCGCGGCGACGCTGCTGCAGCGTCTGCGGCGCAGGTCCCTGGTCCAGGAGAGCAACGGCTCCTTCTACCTCCAGTACATGATCCAGGAGTTCGTGACGGCACGGCTCAACCTGGCCTGCGTCGAGGAGGTCCGCACCGGCGAACCGGACGTGCTCACCCGGTTCGCGCTCGTGGACGCCGCCATGCCGGAGCACGTACGGGAGGCCCAGCGCCGCTTCCTGTCCCAGCCGATCATGAACATGCTGCAGGACCGGCTGGGCTCCGCCAGCCAGGTCGCCCCGCGGCTGCTCTCCCTGCTGGACGCCTCCCGCGTCGGCTCGGAGGCGTACGGCACGTTCCTCGCGGCGAACGCCCTCTCGATCCACCACGCGTGGACCAGCGACCTCTCCGGCCTCGACCTCTCCCACCTGGTGCTGCGCCAGGTGGACCTGTCCGGCATCCGGCTCTCGCACGCCACGGCCCGGATGACGGAGTTCTCCGGATGCCGCTTCCCCGGCGTCTACCACTACGTCTTCGGCATGGACTTCTCGCCGGAGGGCAAGGCCGCGGCGATCGGGCAGAGCGGCGGTTCGGTCCTGCTGGTCAACGTGCCGGACGGCACGCCGCTGCGCACCCTCCCGTGGGAGGCGGACTGGATCAGGGCCGTGGCCTTCTCCCCCGACGGCGGACGGCTCGCCTGCTCCGACGAGAAGGGCCGGCTGCGCGTGTGGGACCTGGCCACCAACCTCCCCACCGACTATCCCGGCCACGACCGGCAGACCCGCAGCCTGGTCTTCTCGGCCGACGGGCGCGTCCTGTTCAGCGCGGGCGAGGACCGGCGCATCCTCGCCTGGTCCGTCGAGCCCCGGGCGAGCGAACCACGGGTGCTGTGCGCGATCGACGCGGAGATCTGGGGACTGCACAGCGCGCCGGCTTCGACCCTCATCGCCGCCGCCTGCGACGAGGTGTGCGTACGCATGTGGGACACCGCCACCGGCGAGGAGGTCTCCCTGGAGGGGCGCGCGCCGGTGGCCGGCCGGTGCCTGCGCTTCTCCACTGACGGCAGGCACGTGTTCGTCGGATGCGACGACGGCGCGATCCGGGTCTGGAACACCGAGAGCCGCAAGCTCGTCGGCACCCTCCTCGGACACACCTCGTCGGTGTGGGCCGTCGCGGTGACCCGGAACGCCTCCGGGGAAGTGCTCATCACCGGCAGCCACGACGAGACGATCCGGGTGTGGAACATCGCCGACCCGTCGGCCGCGCGCTGCGAGCGGGTGATCAACAGCCTCGACGGCCCGGTGTGGCCGGTCTCCGCCGACAGCGAGGGGCAGTACTTCGCCACCGTCGGCCGCAACTCCACCATCCGTTTCTGGGACACGGCCGACGCCGAATGCCTGGAGGTACTGGCCGGCAGCTCGGGGACGGTACTGAGCGTGGCGTCGTCACCGGACGGCCGCTTACTGGCCTCGGGGGGCCACGACCGACTCGTGCGCCTCTGGGACGCCGCGACCGGCGACTGCCTGGCCGAACTGGGCGGCCACACGGCGGGGGTGCGGGCGGTCGCGTTCCGCCCGCAGGGCAACGTCCTGGCGACGGCGAGCGAGGACTGGGACGTACGCCTGTGGGACCTGCGGACGAACCAGCCGTCCGCGGTGCTCACCGGTTCGCGCAACTGGCTGTGGACGGTCGCCTTCGAACCGAACGGGCACAGTCTGGCGGCCGCCGGCGCCGACGCCGTCATCAGGATCTGGGACATCCAGGGGCGGGGCGGCGTACGGGCGTTCACCGGGCACGAGGCACGGGTACGGGCCGTCCAGTACACCGGGGACGGACAGCGTCTGGTGTCGGTCGGGGAGGACGGGCAGACCCGCCTGTGGCAGGTCGCGAGCGGCGGCTCCGAACTCCTCGGCACCGTCGAGGGCCACGTCACCAGTGTGTGCGTCCTCGCCGGCGACCTGTGCGTGACCGGGAGCAGTGACGGGGCGCTGCGCCTGTGGGACCTGACCTCCCGGACGCTGCTCCGCCAGGCCCGGGCGCACGAGGGCGCGGTGCTGGCCCTGCTGGCCGCGCCCGGCGGGAACACCTTCCTGAGCGCGGGCCAGGACGGCCACCTGCGGGTGTGGGGGCAGGACGGGCTGCGCCTGCACGGGATGTCCCGCACGGCCGCCGGCACGGTCCGCTCCCTCGCCTGGCACTCCGACGGCGCGTACGTGGCGGCCGCGGGCGGCGACGAGGCGATCCGCCGTTACACCTACCCGGACCTGGAAGAAGTCGAGCCCTTCCGGGTGCCCAGGCAGTTCGAGGGCTTCGACATCAGCGGCTGCCAGGGCATCACCCCCGCCGAGCACCACTCGCTCGTCGCCCTCGGAGCGATCGACTCGCCGTCCGTCGCGAGGCCGGCCGTCCCCCACCGCACCACGCGTCCCGCACCGCGGCACGAGGAGCCCCGGGCCCCGAGGGCGCTCACCAGGCCGGCCCGGATGTTCATCTCGTACTCGCACCGTGACGACGAGTTCCGCTCCCAGCTGGAGAAGCACCTGAGCACTCTGCGCTACCGCGGGCTGCTCGACTCCTGGTCCGACCGGCAGATCCGGCCGGGCGACGACTGGGCGGGTTCGATAGACGAGAACCTGGAATCGGCCGACATCATCCTCCTGCTCGTCAGCGCCGACTTCCTGGCCTCCGAGTACTGCCGGGACGTGGAGATGCGCAGGGCCCTGGAGCGGCACCGGGAAGGGACCGCGCGCGTCGTCCCCGTGGTGCTCCGCGCGTGCGACTGGAACGGCTTCCCCTTCGGCTCGTTCCAGGCCCTGCCGCGGGACGGCCGGCCGGTCACCGCCTGGCCGAACCCCGACGAGGCCTTCACCGACATCGCCGTGTGGCTGCGCACGACGCTGGAGGACATCGCCCAGTCCCACCGACCCGGCGGGACCACCACGGAACGGAGCCAGTCTTGACCCTCGCCTTCTCCGACACCCGGGCCCCGAGCGCGCTGCTCCTGATCGATCCGGAGGAGGTGCCCGAGGACCTGCGTCCCCGCCTGGAGTCCCTGGTCCGCGCGGTCCGGCACACCGACGGCCTGCCGGAGCGCGCGGACGGCGTGGAGATCCTCGTCACCGCCAACCGCGACCTGAGCGGACCGGTCCTGGAGAAGCTCCCGGACCTGCGGCTGATCGTCACCACGGGCACGGCCTACGACTACGTGGACCTCGCCCACTGCGAGGCGAACGGCATCGCCGTCTGCAACACGCCCGGCTACACCGGCTCCTCGGTGGCCGAGCACGCCATCGCGCTGTATCTGGCCGCGAACCGTCACATCGTCGCGCTGGACCGGGAACTGCGCACCGGCGCGGACACCGGCGGCCACCTCGCGCTGGAACTGGAAGGCAGGACCGCGGGAGTCATCGGTGCCGGCGACATCGGGGCGCGCATCCTCGCCATCGCCCGGGGCTTCGGGATGCGGGCACGGTTCACCAACCGCAGCCCCAGGACCGTGCGGGGCGCGGAGCAGGTCGGCCTCGAGGAACTGCTGCGCACGTCCGACGTGGTCTTCCTGTGCCTGCCGCTGACGCAGGAGAGCCACCACCTGCTGAATCGCGACACCTTCGCCCTGATGCAACCCCATGCCTTCGTCGTCAACATCTCCTCCGACGAACTCATCGATCCCGACGCGCTGGCCGAGGCCCTGCGCAACGGAACCGTGGCCGGGGCGGGCCTCGACGTCATCGGTTCGGCCGCCCCGTACACGGGGCTGCCGAACACCGTCCTGACGCCGGCCCACGGCTGGTACACGGCGGAGGGAGTGCACCGGCGGGCAGCCACGTGGATCGACACGATCGCGAGCGCGCTCGCGGGCCGACCGGCCCACCGCATCATCTGACCCGGGGGGACCAGAATGATCATTCCGCCTGCCCAGATACTGGGACTTCACCGCGGCCTCGACTCCACCTCACGCACCAACCGGACCGGACGCTTCCTGTCCGGCTGGCAGACGACGCACCCCTTCTCGGGCCACTACCTCAACGGAACGGAGAGCCTGCCCCAGGGGCTCTCCACGCTGGAGAACTACAGCTTCCTCTCCGACTCGGCCGCGCTCACCGACTCGATCACGGCGTTCCACACCGCGACCGACGGCGTGACCTACCCGGGTGACGGCGTGTACGTGTCCAGTGGATCGAGCCCCCTGCTCCTCGGCTTCTTCCTCGCCCTGCGCGAGATGGGCGTCGAGGAGGTCTGCTACGTGCCTCCGGTCTACTACACCTGTTACTACTTCTGCGGCGCACTGGGCATACCGATGCATCGCATCGGCGACGGCCTGCTGCACGGCGAGCACACCGAACTCGAGCTTCCGGAACGGCGCTCGGCGCTCATCCTGTGCGATCCGATCTGGGTGTTCGGCACCACGGTGCACCCGCGACAGATCGAGCGGATCGCCGAGTGGCAGCGCCGCACCGGGTCGTTCGTCCTGGTCGACGGCACGTTCCAGTACGCGCGCTGGGACCGCTCCTCGCGGGCCGAGCCCACCGCGCGGCTGGAGCAGGACCTGACCTTCCGCATCGTCTGCCCGACCAAGAGCCTGGCCGTGCACGGCACCCGGTTCGCCTATCTCCTCCTGCCCCCGGAGTTCCGCGAGTCGATCCGCTACGCGTGCGCCAACACCACCGGCGCCACCGGTGCGGCGAACGAGCACTTCGCCCTGCGGATCATGGAGGTGATGCGCTCCGAGGGGTCCAACGACGCGTTGGTGGAGCACATCCAGCGGGAGCGGGAGCGGCTGCTGGCGACCGGGGTGATCCGCTCGGAGGCCGCGCTCCCGGAAGCCGGTTACTACACCTTCGCGGTCCTGGACCAGGCGGCGATGAAGGACGCGATCGTCATGGACCAGCGCTTCTTCGGCATCGAGGGCTTCGCCGACCACGTCCGGGTGAACCTCCTCTACCCCGGCTGGACACAGCCGTAGGTCCGGGCCGCCGGACGGGCCCGGGTCCGGCCGAGGCCGGCCCGGGGGCCCTCCTGCCCGAGGGTCTCTCCCGCCCGGGGCCCGAGGTGCCGCGCGGGGTGTCTCCCGGGGCTCAGGCGGTCCGCGACGCCTGCCACATCGTGTGCTCGCGGCTGATGGCGTCCTCCGCGTCCTTGACCGCGTCGCCCCAGGACTCCTCGGAGTGCGGCGCGGCCAACCGGACCCGCACCACGGCGAGTTCCTGGGCGGTCACCGTGTAGGCACGGCTCAGGGTGGAGTGCTGGCGGGTCTCCAGCCAGGCCGCGGCGGCGGCGACCACGGTCGCGGCCAGACCCGCGAGATCGACCTCCAGCACCTCCGTCGCCCGCAGGGTGGCGAACAGCAGCCCGACCGCCTCGCCGGACAGCATCACGACCCGCCAGAGCACGGCGCGGCGCCGGTGGTAGTGCGCCTTGGCCAGGTACCACGCGTGCTGGCCCTCGAGCCGCCCCCGCACGTACGCGCGCTGCCGCGCGTCAAGGGGGGCGGACCGCAGCGCCCGCATGCGCTCACCCACCTGGACGCCCCCGTCCGGGAGCAGTCCCGCCTCCGGGCGGGCGGTCGTGAGCAGCTCCTCCAGCCGGGAGGAGAGAAGCTCGTCGGCCCGTCCGTCGGCGTCCGTCCCGGCGCCGATCCGGAACGGCGCGCCCCCGACCGCGTACTTCCACGCCAGGGTCTTCGCGGACTCGGCCAGGGCTCGCCCGTCGTACCAGACGCGTTCCGGACCGGTCTGGATCAGGACGACCTCGGTGATGATGCTCGCGCACAGGGCGACGGCGGCCAGCAGGGCGGCCCAGTCGATCCGAACGTCGCCGAAGTGGACGGACGTCAACGAGCCCAGGGCCGCGACCAGCACCAGCGCGAGCCGGAGGCGGGTGCCTGCGAGGTAGTGGCGCTGTCCGGCCAGCGATCCCCGGTCGGCCGCCTGGAACAGGCTCGGCAGATCCTCCTCGCGCAAGCCTGCGTCCGCATGATCGGACACGTCCCGCCCCCTCCCCCGTCGCCACGCACCGACGCTCCGTCCGTCAACAGCGTGGTCGGCGAAGGCCCTGCTGTCCAGCGGGAGTTGATCCGGAAAGGCCGCGGGCCGACGCGGGGTCCCGGGAGCGACGTCACCGCTCGGGGTGCGGTCCCCGCCCACGGCGGGGGCAGACGAGTCGGGCTGTACGCCGGGTTCTGTTCCCCGGGGTCCTCGCGGGCCCCGGGGCGACGGCCATCCATCTAGGACCGGTGTCGCCACCGGCCTCGTGCGGTCTACCCGCGGACTCGGGCGGGCAGCCCTCGAACGTCCGCGCAGAGCGCTTTTCACGGCGCTCCTCTTGACCTTGCTCCGGGTGGGGTTTACCTAGCCGCCTGAGTCACCTCAGGCGCTGGTGGTCTCTTACACCACCGTTTCACCCTTACCGGGGACCGAGGTCCCCGGCGGTCTGCTTTCTGTGGCACTGTCCCGCGGGTCACCCCGGGTGGCCGTTAGCCACCACCCTGCCCTGTGGAGCCCGGACGTTCCTCGGGAAGCCCCTGGGGGCTCCACGCGGCCGTCCGCCCGGCTCGTCTGCCGTGCCGACCATGCTACCCGGCGTGGGAGCCGCCTCCGCTGCGCGGCCGTGGCGGGACCGGACCCGTCAGGATCGAGGACCGGGCCCGTCAGGGTCGGAGGGGGCTCCGGGGTCCGGGGCGAGAGAGCGCCCGCCGGCAGGGCGTCCGCCCGCGGGAGCGGCCCGCGGGCCGTGGCAGTCGTCTCACGCCCCTCCTCCGGCCGCTCGCCGGACCGGGGCGTCGGCCGACCACCTGTCCGTGGGACCGGGAGCCGTTCCCCGATCGCGGCGCAGGACCGCGGGCCCCGTCGGACGCCACGGCTGTCCGCTTGACCCTGCCGCGACGTCAACGTCTCTACTGATCCCATGCGGATCGGAGAACTCGCCGCCGCCGTCGGCGTCACCACGCGGACCGTGCGGCACTACCACCATCTGGGGCTGCTGCCGGAGCCGGAGCGGCGGGCCAACGGCTATCGGGACTACACCCTGCGGCACGCCGTCGTGCTGGCGCGGATCAGGCGGCTGACCGAGCTGGGGCTGGGGCTCGCCGAGGTGCGGGACGTCCTCGCGGACGACGCCGGGAAGGACCTCGTCGAGGTGCTGACGGAGCTGGACGAGGACCTGGCGCGGCAGGAGGCGGCGCTGCGGGACCGCCGGGAGCGGCTGCGGGCGCTGCTGGAGTCGGAGGGCGGGGCGGTCCCCGAGGGGCCGGTCTCGCCGGAGCTGGCCGCGCTGTTCCAGGACATGGGGCACATGACGGACTCCCCCACGGCCGCCAAGGACCGGGAGGTGCTCGCGCTCATCGAGACGGCGATGCCGCCGGAGGAACGGGAGCGGATGATGGGCCTGCTCGGCGGGGTCGTGGGCGCGCCGGGCGGGGTGGAGCGGGCGCTCTCCCTGTACGGCCTGCTCGACGCGCTCGCCGACGCCGCACCGGACGACCCGCGCGTGGACGAGGCCGCCCGCGCGCTCGCCGCGTGCGTACCCGCCGAGCTGATCCCGGAGGGGACGTGGATCGACCAGGGGCACAGCTTCCTGCGCGCGCTCTACGCCGACTTCGCCCCGGCCCAGGCGGAGGCGGTCCGCCGGGCGCTGCGGATCGCCGCGGAGGGACGGTCGTGAGAGGGGCGGTCGTGAGAGGGGCGGTCGTGAAGGGCCCGCGGATCGCCCGGGTCATCGCCCGGCACGAGCTGCGGCTGCTGGTGAGCCTGGTGCTGTGGGGGGCGCGGCGCACCCACGGGGTCCGCGGCGGGAGGGCGTTCGGGTACGCGCAGGGGCAGGCGGCCGTGATGTTCGGGCTCGCGTTCGTGTGCGTGGTCGAGACGGTGGTGATGTCCGTGCTGCTGAGGGACTGGCCGACCGTGCACGCGGTGGTGCTCCTGCTGGACGTGTACACGGTCGTCATCGTCGTCGCCCTGCACGCCGCCTCCGTCGTACGCCCCCACGTGCTGGACGCCCGCGCGCTGCGGATCCGCCGGGCGACCCACGTCGACCTGCGGATACCGCGGGAGCGGATCGCCTCCGTCCGGCGGGAGACGCGCATGACCCACGAGAAGGCCGACGGCGAGCTGCACGTCGACGTCGGCTCCCGGACGAGCATCACCGTCCACCTCACCGAGCCGGTCACCCACGTCACCTTCTTCGGCCGCCGCCGTGAGGTCCGCGTGGTCCGCTTCCACGCCGACGACCCCGACGGGCTGGTCCGGGCCCTGACCACCGGGGAGCAGGCCGGCGGGCGGCCCGGGGGGCACACCGCGCAGGCGTAGGGCGCGGGCGTCGTACTCTGGCGGCCGGGTTCCACCGAAGGAGTACGTGTGCTTGTCCTGCTGCCGCCGTCCGAAGGCAAGGCCGCTTCCGGCCGCGGTGCCGCGCTGGAGCTCGGGTCGCTGTCGCTGCCCGGGCTGACGGCCGCCCGGGAGGCCGTCCTCACCGAGCTGGTGGACCTGTGCGCCGGCGACGAGGACAAGGCGCGCGAGGTGCTCGGGCTGAGCGAGGGGCTGCGGGGCGAGGTCGCGAAGAACGCGGAGCTGCGGACGGCCGGCGCGCGGCCCGCCGGGGAGATCTACACCGGGGTGCTGTACGACGCCCTGGACCTGGCCTCCCTCGACGCGGCGGCGAAGGAGCGGGCCGCGGCCTCCCTGCTGGTCTTCTCCGGGTTGTGGGGGGCGGTCCGGGTCACCGACCGGATCCCCTCCTACCGCTGCTCGATGGGGGTGAAGCTGCCCGGGCTCGGCGCGCTGGGCGCGCACTGGCGTGCGGCGACGGCCTCCGTGCTGCCCGAGGCGGCCGGGAGCGGGCTGGTGCTGGACCTGCGGTCGGCGGCGTACGCGGCGGCCTGGAAGCCGAAGGGCGAGACGGCCGCGCGGACGGCGACGGTGCGGGTGCTGTACGCGCCGACCCGGAAGGTGGTCAGCCACTTCAACAAGGCGACCAAGGGGCGGATCGTCCGGAGTCTGCTGACCGCCGGGGCCGCTCCGGCGGATCCCGCCGAGCTGGTGGAGGCGCTGCGGGACCTCGGGTACGAGGTGGAGGCGGCGGCGCCGGCCAGGGCGGGGACGGCCTGGACGCTGGACGTGCTGGTGACCGAGGTGCACTGACACCCACCGCCCTCTCGTTGCAGTGTGCGCAACGACCTTTGCGGAGAGCGCTTCGGTGCGGGCAGGATGCCGCCATGAGCTCTCCCCTGCCCTCCCC